>JAUYBI010000056.1 GCA_030693145.1 Candidatus Omnitrophota bacterium
AAGTTGTTACTAAGGTTTATATTTACCTTCAAATATGCCACTAGAAAGCAGCTGGATATGTTTATTCAAACGATAATGAATATGACATATACTCGTAGGCTTATCGCTTATTCTCTAATTGGCTGGTATGTCGGCTTAAGCTACGGAAGAAAGGGTGTCATTTTGGGGCCCTATCCGGATATTCCTGTGGTAATGAAGACTAAGCTTTTAGGCTCTTCGCTTGAGGATATCTCTGGCAGCAATGCGTTGGTTATGGTTGTGCCGCCAGGAGAGGTGGCTAAATCTGATCAAGATTCAACTTATTTTAAGATAACCGGATATTTTGAGGTTCCCGGAACTTGGGATTTCGATTTTATGCCTTCCGTTGCCGACACTAGTTTTAAGAAGGTCTTTATTCTAACCGGAAGCTATTCCCGCGCCATAGCCCATGAGTTCAAGAATCCTAGACGAAGTTTAGGAAACCTGTCAGTAAGTCAGCTTAATGATTTTCTTAAAGCAGCCGGAAGAATCAATGATATGGAAAAGCTAAAGCCTTATCTTTTTCTTGCAAGGCTGGAAGAAGAATATCCTTGGCTGTATTCTGATACGGTACTTTTATCAAAGGCAATGGGAAACATCCTTAACAATAGTATGATCCCCTATGACATCTTGGGTTTAACAGGCTTATTGGTTTTATTTATCGCTTTAAGCATAAGGAGTATTTGGCTATGGATGTATTACTTGTTTTGGGTATTTGCTTATTGGCTGGGGAGGATTGGCTATCACGACCCGAATCTCATCATGAGTAGTAGTGGCTGGCAGGTAATTCTCTGGAGCCTTTGGCACGGCTTTATCCAGAAAGAAGGCAGGCTATTTTTGGTGATTGCTATTGGTGGTTCGGTAGTCTTCTTTGGGGCAGCCGGACTTGTACATATAATCAGATATATTTTTAATAAAAATGAAAATAGGAGATTTTTAAATCTTAGAGGAAACTTAAAACATGCAAATGCAGAATCTTAGCTTAACAGAAATAGGATTAATAATTATTGTCATCTTTGGTTTGTATCTACTGCCCGCATTAATTTCCTTTCTACGGCGGAATAAAAACTGGATGGCAGTATTTTTACTTAATCTTTTCTTAGGATGGACTGGTATTGGTTGGGTAGTTGCTTTGGTTTGGTCTGTAATACGGTAATCCTTCCTTTTCTCATCTTCTTTAGGCTTTAGCCTCCCTTAGTGGTTTTGAGTGATTTTTTTGTGTCTGACATGCGGTTGCCTTCGCAAGGTTTGTTGGAAGGATTGCGCGAAGGCTACCGCAGGCAAATACCTTTAAGTGCTTGACAAACCACATAATTGATTTGACATCGTTTCATTACCTAGTATAATTAATAAAAGAGAGGAACAAAGTCGGTACCATCTTTACTATAATTATCTTATTTTAGTAATTTCCAATCTATAAAATAGTATAAATTAATATGCCTGCCCAAGAAAATAGAGAAAAATTTCTGAGAGCTTATGCAAATCTTCCGTTGAATACGCGTAAAGAAATTATCCTTGTTTTAGAAGAAAAGGGAATAAAGCAACCTATTACCTGGGAAGTTGCTTTTTTTGAGGTAAAAAATAACACAACAAACAGTGAGAAAATTTTAAAAAAATTGGAAGAACTAGGGATAATTTAAATGGCAGAAGAAATAAAGCAAAAAAAAGAAGGAATTCCTGAAGATTTAAAAGATCTTGTTATTGCACGCCTCGATATTCTTTCCCCGCATAAAAGAATCCATATCGGTTCTGTAGGAGAATTCACTAAGGATGAGCTTATCGAACGAGTAAAAATTGGAGACGAAATTGGTCAGAAGATTGCTAAGATAGAGATCTCCTTCTTAAGAGCTTTAACAAAAGGTACTTTACTAGAAGAGCTTAATTTAGAAAATTAAATTGCATGGGAAGAAAGCTGCTCATTACCAGGCCAGAACACGATGCTGGAACTAATTATCTTTCCAAGTGGAGTAAAAAAATAATAGATTTAGCTGTGGACAGGGGCATAAAAGTTATAGACCTCCACCGTGAAAAGGCAAGTAGGAATAGAGTTATCGGAACTTTAGAAAAAACTGGTACAAAATTAGTCATCTTAAATGGGCATGGTAGTGATAATTCTGTTCACGGTCATAATAATGAAGTTATTTTAAAGGAAGACGATTCTAAGGCTGTAAAAGATAAAATTATTTACGCACGTTCTTGTAGATCGGCAAAAAGTTTAGGAAAAAATTCTATAGCACAAGGCGCACTTGCTTATTTAGGATATGAAGAGGATTTTATAATGTTATCCGATGAAACAAGCGCAGGGAAGCCACTTGAAGATAAAACAGCAGAATTATTTTTAGAACCCTCAAATTATATCCCAGTTTCTTTAGTGAAAGGGCATACTGCCGGAGATGCAAATAATAGATCTAAAACATTATTTAAAAAGAACATTGAGAGGTTAGTAATTGAGGGGCCATCATCGGATAATTATACTGCTATCAGATATTTGCTATGGGATATGGATAATCAAGTTTGTCTGGGTAACGAAAACGCAATTTTTACGTAATTTTTAAGATTGAATTCTAATTGTCTGTTTAAAATTAAACAACCTTACCCAATAATACTTAATCACCAAGGCGTAATAATGGATTACAGGATAGGTAAGTTTAAGGCAATTTCTGCAAAGGAGTTGTCTTTTTTTATTATATGGAAGCGGAGGACCAATGAAAATAATTACACTTATTTAACGAATATTAGTCTCCGTAAACAGTAGTCGTGTACTTGCCGTAGATGTCGAGAGTATTCTTGGCATCATAATCCACATATTTGATCGTTTTAATACCACCATTGGCAGCAGCAGTTTTAATGTTACAGTCACCTGTGGCAACCATACCTAAAATTGAGGTAGACTTGGCTGTACCAACCTTGCTGTAAGTCATTCCACCATCCCCTGCTGCACTGGGGATTTTTTGGTTGTTTCTTGGGATATCTCTGATATAATATGGCATAAAATGTAACAGAGGAGCCCTAATGAAAGAATTGTCTGAAGCTTATACCGCAGAAGATGTCGCTCAATATCTTAAACTTCATCCTTACACTGTACGCCGTCTAGCCCGTGAGAAAAAAATACCGGCGTTTCGCGTCGGTGGCCAATGGCGCTTCAGAAAAGATGAGATCGATCAATGGTCGCGGTCATATCCATTTTCCGATAAGCCAGAAGGCTATGGTTTGGCCTCCAATAGCCAAAGCCATAAGAAAGGGAAGTAACGATGAAAGATAAAAAAATAAAGAATGGCGGGTTAATCAAGGCAGATCGGCAGTCACAAGGAATCTATCTCCGCATAAGAAAAATTATTGAAAACGCCCGGGGGAATGTTGCGCGAGCCATCAATGCGGAAATGGTTGTGGCGTATTGGCAAATCGGTAAAGAAATTGTTGATGAGGAACAAAGGGGTAAATCGCGCGCGGAATACGGCAAGAAGATTCTTGAAAATCTATCCAAGCGTTTATTGGATGAGTTTGGTAAAGGTTTTGACGACAGTAATCTGTGGAATATGCGCAAATTTTATCTAACGTATCCGATTCTCGACGCAGTGCGTCGAGAATTAAGCTGGACGCATTACCGAATCTTGATGCGGGTCGAAAAACCGGAAGCCCGCTCTTTCTATGAGATTGAGTGTATTAATAACAATTGGTCAGCGCGCGAACTTGAGCGGCAAAAAGGCTCGCTTCTTTTTGAGCGACTGGCTTTGAGCAAAGACAAAAAAGGCCTTTTGAGGTTAGCTCGGAAAGGCCAAGAGATTGTCTCATATGAAGACATGATTAAAGATCCGTATGTTCTTGAATTCACCGGATTATCTCCCCAATCAAAGCTCTATGAAAGCAAATTAGAACAGGCTCTTATAGATAATCTCTCTAAGTTTCTGCTTGAGCTGGGTAAAGGTTTTACCTTTGTTGCCCGGCAAAAGAGAATTTCATTGGATGGAGACCACTTCTATATTGATCTTGTATTCTACAATACAATGCTGAAATGCTATGTGATCATCGATTTAAAGATTGGCAGACTTGTTCATCAGGACATCGGACAGATGCAGATGTATGTGAACTATTATGACCGCGAAGTCAGGCAATTGGATGATAATCCGACTGTTGGACTTATCTTATGCGAAGACAAAAAGGAAGCGGTGGTTCGGTATACGTTGTCTAAGAATAACAGGCAGATATTTGCATCGCGCTATAAATTGTATTTGCCAACCGAAGATGAACTAAGACGGGAGTTGAGGCGCGAGCATCTGCTTCTTGACATGGTTAAACGTAATAAATAAGACGACGCGTTGAATGGAGTCGAAAAGCGGGTCGCTGAAAAGGTCACTGAAGATCAACGGTTGAGCTTCCCTTTTTGAGGGGATTAAATGAGGGATTAAAATCACTGCTGGAGGTTATAAAAGTAACCTCTGGAGTTAAAGCGAAAGATTTAAGTCCGCGTTTGAATGGAAGACCCATAAAAACAATAGAACGGCAGATAAAGGCTATAAAACTTATTAAAGAAAAAGGGGTAATTAGTCTTTCTGATATTCAAGTTTTCTATGTAACAACTACACGGAAAACTTTGTATCGTGATTTACAAAACCTTGTTGACAAGGGGCTCGTTAAGGCTCAAGGTGATCGAAAAGGACGAAAATACGCCCTCTAAGATATGGGACATTTATGGGACATATGGGACAGGCTATAAAATAATTAACGAAATTAGCAATTGTCATTTTTGGTTAGATAAACAAATACAGGCTCTCAAGCCAAAACTTATCGTAAGTCTTGGGAATGTTGCTTTGAAATCTTTAAAACTTTATTTTAAAGATTCAGTTTCGCTTAAGAAGTTTTCCTTAAAGGAAAATGTTGGCGACACAATCAAAGATACCACGCCTTGGATTTATCCTCTTTATCATACGTCAAAAAGAGCCCAGATGACTAGGAGTGTTGAGGAACAAAAGCGGGATTGGCTTAAGATTAAAGACATCTTATTGGAGTTAGCTATCCCGAAATAATTAGACACTTTCCGTTCCAATAATATGAGAAAGAATAGGATCGTTTCTATTTTTCAGAAACACATTGCTTAAAAATCTCCCCGTTCCCCTCTTTTTCAAAGAGGGGTGATTGTTTGAAAATGTTTCCTGTTGTGTGTTAGTGATAAATTTTTGGTTAGATTTTAGGCTTTCTTGCGTCTGTTATAGCAGGATGAAAATAATAATAACGTAGGAGGAGAGTATATGGATACAAAAATAGCGGTATTTAAAGGACAAGGGATACGAAAAATCATTTATAATAATGAATGGTGGTTTTCGGCCGTGGACGTTATAGCGGTTTTAACAGATAGTAACAATCCACGCGTTTATTGGAACGCTATGAAAGCTCGTGTAAAAAGTGACGATGGATTTCAGTTATCTACAATTTGTAGACAACTGAAATTGGAGGCTTCTGACGGTAAGAAATATGAGACTGACTGCGCTAATACAGAGGGAATGTTTAGGATAGTTCAATCTATTCCATCTCCAAAAGCTGAGCCACTAAAGCGTTGGCTGGCAAAAGTAGGTTATGAGCGCGTGCAGGAAATTGAAAATCCGGAGTTGGCAACCAAACGAACAAGGATGCTCTATAAGCTCAAAGGGTATTCTGACAATTGGATTGAAAAACGGATACGCGGAATTGCTATTCGCGAGGAGCTGACTGATGAGTGGAAGAAGCACGGCGTTGAAAAAAACAAAGAATATGAAATTCTGACCGCGGAGATATCCAAAGCCGCCTTTGGCCTGACGCCGAGCCAATACAAAAAACTTAAAGGTTTGAAGCGGCAGAATCTTAGGGATCATATGACTGATCTTGAGCTTATTTTTTCTATGCTTGGCGAAGCGTCCACAACTCAAATTACTAAAGTAGAACATCCCAGTGGTTTTGAGGAAAATAAGGATGTCTCTCGCCGTGGTGGCAATGTCGCGGGAGTGGCGCGAAAAAAACTGGAGCAAGAAACAAAGAAAAAGGTTGTAAGCCGGGATAATTATCTGGCAAAGCCTCAAAATAAACTGCTGAAAAATGAATAAATACGGTGCCGTGAATTCATAGGAGAAACTTTGGTCTAAGAGAGAGCAACAGATTAAGAAAGTAGTTATTAGTACGGCGAGGATGTATGGAGATATGCAGGGAATAATTGGCGCATCTTTGCCAGAGATAAAGAGTTTTGAGTTAAAGTCTTTAACTGATGAAACAGAAGTGATAAAAGCAGAAGAAATTTAAAAAATCGTTACATGGAAAAAAGAAATAGACTTCATATCTATGGATAAAACAGTCCCAAGGTGTGTTATCTGTGGCAGGAAGCCGCGGGGAATCTGCCCGGCTTTGGAAAAGATAATCTGTCCGGCCTGTTGTGGCTCAGGACGCGGGAGCAAGATACGCTGTATCCTGTCTTGTGGCTACTTTCCTTTTAGCATACCAGGATACGATTTATGGTTGAAGGTGGATGAAGGGTTGGTGCGCAAAAAGCTTGATTACCTTAAGTCTTACTATAACTACCGTGAATTTGAGGAAATGGTTGAACAGATGCGTTTTGCCAGCGGTATATCAGAAGAGGATGTTGGAACGGCAGAGGGCGCGGCGGTGTATCATCTGTTTTTTGTCAAGCGCGATGCCGACGGCCGCACTTTAGCCCAGAAGTGGCAGATGCAAGGGTGGGTTGGCCTTAATAATGACGAACGTATTATGATGGAGCACCGCTTTAGTTGCCGGGCTACAGTTATTGAAATAGAAAAAGTATTGGATCATCAGAGCATGGAATGTATTGATTTATTAGAGCCGGAAAAAGGGAATTTCGTATTAATTGATCGCGCCACTGCCGCAAGGTCAGTGCGTTGGACGCGGATGTTAACCTGGCTGGCGCACTACCCTTATTTTAGCCGCATCGCTAATAATGGTGTAGAGCTTTCGGATTCTGCGTTTGCCGAGTTTATGGATAGCTTACGCGATGCGTTTAGGAAAGAAAACCGCAAACACAAGGAACTAGTAATAAAAGACTACCTTTCAGAGAACTTCGGCGTATTTGGCAGCCTGATTTATGACTTAAGCCGTGAGAGAAGTATTGCGGTATTGAAGAGGATGGATCTGCATCAATGCCGGGCAATATATAAAATTAAGGGGAATTATGGGGAGATTAAGGCAATCCTGGATAAAAATCCGGATTTTGAGCAGCGTGAAAGGCATCCGGACGAGCAGGATCTCCCGGGGGTGTATTATTACAGTTGGTTGCGCCGCGGCCAATCCAAAGCCTTAGAAAAAAATATGCCGGCGCATTTTCGGCATGGGCAGGAAAAGGATGAAGGCGTGGGCACCGTAGGAAATATCAGCCTTTTTCCGGATAAACTCATTGTAGAGGCCTTTACTAAGCAAAAACATTCCTTTGCTAAAAGAATGGTTAGGAAGTTTTTCGGAGAGAATCTTTTATTACAGAATGAAGTGGTGGTGGATCTGGCCAAACAGCAGGCCGGGAAAATGGAGAATGATTATGAAGGTTATGCTCGGGAGATAATTTCAAATAAAGAGAAGAGTGGTACTAAAGACATCCCGCCAGAAGTAGAGCGCGAGCTTATGCAAAAATTCTACAAGCGGCATTATACTATATTTCTTGAAGATAAAATCCCGGCCTTAGATGAGATGACTCCCCGCGCCGCGGCAGCTGATCCGCAAATGCGGCCAAAGCTAATTGAGCTGATGAAGCAACATCTAAAGGGCATCGAGCAGCAGAATAAGGATAGAGGGTTAGATTTAAATATTGATTGGGTGTTGGATGAATTGTCCCTGCCGGAATTGAAGTAGTAAAAGAGCCGGGATGGTTTTGTTTTTATCCAGCATAACCCTTTTAGGCAATTTTTCCTGGCAGTGAGTATGTGGCTGACCGCATTGTTGGGAGGAATAAAAAATATATTGGCAAAAAATGGGACCGTTTCTGTTTTAATAGAAAAAACCAAGGGACGCGTCTATTTTTCTTGAGATGGGTATGAGAAAAATAGAAACGTCCCCTAGTCACTCAGAATGAAGAGAGGGCGAGGATAGAATAATGAGAGTGATTTAAATGGCCGTATACATCTATTGCCTTAGAGAAAATTACAGTCATCAATCCGCAATAACCGGACGGGAGTTTGAGAATGAGTGGTTTAAACTGGCTGCGGACGGCCTGATTTTGATCAAAGGAACAAATCACAAGGGGTATGCTTGGGATGGCTGCAGCCCCAAGTTTAAAATAAAAGACATCTATATCGGTGTTCCCGAGGCAGTGTTGAATTTTACCACTGGCCAAAGCAAAACTTATTATGCCTCTTTAGTCCACGATGTCTTCTATCAATTCAGCAAAAAAGTCAGGCCATTTATTCAGCGCAAAGAAGTTGACCGGGAATTCTACGCGATTCTAAAAAGAGATAATTTCAGGTTCGCTGCGCTTTATTACTTTTTCGTGCGGATACTTGGCTGGATATGGTGGGATAGAAGATAAGTATAGAGGAAGTTTTGCTGGCGCGGATAAAGAAAGAAAAGGCCAAGCTGGATGCCGGAGAGAAATCAAAGAGGAAAAATTATGAAGAAAAATAGAAAACTACCCGATAGGGAAAAAGAGCTTGCTGAAAAGGCAACTACCGAGGATTTCTCGGTGGGCAAGGAGTTGGCCAATGGAAAGTAAAGAAAATAAGTCTGAATTGATAATCTATCAGGCTGAAGACGGAAAAATTAAAATCGATGTTCGTTTTCAAAATGAGACGGTCTGGCTGACTCAGCAGTTGATGGCGGAACTGTTTCAGACGACTCAGCAGAATATAAGTTTGCATATTCAGAATATACTTGAAGAAGGCGAACTGACCGATTCGGCAACTCACAAGGAATTCTTGTCAGTTCAACAAGAAGGAAACCGCAGTGTTAAGCGTAGTCGTGATTTCTATAATCTGGATATGATCATTTCTGTGGGATACCGGGTAAAATCTAATATTGCCACGCGTTTTCGTCAGTGGGCTACCCAGCATTTGCGGGAATATATTGTAAAGGGTTTTGTGCTTGATGACGAACGGCTCAAAAATCCCGATCAACCATTTGATTATTTTGATGAGGTTGTCCGGCGTATTCAGGATATTCGCACGTCTGAGCGCCGGTTCTATCAGAAGATAACGGACATTTATGCTACCAGCGTAGATTACGATCCTACATTGGAAATTAGCATTGACTTCTTTAAAACGGTGCAGAATAAAATGCATTGGGCAATCAGCGGCAAAACAGCCGCGGAAATTATACGCGAACGCGCTGACAGCTCAAAGATGAACATGGGGCTTACCGGCTGGCGCGGGGCTAAAGTCCGCAAACACGATGTCGCCATCGCGAAGAATTATCTTTCTGAACAAGAACTCTTGGCGCTCAACAATCTCGTAGAGCAATATCTGATTTTCGCTGAGGGCCAGGCGATGCGCCGTACCCCGATGCATATGAAGGACTGGATTAAAAAACTTGACGGATTTTTGTCGCTTAATGAGCGGGAAATTCTTGCTCATGCAGGCAAGATATCTCATGAGCTTGCGCTTGGGCATGCGGAAGCGCAATATGATAAATTTAATCTCAAAAGGATCAAAGCCTGCGATGCAAAAGACAGCGATTTTGATCGCTCGGTAAAAATGATTGAGCGGAAAGCCGCCAAACGCCTATCAGAGAAAAAGGGACGCAAGAATGGCTGAACAAACTATAATATGTCCATTTTGTAAGAAAGAAGACCTTGAGTCTGAAGATAAGAAACTTCAGGAAACTCAACAAAACGAGCTCAACACGATATTATAGAGCCTGTTCCTAAAGGGATTAAAGGAGCTGATGTTTTACAGAAGGTTAATAATCCCATGGGGCAGTATTGTGGAAGTATTATTTGGGAGTCTAAGCGCACAAGAAACTGGAGTGATGGCTGGATTGATAAATTAAAGGATGATCAGAGAGAAGTAAAGGCGGATATCGCAGTTTTAATGAGTATCGCTTTGCCTAAAGAAATAAATGGATTCTCTCAAGTTAAGGGAATATGGGTTACAAGTTTTCCTCTTGCTATGGGGCTTGCTTTGGCTTTGCGGGAAAATCTCTTGGAAGTTGCGAGCGCCAAACAGGCGGCAGTCGGAAAAGCCGAGAAAATGGAGGCAATCTATAATTACTTTTCTGGAACAGAATTTAAGCAAAAGGTGGAGGCTATTGTAGAGGCATTTGTTACCATGAATACTGATTTAACTAAAGAGAAGGTAGCCATGGAGAAACTTTGGTCAAAGAGAGAGCAGCAGATTAAGAAAGTAGTTATTAGTACGGCGAGGATGTATGGAGATATGCAGGGGATAATTGGCGCATCTTTGCCAGAGATAAAGAGCCTTGAGTTAAAGTCTTTAACTGATGAAACAGAGGAAATAAGAGAAGGATGAGAAAATGAATTTGCCTTTTGGAATTAATTTAAAAGATGCGATTGATTCTTTAAAAACGGAGCACCAGCGGGGGTCCCCTCAATCTTTTTTCAGTGGATCGGGAAAAAACACCTTAAAAAAGAATTAATAGACAAAAATTATAAGTTCTGAAAATCTTGTAAAAAATGGGACTGCTGCTTCTAATTTTTGAAAAATAGAAACGCCACGAATTTACGCCAGAAGTAAATTCATGGAGGAATATATGTCTCAAGGAAAACAATCGAAAGGAAAGTGCGCTTATTGCGGACAAGAAATCGCCAAGAACGCGGTAGCTAAACATCTGGGGGTTTGTGCGCAACGCCAAGAAGCTATCGCAAAAGCTGAGGGCAAGAAAGGGGAAGCCGAGGCGCTTTATCACCTTCGTATACAGGCTGTCGGCCTAAATCAATTCTGGTTGGACCTGGAAATGCGCGGTTCAGCTACCCTCAAGGATTTGGATAGCTATTTGAGAGCTATCTGGCTTGAGTGTTGTGGGCATTTGAGTAAGTTTTCGCTTGGAGGCTGGCAAGGCAATGAGATACCCAAGAACCGGAGCGCCGATGAAATTTTTGAGCCAGGCGTAGAATTGACGCACATTTATGATTTTGGGACATCGTCGTTTACGCTTATTAAGATGATAGGCACACGAAAAGGGAAGCCAACTGGTTCTTGGCCAATTGCCCTTATGGCGCGTAATTTGATGCCGGAATACGAATGTATAAAATGTAAACAACCAGCCATTTGGCTATGTATAGAGTGTTTGATTGAAGAAAATATATGGGGAACCTTGTGCGACGAGCATGCAGAAACGCACCCCCATGATAACTATGGTGAACCAATAAAGGTGGTTAACTCACCGCGTTTAGGCCTGTGTGGTTACACAGGGCCGGCAGAGCCGCCGTATTAAATAGCGACAAGCGACAATACAAAAGAGACTAGGTGACGTTTCTGGGATTTTTACAGAAGCATAAAATAATTTTAGTTAGATTTTGCTCTTTTCTTCGTCTGTTATAGAAAGCAGAAAGAAAAGAACTTGAAGGCGAGATTGTAAGGTTATTGAACGAGGTGACAAAATGAAAAAACAGATGAAACCTGCCAAACAAAATACTTCTGCTAACACAGCGTTGTTTAGAGAAATCCGCGAGCTAATTCTTTCAGCGAGAAGCGCTGTTGTCAGAAATATTAATGCCATTCAGGTGGTGACTAGCTTTGAAATTGGCCGCAGGATTGTGGAGTATGAGCAAAAGGGTTCTAATCGCGCCGCCTATGGGAAGCAAATACTAAAAGAGCTATCTGAGCAGTTATTTAATGAGTTTGGAGCGGGTTTTTCAGAGCGAAACTTACGAAATATGCGTAAATTTTATCTAGTTTATCAGGGTCGTTTGGGTCAGATTCGGCAGACGCCGTCTGCCAAATTGACCAGTAGGCAAAAAAGCCAGACGCCGTCTGATAAATTAGGGGTGATAGAAAAAACAAAAAGTTTATCCGCGAAATTCAGCCTTAGTTGGTCGCAATATATTTTTCTTATCGGGATTAAAGACGAGGACGCGCGTAGTTTTTACGAAATAGAAGCGGTAAGCAATAGCTGGACTCTGCCGGAACTCACCCGGCAATTTAACTCCGGGCTATATGAGCGTTTGGCGTTGAGCCGCGATAAGGACGGTGTTCGAAAACTGGCAAAGGAAGGCCAGGTTATTTCTAAACAAGAAGATTTACTGAAAGAGCCGTATGTTCTGGAGTTTCTTGGAATTGATGAAAAGGCGAAATATTCGGAATCTGATTTAGAATCAGCCATCATTGATAAACTCGAACATTTTTTACTTGAGCTGGGCAAAGGATTTCTCTTTGAAGCGCGTCAAAAGCGGTTTACTTTTGATGAAGAGCATTTTTTTGTAGATCTGGTTTTTTATAACCGTTTGCTGAGGTGTTATGTCTTGATTGATCTTAAGATCGGTAAATTAACGCATCAGGACTTGGGACAAATGCAGATGTATGTTAATTATTTTGACTGGTATGTGAAAACGAGAAAAGAATCTTCAACTATTGGTATTATCCTTTGCCGGGAAAAACATGATGCACTTGTTAAGATTACGCTTTCTAAAGATGCTAATATTCACGCGAAAGAATACCGGCTCTACCTGCCGTCAAAAGAAGAATTGAAGCGTAAACTGCTTGACTGGACCAGCGGGCAAGAGGCAGGCGATGAGAAGTAACTCGCGCTGCGATGATTTTTGCGAGGGGAGCAATAGGGCATAAATACAAAATTTTAGGAGTTGATAAATGAGCGAAATAGCAAGAAAATCAGAAATTATTATTTATCAGACTAAAGACGGGAAAACAAAGCTGGAAAGTTCCGGGGTCACATTACATAATTCAGAATTAAGTATGATGTCCCCAGAATTGCCCCCAGAATTGCCAGAATTGCAGAATTGCAGAATTGCCAGAATTGCCCAGAATTGGTCAGATTATACAGCAGTATGCCTATCGCTATGCTTAATATTGCTGTCAATATATATATCGTCGTAACATTCGGCATCTTAAAAAGCTCCTTGTAGAAAACTTAACTAAAACAAAACCGATGTGATTATATCACTTTTTAAAAAAAATAGTAAGCACTTTGGTATCTCCGGTGTAGCTGTAGAATATCGAACTTCCTATTTATTTTCTAGAGCATGTTCTATTGCAGTAATGAGATCTTTATTTTCTATGGGTTTTACCAAATAATCAATAATACCTTTTTTATAAGCAGCATATCTATCTTGATCCTTACCCAAAGCAGAAACAATAATAATAGGTATATTCTTGCCTAAGGAATCATTATTTAACATTTCACAGGCATCTAATCCTCCTGTTGAAGGCATGAGCATATCGAGCAGGATAACATCGGGCTTAAAAGAATGTACCTCGGGTATAATATCTTTCGCAGTTGACAAAGTCATCACCTCGTAATTACCTGTTTCTTCCAAATTCAATTTTATTACCTTAATAAAATCTGGCTCATCATCAACAACCATAACCTTCCTCTTTTCCATACAACCTCCCTGGCTATGCTATCCTTAGGATAATGCTCACCTTGGTACCTTTGCCAACTTTACTTTCTATGTCTATAATCCCTTTATGCATATCAATTATATTCTTTGTAACCGCAAGGCCTAATCCCACCCCATTCTTTGGGCCCTTGGTCGTGAAGAATGGGTCGAAGACCTTTCTCAAATTCTCTTCTAGAATGCCATTACCTGTATCTTCTATCTGCACAACAACTGCCTTTTCCGTAAGTTTAAAATAATTACCATTCCTTCTGCCAAGATCGTTCTTCGAATCATGCAACTGAATTGGATATGAACGCATAAAGAGCTTTCCGCCTCTCGGCATGGCATCAACGGCATTTAAAAGTAAGTTTATGAATACCTGTTCCATCTTATTACTGTCGATTGAAACCTTGGGTAAGTCCGAAGCTAATTCCTTAAATATTTCTATATCTGGGGGGTTAATCTTATATCGTACTAAACTCAAAGAGCTCTCTAATATGCTATTTATGTCTTCGGCTTTTAAATTTAATTCTCCTGCCCTGGAAAATTCCAGGAGTGCACACACAATATTATCAGCCCTTTTGATGTTGTTCTTCATCATCTGAACGATTTCAAACATATCCTTCTCTTCCGAAGAAATCTTCCCCTCTAAATAATTAACTCCCTGCAAAATTATCCCCAGTGGATTCTTCACTTCATGCGCAACACCGCTCGCCAGTCTACCAATCACTTCCATCTTTTCAGCCTGGATAAGTTGAGCCTGTGTTTCTTTAAGCTCAGTGCATGCTTCTTGTAATACCTCTTCTGCTTGTTTGCGTTCGGTGATGTCACGGTAAACACTCAGAAATAAATTGCGCCCATTATAAGAGATTAAAGATGAAAATATAGAGACATTTCTAAATTGACCACTTTTTGTAGTAATTATTATTTCTATCTCTCGGCTTGTTCTTTTTTCTAAAAGCTCCACAATCCCTTTTAATGCCATCTGCCGATTTTTTGGATCGGGATACAGAAGGCTGATAAAATCTGGACATGCATTGGCTTCTTTCATGGAATAGCCTGTAAGTTTCTCCATTGCTAGATTATAAACATAGAAATAGCCTGTTTCGTTACTAAAAGTAACGCTCTCCTGGATTGTCGAAAGAACGCTTTGTAATCGATTCTCGCTCTCCCGCAACGCCTCCTCTGCCTTTTTACGCTCGGTGATATCGCGAAAATACCAGACCCTGCCATAGTATTCTCCTTCGGCATCAAACATCGAGACAGAGTAACGGTCGAAGACCCTGCCGTCTTTCAAAACTACCTCATCATTACATATTTCATCCCGGGTTTCGTAGAGATGTTTCACCTTACGGGCGAATTCTTCAGGAGATGCCAGTTTATCCATCACCGACTGTTGCACACGCTCATCGGATCTTAATTCTATTACGTCCAAAGGAATACCCCATATATTAACAAAACGCTGATTGAAGAATAATATTTTGCCCTTTTCATCCACTACAAGTATTCCATCGATGGATAATTCCTGCTGTGTGCGGAGGATGATATTATTGAATATCAGTACCTCCTCGGCCTTCTTGCGCGCGCTATCCGATATCTCAAGTTCCACTATCCGCTTTTGTAGTAATCCTATCTCTTTAACAAGCTCTTCTTTAGTTTTGTTTTTTTGTGCCATAGTTCGCTTTCTTAAGATCATCTACTACTATAGCCATCTGAATCTTATCCGCCTGAAATCTTGCAATAGTTCATTAACACACATATTTTCCAGCAAATACTCCCATTACATTTTGCTATATTGTACCACTATTTTGGATATTTGATATAAAAAGTTGGGCTAAAAAAATCGTTCTATATTGAGGATACTGCTACTGCTTAAAAATATAATCGGAGAAGCAGGTAAATTGAACCCTCCCCACGGTAGACTTAAAACAGTACACGAGAATCAAACCAGGACTTAATTCCTTTTGTCTAATCTTAACCAAACTTAACTAAATTCATCTCTTTTTTTCGAAATATGCATGCCGGATCTGGTTGGACGAATTTAGAACTGTTCTATTAAGCCTATCCGATAAAGAACTGGCTGAAATCCTAATATAGCCTAGCTCGGTGAGATGATTTTAGTCATCTTCTTCTAACATCTTCCTAAAGTTATATGACTTTGATTATTACTTTTTTAGACAAGGCTTAAGAAATAAATCAGCCCGGTAAGAAAAGAACCGGGCTGATTCTTGATTCCCCACATTGAAATCGTGAATGTAGCTTATGTTTTATTCCACTAATCTGCTGACACTTTAATGGACTTGGCAGTTTTGATGCCGTCTTGATTCGTAATGTATTCTATGTTAACTTTATCATCCTTGCCTATCCAAGTCAAGGTAGTCGAATTCCCGTCTTTGTCAATGATAGTAGCGTCACTTGCTACCATAAAGATCGTCCCCTGTCCCTTATCGTCTTTGACGGTAATCTGCGGATTTACCCCACTTATACCACTCCCGCTCGATACAAAATCGACCTTACCGGTAAAAATAGCAGTTCCAGCTGAGGCTGTAGAAGTGGTGTTGGCAGGTAGTTGGGTTGAAGCAACAGTAGTGCTGGGAACTTGCGCTGGAGCAGCAACATTGCTAGAAGCTTGAGCAGAATCAGTGCTATTATGTTCGCTATCTAGAACTGATGCCTCTTCGGCAAAACACATAGAAGTGACAAACGCAACAGCAAATAATACAAGAAGTACCTTCTTCATATCTTTTTTCACCTCCCTTACTTTTGAAATTATTCTTGCTGATGAAAGAAATGTAAGAGAAATAAGGAAACATGGGGATAATTGCCCAGACTTAGGAGAACTCGGTGGTATGAGTGGTGGCCCCGTCTTTATTAAAAGAAATAATAAGCATGAACTAATAGGGATTATACGTGGTGCAGATAGTGGTCCGCATGCTACAATATTTGCTGCGCCACTTTACTACATAAAACCGGATGGGACATTGGATTTTATTCATAGACCTAGATTTAACTTCGTGAAGTAAAGCTTAACTTGATATTCTAATGAGGCACATTCTGGGCACAAGTCGGGATATAGTTATTATAACCAGTTGTATTGAATGAATTAGAATAGATTGAGTTAGAACAGGTAGTTCTAACTCGCGTAATTGTTGGTTTAATAAGATGAAACAGGAGGTTTTCTATGTCCGAAGGCGGATTTTTAGTTAAGTTTGATGGGAAAGAGGTTGCTCGTTGCTATGCGGTGGCGTTTGATTATGATGATCGGCAATATACAATTAATGAGACAGAAAAGAAGGAATTACCAGTCGTAAAGAAGATAACTATTGAAGTAGAAGAATAAGATTTTAAAAACGAGATCCTTCGGGCCTGCGGCCCTCAGGATGACGAGGGGGGATGGGCCCTCAGAATGACAGGGATTTTACGCTTCGTTCAGAATGACGGAAACGATAAATTTTTTGTTAGATTTTGCCTTTTCTTGCGTCAATTGCAGTAGGAAGGAAATAATAATAACGCAGGAAAAGGAGGAGATAACTCATGAATCAATTAAGCAATGCAGGGCATAGTTCTGTTTTTGAGAGTATTAAGAAAATCAATGAACAAAAAATGGAGTATTGGTCTGCCAGAGAGTTATCAAAAATATTTGAATATTCTGAGTATAGGCATTTTGGCCCGGTAATTGCCAAAGCAAAAGATGCCTGTAATAATAGCGGCCATGCGGTTAGTGACCATTTCGAGGATATCCTCGGAATGGTAGATATCGGATCAGGCGCTAAAAGAAATAAGGCGAGTAGAAAATAAAAAATGAAAAGATATTTAGCAGTTTTTATAATATCCCTTGCTGTGTTAGGAATAACGGCAAGGGCTTATTGTTATCAGGCTGAAGCGATAGATATTAACGGGACTAAATACTTTCCTGCGGTGAAAGAGGCTTTGGCAAAAGCAAAAGAATCAATAAATCTTGTAATGTTCGTAATAGAGTTGTCTCAATACAGAGAAGATTCAGAAATTAATCAACTTGTTAATGGGCTTATAGAGGCAAAACAAAGGGGAGTGGATGTAGAAGTTATCTTGGATCAAAATGTGGACTTCGTCCAACGAAGGCATACAAGCGATTGGGAAGCCAAAATTAGAAGCATCAGGGCTTACAAGCGCCTCAGAGATGCTGGGATAAGGGTGTATTATGATGAGCCGGTAAGATACACTCATGCTAAAGCCATTGTTATAGATAAAAGCGTGGTCGTGCTAGGAAGCACGAATTGGACTGAGTCTTCATTTAATAAAAGTAATGAAGTAAATGTTTTGATTGATTCAAAAGGATTAGCGGAAGATATCTTAAGTTATTTCAAGACGATCAAGATAGACAGTGAGATAGAGAAATACCTTGATTTTATCGGCCCTTCTACGCCTATCAGCTGGGAGTTTATGGAAAATCCAAAGCTTGCGCCTTTGATGATAAAAGCGCAAGATGCGCGGGCTTTTGATATTTATTTGTATCTGCTTTGGAAGTTTAGCGAAAAACAAGGGGACAGTCCCCAAAAGGCGGGGACAGTCCCCGTTTTATTGCTTTCCTATGATGATCTTGCCAAGCATCTTGGGATTTATGAAGGGTGGACAACCACAGATTATAGAAGGCAGATTATAAAAGTGCTTAGAAGATTGGAACAGAAATATAAACTAATAAAATTTGAACCGCATTATGCGAAAGAAGCGGAGGTGACGCTGATTGAAAAACCAGGGGACGCGTCTATTTTCCCTGAGCTTAGTACGAGAAAAATAGAAACGTCCCCTATTTTCACTGCCCGCAATGGCACTGAAGGTTACTTCGAACTTCCTAATGACTACTTTGATTTTGGCTGGAATAAGATTTTATTTCTTAGGGCTAAGTTTTGTTATTTTATAAATCTTGCCTATTCTAGCATTAGCGATACAAAGCCATATTGGTCAAGAAGCGTAGCCGCAATAACTGAACAATTCGGCGGGATAGGCGAGGGAATCGTATATAAAGGAATGGCTGAATTAAGAAGGGAAAAATTAATAGATGTAAAATATGACTCGTTAACTGATAAGCCTTATGAAAAAAGAATGCCGAAGATGTATAAAATCTTAAGGCTCTATAATCCAAAGGAACTGGAATTAAAGCTAAAAGAAATAGAAGGAAAATATGGTAAAGAGGCATATGCTCAGGCAAGAAAATACGCGGGAATAGTCTTTGAAGAGAATAATCCTGAAGTAATTGAAGATATAATTTTAAAGTCAAAGCAATATGGAGAGAAAAAGGTAAAAAAAGCTTTTGGCATAGCTGCTCAGAAAAATCCAGATAATCCTAAGAGGATATATAGTTATGTGGTGGGGATAATAGAGAATTTGAATTCCCTTTCACAGTAGTTTGTGGTAAAATTCTTCTATGTTTTGGCCTAAAAGGATAGGTCAGGCCCCGTAAAATGCTTCGCATTAAACGGGGCAGGCAAAATTTTGCCCGCACCAAAATTTTGCCAGTCGGCTTTAAAGTGTTGTTCGCCAGAGGCGCGGCATTGCCGCGTTTGTGTAGGTTTTAGGAAGTAGTAGCGGCAAGCGGACGAACCCTTATAAACTTTGGTTTTTACTTGCAATAACTGCTCAGTGAGGACGCGCAGACTGGCGGCTGTCCCCACCCAGCCGCCAGTCTGCGCCGAGCCGCACACGTATTGCATTAGCAAGAAGGCCGCCGGCCAAGGCGGCCGCCAAACGAGGCCTGCGCCCACGCAGGCCGAGTGGTAAATCGGGAGATGTGGGAGCGCCGACAGGCGCGGTGGATTAAACAAAGATCGTTCGAACAGTATCAAAGAACCACCGATTTACTTTTTACGGTATTTCGGAATCATCGTCTTAAGCCTGCCGGAAGTATCCTCTAGAAATAAGAATACATACAACAGTTTTAATCTTTATCAATATTGTTCAACTTTAATCTATATAGTTCATCTCTTGAAGATAAAAAGGTCAAAAAAGTCGCAGTAAACCATTTTAATTTACAGTTTTTCTAGTCAATATTATTCTTGACTTTTTTGTTCCATTAGTTAAACTATATACCTGGGCTGAATCTATATAAAAAACCTCAAAATTGATAAAATCCACGTATCGAATAGTAGCATTGCAATGTTAATAAAAATATTATATCCTTATAAAAGGGAAAAATATTGTTTATTTTAATCTCAAAATGATAAAAATAGGGAAAACAGAATTAGGTAAGATTCCGAGAATAGCTATAGCTATTAATGATCGGGAAGATAGTAAGCTGATTAAATCTGCTTTTGTTGATATACTTGAAATTAGGGTAGATGAATTCAAGAAAACAGATCCTCTTTATGTAGGGAATATTGTTAAAACAAGTAGAAAAATCGGGGCCCCTTTAATTTTAACAGTTCGTAGTAAAGAGGAAGGCGGACAAAAAGATATTTCTAATGAGTTAAAACTAAATATATTTAAAGAATGTATGCCATTAGTTGATGCTATTGATATAGAATTAAGATCACCGATTCTGTCGAAAGTTATAAAGATTGCAAGAAAAAATAAGAAAGTAGCCATTGTATCTTGGCACAATTTTAAGATGACGCCGAATGATAAAATGCTAAAGGATATTCTCAATAAAGCGAAAAAAAGCGGTGCTAATTTAGTTAAAATTGCAGTTAAAGCCAATAAAGCAGAAGATCTTCATAGGCTTATGAGGTTTACGATAGAAAATAAATCTAAAAATATAATTACCATTTCCTTGGGCGAAATAGGCAGTATTTCCCGCTTAACTTTTCCAGGGTTTGGTTCATTGATTACTTATGCCTATATTAATAGACCATCAGGATTAGGTCAAAGAGCATTGAGTGAGCTACGGGAACATTTACGAGCATATTATCCTAAGTATAATGAATACTATATAATAAAGTCACGTACCATTGAGTATGCTTGATAGTTTCAATTGAGATTCTTCAGGGATAAGGGCAACCCTTAATAAAGGTTGCCCTTATTTATTGCTCGACGAACAGGAATCACATAGAGGCGGACATGCTGGATGAGGAGTCGATTATCTCTAAAGTCCAAATTCTATTCGGAAAGCATGGGCGTTGAAGCTAAAGAGCAGAAGATGACAGAAACCGCTGTATACGGAACCGTACGTACAGTGGCGTGAGAAGACGGCGGGAGTAATCCCGCCTTTTTTGTTTGCTTGTATTTTTGGCAATTGTGATAGAATATGGAGTAGATAGTTTTTGCTTGGGTTATAATAAACTAAACCTATAATTTAGGGAAGGATAAGAATGGCTTTAAGAGAAGATATGGAAAAGCAGGGGAATTGGTTATTTAGATGGAGAAGTTATTTGCCGCTTTTAGGTATTCCGATTTTCATTATTGCCATAAGACAATCGGGAATATTAGAAAAGAAATTTGGTGATGATGTGGGTGATCTTTGGGGGGTTTTTGCAATTATAGTATCTTTTTTAGGCCTTATCGTCCGTTGTATTACTGCGGGGTATGCTCCACGTGGTACATCAGGGAGAAACACAAAGTCGCAAGTAGCCGAAAGGCTTAACACAACCGGAATGTACTCTATATCGAGAAATCCACTTTACCTTGGTAATTTTATCATTGTTTTAGGGGTTACCTTGTTTATCCAAGTATGGTGGTTAGCGTTATTAGTTTGGTTTGGATTCTGGCTCTACTATGAACGGATTATTTTTACCGAAGAAGAGTTTTTAAGAAGCAAATTTAAGGAGCAGTTTATGGAGTGGGCTAAAAACACGCCCATCGTTATACCCCGTTTTAGAAATTGGAAGAAACCCGAGTTAGAGTTTTCATTCAAAACTGTTTTGAGAAGGGAATTTTCATCGTTTCTATCTATTGTCGCAACATTTTTTTTCTTGGAAGTGGCAATCAATTTCTTAACTAAAGAACGTTTTACGTTGCGTATTTCGTGGGTAATATTTTTTGCTATAAGCGTAGGTATATATTTGACCTTCTTTATTTTAAAAAAGAAAACAAAACTACTAAATGTTTCCGGTAGATGATTCCTAAAGGAGTTAAATTCCGCGAAGATCAAGTCCTTCATTGGTTAGAAAAAAGAAAAATCAAAGGCAGAAGTACAGCCAGAATTAAACATGATATTTAGGAACATATTTGAAGGAAGGTTTAAACAGATACTATTAATCAATAAATTTAGGATAATATAATTTCCATTCTTTTGAATATTTTTTTTCAGGCATTTCTCGCTCTAAGTAGAAGTCGTATTTAAAACCTAAATTTTTCAATTCATCTATTTCCCTCTGATTATATACACCACTTTTTTCAAGGAGGAATCTTATTGCTTGATGGTATGGATAAACAAGAGCCAGCTTATAGCTTTCTTATTCATCTTACTATTATTATACCTTATAGGGTATAATAATTATTACTATTTAATAAAATATTATAAATTTTACCCGATAGGGGTTATTTGTTTATAATTGAACCCTATAAGGTATAATAATTAAAATAATACTTGCAATTATACCCGAAAGGTGGTATATTCTTACCATGACACATTTACCAATTAATATACAGATTAAGAAGCTACGAAAGAAACTTGGCTTAACTCAAGTTGATTTTGCAAAGAGAGCAGGGGTAGGATTGCGTTTTTTAAGAGAATTGGAAGAAGGCAAGCCTACCGTGCGATTAGATAAGATTAATCAAGTTTTAGATTTTTTAGGTATGCATATAGAAATAATGCGTAATGAAAACATAAAATCTGAATTCACAGATAACAACTCAAGCTCGAAGTAGAATTATGAAAGAACTTAGAAAAGGACAGGTTTTTTTCGATAAGGACTTGGCTGGATATATTAGCGAAACAAAAGATGGCTATATTTTTGAATATAATAAAGAATTTTTAAAAAATAAAATTCCTATTTCCATATCGTTACCTCTTAGAGAAGAGCCTTACGAATCTAAAGAATTATTTCCTTTTTTTAAGGGCCTTTTGCCTGAGGGTTGGTATTTAGATATTGTTACTGCTACCCAAAAAGTTGACAGGGAAGATTCATTTAGTGTTCTTCTTTGCACTGCGAGTGGTGATACAATTGGAGCTGTAACTGTTCGAAAACTGGAGTGAACATTAGAATGAATGAGAAAATTATTAAAAAGATGTTTAATACTTCTGAACTACCAATAATAGACTTTAACTTACAAGATGTTTCTCAAAAAGCACAGAAATCAACGGGGAAACTATCTATTTCTGGGGTTCAGCCTAAATTATCAATGAAGCTTGATAAGAAAAATAATTCGTTAATTTCTGTTGCTGAGGGTGGTGAGTATATTTTAAAACCTCAAACTGCGGCTTTTTCGAATATCCCTGAAAATGAGCAGTGTTGTATGGATATAGCGGCAGAGTTTGATATAAATGTTCCACCCCATTGCCTGCTGCCTTTAAAAGACAGAAGTTGGGCATATATTGTGAAAAGATTCGATAGAGAATCAGGCTTGAAAATTCATCAGGAAGATTTTTTTCAAATATTAGAATCAGGAGATAAGTATAAAGGATCCGTTGAACAAATTGGACGTAAACTAAAAGAAATATCTACAGCACCTGGATATGACGTGCAATTATTTTTTGAGAGAGTTGTTTTTAATTTTATTATTGGAAATGGAGATGCCCATTTAAAAAATTATGCGATTGCTTACAGGGATAAAGAAACAATCCGTTTAACGCCAGCTTATGATATTGTCTGTTCAAAATTGGTGATTCCAGATGAGGAAGATTCTGCTTTATCTATCAACTCTAAAAAGAATGGATTAAAAAGAGATGATTTTGATAAGTTGGCAGAGTATCTAAATATACCAATAAAAATTCGATATGAAAAATTCGAAAAAAGCTTAACTTTAATGGAAACAATAATTAAAAATTCTGAAATTAAGAAAGAAATCCAAGAGCAATTTATTAATATTATTAATGAGCGCCTATCGCGTATGGGTATTGCGGCAAAATAAGAAACTTAATACTTTTGTGCCCAAAATGTGCCCATCCAAGTGAAAAACATCGGGTAATAAAGGGAACAATTGGGTAACATCCAGACTCAAAGTTGCCCTTGCAATAAAGTTGCGTAGTCATAAGTTATTGAGTATAATAGCGTTGGAAGCGGTAGGGTTTATTTCTCTGCGCCCCCGTTAGCCTTATTATTATGGTTATCACTATTTTTATTATTTTATTTACTTTGATTGGTTTGGCGCTTGGTTACACCATGGCAATTGAGCGCCAGCAGAAGAAGCCGCCTCAGGAACTCCCGAAACAGAATCCCTGGCCGCCGCAGGCACCGTCATATTTAGAAGATAAAATATGGTATGAAGCAGAACTGAATTTCTTGTTCAAGTTCAATGAAAAGCTGTCTTTGAGCCTTAGTTTTCAGAATGTGTCACAGTGTATTACCGAGGCCGCGCATAATTTCTTACCGATTGAGCGCGCCGTGCTGCTTACATATGATAAAAATTCACAAAATTTTACGCTTGCCTGCGCAATTGGGTGGGAATATGACCGCAAGCAGGAATCTTTGGTAATGGGCAAAGACAGCATATCCGGATTTGTGATACGCAACAGAGAAGTATTGGTTGTATCCGATCTGGCGCAGGAGTTGTATCTGAATAAACTGAAAAAAGAAGAGTATTTACGGAAAGCATTTATTAGCGCGCCGCTTATATTTAAAAATGAAATTCTAGGCGTGTTGCACGTTTGCGATAAGAAAACAGCCGGGCCTTTTACGCAGCGGGAGGTGTCCGTAGTGATGAATATTGCCCGTATGGGCGCGATCGCCCTGCAGAACGTCCGGCTGTACGAGCAGGCGACTAAGAGAGCGGTAGAATTAAAAATGGCCTATGATGAATTGAAAGAAACGCAAGATAAGTTAATCCAATCGGAGAAACTCAAGGCGATCGGCCAATTGGCAAGCGGCGTAGCCCATGAGATGAGAAATCCTCTGGGAATCATAATGCAGGGAGTTACTTATTTGGAACAGATAACCTCTCCGGAGGCAAAAGAGCCGCGCGAGACTATCTCTATGGTTAAGGAGAGCGCGCAAAGGGCAGATAGGATTGTAACCTCGCTTTTGGATTTCTCCAGAGCTACGAAGCTAGAATTGCATCCGGAATCCATTGATTTTATACTAGAGAGTTCTTTAAATTTGGTAAAAACAGAATTAAAGAGTATCGCAGTGGTCAGGGAGGCCCAGGGAGGACTGCCCGAGGTTTTAGTAGATAAAAACAAACTAACGCAGGTATTTATTAATCTGTTCATGAATGCAATCCAGGCAATGCCTGAGACAGGGAGGCTCACCATTCGCAGTTTTGTTAAGCAACTAGAAGAAACAAACAAGGGTGTGGATGCCAGGCTAGATGCTTCTTTCACAGCTGGAGGAAAGGCTATTGTGGTTGAAATTGAGGATAGCGGAACGGGGATTTCTAAAGAAAACCTGGAAAAAATATTCGATCCTTTCTTTACTACAAAAGGCCTGGGCAAAGGGACCGGCCTGGGGTTATCTATAAGCCGAAATATTATTATTATGCACAAAGGGTTAATCGAGGTAAAAAGCCAGGTGAATAAAGGAACCAGGGTAATTATTACTTTAATAATTTCCAAGGAGGAGGGAGGAGTAAATGTATAAAAAGAGGGTATTAATTATTGATGATGAGGAAAATTTTTGTAAGCTGGTTAAGAAAAATATAGAACAGACAGGTGAGTTTGAGGTACATATGGCAATAAATGGTGCCGACGGTATTAAGTTAGCCAGAGAGATAAAACCGGATTTGATATTGCTGGATGTAGTAATGCCGGAGATGGATGGCGGCGACGTTGTTGCCCTAATAAGGAATGATAAGAGCATAAAAGATACCCCGATTGTATTTTTAACGGCAATAGTAAGAGAAGAAGAGGCCAGTGCCCAAGCAAGTTTTACTAAGGGATATTCGCTTTTATCCAAGACAGTAACTGTGGGGGGACTTATAGCGTGTATTAAAAAAAATATTAGAAGATAAGCCCAGTTTTAAAGGTGAAACGGCCCCGAGTGCGTTGCCCTTGACAGGGTGATTTTTTTATGGCATATTGTTAATGGAGTTAATATTTAATATAGTTGAATATTAAGGGGATTTAATATGACCGGTATGGCGATTGCTGATTTCGCGCGAAAGATGAATCAAATTATACCCGAAATTATGAAAGGGTTTGCCCGCAGGCAGAATAATGAGGTATATAAAGGTAAGATTACTTTACCGCAATTACTTATTTTAGAGTTATTGAGCCGTCAGGGCGCATCCAAAATGACGGATTTGGCTAAGTATATGCAGGTAACTACTGCTGCTTCGACCGGGATTGTGGAGCGCCTTGTGCGTCAGGGTTATGTGCAAAGGGCCTATGATCAGAATGATCGCAGGATAGTCAGGATTAAGCTTAATGCCAAAGGAACAGAACTTTTAAAAAAAATCAGCCAACAGCGCACGCAGTCAGTTACCAAGATTTTTAGTCAAATATCCGAAGATGATCGCGCGGAATACCTACGCATACTTATGCAGGTAAAAGATATCTTGGATAAGGAAGAAAGTTAATCATGAAAAACACGGGGACGGTTCTGTTTTTCACTGTTTTTAAATTAAAAAAAATAGAACCGTCCCCTTTATTTATTTTATTTTTTATAGTATTATTTTTTAGTTCAATGATCATTTTTGGGCATGCCGAAGAAATTACGCTTACCTTTAATGAGGCGGTGGCGATTGGTTTAAGGGATAATCGTGATATCCTGCTTAAAACGCAGGATGTAGAAAAAGCCAAGTTAAAAATTGCCGCAGCCCAAGCGGGGATTTTTCCTACGCTTACCTATACCGGCAGCTGGTTTTATACCACGGGCCTGTATACGAAAGATATAAGCCAGAGCTCTTCGCAAATTAGCTTAAAACAGTATCTTTATAGAGGGGGCAGAGTCATCAACAGTATAAAGTATAATGATTATAAACTGGAGGTAGCGCAGTCACTTTTAGATAAAACAAAACTGGAGATGATTTTTGATTTTTCCCGGGCTTATTATACATTATCGCTTTCGAATTTTTTTGCCGGTTTAAATAAAGCAATACTGGACAATAGCCGCCAACACCTGGATTATATTAATGCGCGCTATAAAAATGGCCAGACCTCAGAAACCGACATTCTGCAGGCACAGGCTTCCTTATCTTTGGTGGAGCAGGCTTATGAGGCTTCCGGAGCGCAGCAGGAGGCAGCGCAGGCTTTATTGAATAATCTATTATCTTTAGATAAGGATGTTTTGGTGTTGCCGAGCACAGAAATAAAATTTGCGCCCAAAGATATTGCCTTTGATCAAGGTTTTCTAAAAGCCATGCAAACCCGCCCGGAAATAAGGCAGTTTGAAGCGCAGCTTAAAGCGGATAAGAGCGCAATCCAAGTGCAGCGGGCAGGAAATCTCCCGGATATTTACGCCTCTTGGGATTATTACACACGCTCGCACTCCGTTTCTACGGCCGTAAATACCAGGAATTGGAATGATTATAAAGTTATTGGCGTGACTTTTTCCTGGCCGATCTTTGACGGATGGAAGACCAAGTCTTTGGTGGAACAGGCCATCGTAGATTTAAAACAGACGCAATTAGGCAAAACTAAATTAATCCAGGATATTGCCCTGGAGGTAAAAAACGCGTATTTATCTTTAAAGAATTCCATCGATCAGATAAAAGCCAGCCAGGCAGATACTTTATTTTATAAGCAGAATCTTTCGACGGCAGAGGAAAAATTCGCCCAGGGATTGATCAGTTCATTAGATAGAAATGACGCGCAGTTAAAATACGCGGTTGCAGTTTTTAATCAACAGCAGGCAGTTTACGATTATTTTATTGCTAAATTCGGTTTTGATAAGGCTACAGGAGGTTTTAATGAAGTCTAAGAAAATAATGAAGAAACTAGGGGACGGTTCTATTTTTCTGGCATTTAAACTCAGGAAAAATAGAACCGTCCCCTTGATTTTAATTTTGATTGGTTGCTTGTTTTTATTAAATGGCTGTACTTCGGGAAAGGCCAAAGAGCAGTTTCCGGAAGCTATTCCGGTTAAGGTGGATAAGGTTAAATTACAGGAGCTTTATGAGAGCTTAGACTATACCGGAGATATTAAGGCCCAGGATGAAGCAATAATTTATCCGAAAGTAAGCGGGAAAATTATTGAGAAAGTAAAAGAGGATGGCGCTTTGATTAATAAGGGAGAAGTTATTTGTTATATTGATCGCGATGAAGTCGGCCTCAAATTTCAGAAAGCTCCGGTTGAAAGCACGCTTACCGGTATTTTAGGCAGAGTGTATGTTGATATCGGCCAGAATGTTACAGCCAATACCCCGGTGGCTCTGGTGGTAAGCGTGGATAAGGTAAAGATCGGGTTAGATATTCCGGAAAGATATTTACCCAAGATTAATCTTGGCCAACAGGCCAAGATTAGCGTGGATAGTTGTCCGGATGAGGAGTTTACGGGCAGTGTAACTAAGATCAGCCCGGTGATTGATCTGTCTACGCGTACTGCTCCGGTTGAGATAACCGCGCAGAACAAAGAGTACCGTTTAAAATCCGGGATGTTTGCTAAAGTGCGGCTGGTGATTGAAGCCAGAAAGAATGTTCCGGTAATTTTAAGAGAAGCGATTATGGGGCATGATCCGGATAATTATGTTTTCCTGATTCAGGACAAAAAAGCAGTATTTAAAAAAATAAGTTTGGGCATCCGCCAGGGGCCATATTTTGAAGTTCGCCAGGGTTTAGCCGAGGGGGATTTAGTGGTGATCATGGGCCAACAGCTGCTTGCTGATGGCGTTAGTGTTGAGCCGGAGGAGGCAGAAGAATGAGTTTACCGGAATTTGGCGTAAAGAAGCCGGTTACTAACCTGATGATTTTCTTGGCGATTATTATTATCGCCCTCTATTCCTTAAGCCGCCTGGGGATAGATATGATGCCGGAAATTGAGCCACCCTCAATAACCGTAATCTCAACTTATCCCGGCGCCGGAAGCGAGGATGTAGAAGTAAATGTAACCGAGGAGCTGGAAAACCAGTTAGGGACTACTCCGGGTTTGGAGAAGATTACCTCAAATTCTTCGGAAGGCAGCTCTTTAATTACTCTAAAGTTTGTCTGGGGCACAAATCTTGACGAGGCTTCTAATGATGTCCGCGACCGCATTGAATTAGCCAAACGATTCTTGCCGAATATTCCGGATGAGATGGACAATCCTTTTATCTTCAAATTTAATACCGCTAATATCCCGATCATTTATTTTGGTATTACTGCCCAACAGACCTATCCTGACCTTTACGATTTAGTCGACAAAAGGATCGGAGATGCCTTAAGGCAATTACCGGGGGTGGGCACGGTGCAGATTAACGGCGGCGGCTTGCAGCGCCAGATCAATATCTGGATTGACCGGCAGCGCTTGGAAGGCTATGGATTTTCTGTCCTGGATATAGAAAACAAATTAAAACAGGAAAATATTACCCAGCCGGTGGGGAGTTTAAAAACCGGGCTTACCGATTATCTTATCCGCCTTCCCGGGGAATTTGCCCGTCCTGAAGAAATTAATCTTTTAATCTTGGGTAAGCGTAATGGGAATCCCGTGTATTTAAAGGATGTCGCCCGGATAGAGGATAGCTTTAAAGAAGTCACCAGCATAGTGCGTTTTAATAAACAACCGGGAATTATGGTGATGGTTCAAAAACAGAGCGGTACGAACTCCGTAGAAGTTGCCAATAAAGTAAAGAAAAAAATGGCGCAGTTGATGAAAACTTTACCTCCGGATGTTAAGGTTAATACCATCTTTGACACTTCCCAGGATATTATTAATTCATTGAATTCCTTAAAATTTTCCGTTTGGCTGGGCATCGTCCTGGTGATTATGGTGGCTTGGTTTTTCTTCAGGTCTTTTGCGCCAAGCTTGATTGTGGCTTTAACCATTCCTTTTTCCCTGTTAATTGCTTTTATCTATCTATTTTTAAGTAAAGGTACGATTAATACCATCAGCTTATCTTCCTTAGCCATTGCTACCGGGATGGTAGTCGATAACGCGATTGTAATCGTGGATAATATTTTAAGGAGGCTGGAGAGGGGTAACCGGCCTTCGGAGGCGGCGATCTTTGGAACTTCAGAGATATATCTTGCTGTTGCGGCGTCAACACTAACTACGGTAGTAGTTTTTATGCCAATGTTATTTATTCCGGGAGTAGTGGGGATAATTTTCGGAGGCCTGGCGATAATTATTATTGTAACCTTGGCTGCTTCTTTATTTACGGCGACCACCTTTACTCCTATGCTTTGCGCTCAATGGCTGCGTTTAAATAATAATAAAAATAAAAAATCTGATTTTTTTATTAAATTTTACGCGATTTCTGAGAGATGGTTTAGGAGCTGGGAAAATTTTTACAGCCGGGCTTTGGGATATTCCTTAAAACATAAAAAATTAATTTTAATCGGATTTATTGCTGTTTTTATTCTAAGTTTACTGCTTGTACCGTTTGTGGGCAATGAATTTATGCCGGAGGAGGATTCCGGAGATCTGCGTATTACCATTAATTTACCGATTGGAACGCGTATTGAGGAATCCGATAAAGTGGCTAAAAGAATAGAGGAGATTTTAGGTAAATTTGTTCCGGAAGCAAAATATTATTATGCCCGCTGTGGACAGGTGACCGGAATTGGCAGAATGATCGGCGGAGCCAGCGGCACGCATATAATTTCCGCGGGAGCAAAACTTGTGGCTAAAGATCAAAGAAAGCGTTCGGTGAAAGAAGTGGGCCAGGCGGTAAGGAATAAGATTAAGCTCATTCCCGGGGTATTAAGGACGGATATTTCTACCGGAAATCCTCTGGGTAATTTGATTATCGGCGCAGGCGGTAAAGCTGTGCAGTTGGAAATAATCGGGAATTCTTTTGCGGACACCAATGCCTTGGCGCGAAAAATAAAAGCAATTATGGAAAAAATTCCCGGGGCTGTAGATGTGAGTATTTCGCGGGAAGCTAACAGCCCGGAATTAAAGATTGATGTGGACAGGGAAAAGGCAGCTAGCCTGGGGTTGGATATGAATACCATCGCCACTACTTTAAAGTCTTTTATCCAGGGGACGACTGCTACAAAATACCGCGAAAACGGCAAGACTTATGATATTTATGTCAGGCTCCAAGAATCCTCGCGTACAAAGTTAGAGGACATAGAGAATTTAATGATTATGGCGCCGCTGCCGGCGGATAATGCTCCTTTTGTGGGACTGGAGGCTTTAGCCGGCAGGCAAGGCGTAAAGCGGGCTCAGATTAAGCTAAGCAACATCGCTAAAATTTACGAGGCCAGCGGGCCGGATAGAATTGAGCGTAAGAACCGGGAAAGAATGGTCAGGGTTCAGTGTAATGCTTATAAACGGTCTAGCGGAAAGATCGTAGAGGATTTAAACAGCCAAATCAGCAGGCTTGCGTTACCGGCAGGTATTACTATAAATATAGGCGGAGAGGCGGAGGAGCAGAAAAAAGCTTTTGGCGACCTGACACTTTTGCTTATTCTGGGTATCGCGCTGGTATATATGGTTATGGCGGCGCAGTTTGAGTCGTTGCTGGATCCTTTTATTATTATGTTTGCCATACCTTTTACTTTTATCGGCGTGATCTTAAGTTTTGTTTTAACCGGGACTACCTTAAGTATCAACACTTTCTTAGGGATCGTTATGCTCATGGGTATAGTCGTGAATAATGCCATCGTCTTAGTGAGTTATATTATTATGCTGCGGGCGCGGGGATTTTCGATGCAGGAAGCGGTAACTACCGCCGGCAGCAATCGGCTGCGCCCGATACTGATGACTACCATTACGACTATTGCCGGCCTTTTGCCTTTGGCGCTTTCCCGCGGTGAAGGCTCGGAGGTTTGGCAGCCTTTAGGCATTACCATGATCGGAGGTTTGACGGTTTCTACTTTAGTTACTTTATTATTTGTCCCTACGCTTTATGCGGTGTTCCACAGGAAATCAGTTTGAAACATGGGAACGGTTCTATTTTTTATCCAAAGAGTAGCTGACGTTTAAACCTCCCCTACTGTAATGAAAAAATAGAACCGTCCTCTGGTTTTATCTTTACTTTTAAGGTATACTTTAATACAGGGTAGATATAACCAGGAGAGACGATGAAATTAACGCGTAGAGGGTTTTCATTAATTGAAACGATGCTTAGTGTTTCAATTCTATTAGTTGTGATTATCGCGGCCATGCTGGCGATTACCAATGTTATGTTTCTAAATGAATCCAGCAGAAACCTGGTTACCGCGTCCAATGACGCGCAATATGTGCTGGAACAGATAAAAACAAAAAGTTTTAGCGATATTCCAGGCTTTGTTGGGGGCTATCCTTCCGGTGAATTCAATAACTTACCGCAAGAAAATGTCAGTTTCCCGAATCCCGTATATACCGCGAATTTAGATACCATAACCGTTCAGATTAGCTGGAGTGAGAGAGATGCCACGAGAACATTTTCGATTACTACCTGTTTTGCGCAATAAGCTCAGGGGCTTTAGTTTGGTAGAAGTGCTCCTGGTTGTCGTTATCTTAAGCGTGATTATTGGGGTATGCCTTTACGCCCTGAACGCGGCGCAGGTTGCATTTAATTTAACTTTGGCCCAGAGAAACCTTCAGTCAGAAGTAGGGCGGACAATCGGCTGGATAGTAAAAGATACCCGCCAGGCGGTTAGTTGGGATATAGCCGACAATAATCCTACTCCGGATTATATTAAATTTAGGCAGGTTACCGGATGGGATACCGTTAATAATACTTTTTCATTAAGCAGTAATCATATAGAATATACTTATAATGCCGTTGCCCATACAATCACCCGCAGGGATATCGGCGGTACCACCAGAGAATGGATTCTGAATAATGTATTCGCTTCGCCTTTTTTTACCATTGATTCTTCCGGGGGTATTGTTGCATTGAATGCGGTCGATTTACGTACTAGCAAACAGTTAGTGATTACTATTTTCGGCCAAAGCAGTGTGCTAAATTTACCGGATACAACTTATAGTTTAACCGAAAGGGTGCAGATAAGAAATGGCTAATAATCGAGGCGTAGTTTTAGTTTTTTCACTGCTATTAACTCTGATTTTATCTTCTGTGCTGGGGGCGTTGTATCTTAGCGTTACCAGCGAAAACCAGCAGGTTAACCAAAACGTAAATTCCACGCGTGCTTTTTGGCTGGCGGAAGCGGGGATTGCTACCGTGAAAGCTAATCCGGGGCTTGGGGCGGTAAGCGGCAATCTTGGAGGCTCTAATTATACTTATAATGTGCCTGCGCCTCAGGTTGTACCGGGTACGAATAATGTATATTGGATTGTAAATTCTACAGGTACTGTTAACTTGCCGAGCGGTTCTAGCGTAAGCAGGACGTTGACGGCTACCATAAAAACAGCGGGCGCGGATTCTTCCAAGTTTCCCTATGCCATAGACACAACTGCCGAACTGGAAATTAAGGGCAACGCTGTTACTATAAATGGCACTCCAAAACAAAGTGATAATACCATTAATTTTACCAACATGTTTGGTATTTCAAAAACAACGATGGAGGCTAGCGCAAATCATCTTTATACCAATAGTAATTTTAGCGCGCCGGTTGACGGCATAACTTGGGTAAATGTGGCTTCAGGCGGTACTCTGAATATATCCGGCAATCTTACCGGAAGCGGTATTTTGGTTATAAACGGCAATGCGAAGTTTTCCGGCACAGTGGTATTTAACGGTATAATTTACGTTATAGGCACATTGACGATGACAGGTAATGTGACCACTAACGGCAGCATTGTTGCCGAGAGCTCTGCAGAAGCAGATACTACCTTAACCGGGAGTGTTACCATAAACTTTAATCTTCTCCAGATAGAGAATGCGTTGGCTAATGTAGAGTTTTTAAACAAGCAGATAGTCGCCTGGCGGGAGCAACAAGTTTAGAATAAAGGGACCGTTTTAGAATAAAGGGACCGTTTCTATTTTTTATTATGACTCAGTAGCTGACGTTTAAACGTCAGCTACTCTTTAGATAAAAAATAGAAACGGCCCCTTTATTCTTGACAATAAAACAGTTATGTTATAGGATGTCATAGCGACGAGAATTAAGAAGCGGGGGATCAACCAGGGGGGTCAGATGAACATATTCGTAGGTAATTTATCTTTTGAAGCCAAGGAAATAGATGTGCAGAGGGCTTTTATGGCTTTTGGCGTAGTTACTTCGGTGGCGATTGTGATGGAGAAAAAAGGCAAAAAATCCCGGGGGTTTGGGTTTGTCGAGATGCCTGATGAGCAGGAGGCGCTGGCGGCGATTGCTCAGCTGCAGGGCAAAGAAATATTGGGCAGGCCGCTTAATGTTACCTCTGCTGTATCGAAGGGGCCAAAAAGTGAACCTAGCGGCAAAAGAAATAAGCATTCAGCGACAGTTGCTTCCAGGCTTGATCCTTCTTTTAAGCGGACAGGAAAATATAAAGAAGGCAGGCGTTCGCTGAGTTATGTCAAACAAAGAACGGATGCCGGAATTACTGCCCCGGTTCCTGAACGTAGATATAAATCTAATCCTATGCGTTGGCTCAAGAAGCCAAGAACGCAAGCACGTTTCGCGAAACCTGAAGGTGAGCTTAAGCCCTGGAAGCGGCCTCAAACTGAATCCAAGCCATGGAAAAAACCTGAAAGCGCCGCCGCACCCAGGCCTTGGAAAAAGTCTGCCAGCGCGGCTAAGCCTTGGCGTAAAAGCAGCGCTGATCGTCAGCAATCCGGATTCAAAAAACCTAGCCGCTTTAGCAAGTCCTATAAATGAAATTAAAACTTAATCTTTTTCCGGTAGTCCCGGATATGGAAGACAAGATTGCCTCTATCCTGCAGGAGGCGGTAGATGGCCGCGCCAGTATCGTGGAGATTGCTTACGGAACCGCCGCGGAAAGCGTAAAGAAGCGCATCCTTAACTTTTTAAACAAAAAAGAGAACCGCCGGCTTTATTCCAGATTAGAGAAAACCGATAAAGGTTGGGGAAGAATTTACCTGCATTTCAGATGGAAATGAGTAAATCAAGGGGGCGGTTCTATTTTTTAGAATTATAAGAAAAGTAGCGGAGGTTTAAACCTCCGCTACTAAGACATCTGTATGAAAAAAATAGAACCGTCACCTTGAATCTAAACTTATGGAAAAAAATAATCTCATTGACGAATTTTACGCATTAGTGCAGGTTGATGACGCCGACGGCCATTACGCTCAGGATATAAAAGACAGCGATTATTTTGGCATGCCGCTTAAGGCGATTGTTAAAGCGGAAAAAAGATTGCGCTTAAAATCAGAGCGCTGTATTGCTTATTTTTCGATGGAGTATGGCTTAGCCACCAGCTGTTACAATAAATTATCCAGCCAATTACCCCTTAATCCTTCTAACCGGGTTCCGGAAAACGCGGTTTTTTCAAATTTTCGCGTGGCGGATTATTTCTTTGCTTTGCACCAGGATAATATTATTGACCTGCCGATTTACAGCGGAGGCTTAGGTGTTTTAGCGGGGGATACGGTGAAGACCATGGCGGACTATAAGCTTCCGGTGGCGGCCATCGGGATACTTTGGAGCTCAGGCTATTTTAGGCAGAAGTTCTGGTTTAAATATGGCCAGGCTCCCGAAAAAATGCGCTGGGATCCGCATACCTACCCGGGGTTAATCCCTTTAAAAAACAGAATTAAGATTTCCCTTAAATCTGAAGATGTTTACTTGAGATTGTGGAAATATTATGTTTATAGCCAGGCTCTGGATGCGGTTGTGCCTTTGATCTTGTTAGATTCTAATATCGAACCGAATAGCCAGAACGCCAGGAATTTAACGGATCAGCTTTACCGCAGTGACAATATATTCCTAAAGTTATTACAGAGGGTGATGCTGGGTTTCGGAGGAGTAAGCGCCCTAAAGGATTTAGGTTATCATATCGACACTTATCATCTGAATGAAGGGCATGCGGTTTTTGCTTTTATTGCCCAGGCCAGAGGCATGAGTAAAGATGAATTGGAAAACTTAAAAAGCAAATTTGTTTACACCTGCCATACTCCGGTTGAGGCCGGCCATGACCGGTTCTCTTTTGAGGATTTGAATAAAGTGCTTAAGCCGGAAGACACCGAGATTATCGAAAAATTCGGGAAAGAACGTTCAGGGGCGGCTAATCTTACGTTGCTTTCGATGAACATTTCTTCGGCGATAAACGCGGTTTCTCACAGCCATCAGAAAGTAATGCATATTCAATTTCCGGATTATAAAGATCAAATACAATATGTGACTAACGGCGTGCACGCGTATACCTGGATGTCGCGGGGATTCCAGGAGCTTTTTAATAAATTTCCGGCAACCTTTCCTGATTTTAAAAGCAATCCGATGATCTTATCCCGGGCCACAGAACTTAAGGCGGATGCTGATTTTCGCGCGCGGTTATGGCAGGCGCATCAATCCAATAAAACTGATTTGTGTAAATTCTTAGAGAAGTGGAAGCTGGATAAAAATATCTTTACTATCTGTTGGGCCAGGAGAATGGCGGCGTATAAGCGGCCGAGCCTTATTTTGTATGATATTAGCAGGTTAGCGCGGATTGCCGATAAAATCGGGCCTTTGCAGATTATTTTGGCCGGTAAGGCGCATCCGAATGATAATTTAGGCTTTACTTATATTAATGAGATGTTGGACAAAGTGGATAAGTTAAATGTAGATTACGATAAATTAAAAATTATTGTGCTGGAGAATTATGATATCTTTTTGGGTAAGTTACTTAGTTCCAGCGTTGATGTTTGGCTGAATAATCCTCTGCCGCCCTTTGAGGCTTCGGGGACCAGCGGAATGAAAGCGATCTTAAATGGAGTTTTACAGATGAGCACAGTTGATGGCTGGGTAGCTGAGGCAACGGACAGAAAGATGGGCGCTTTTTTTGGATATAAGAATAGCGAAGGCAGTGTAGGCAATGAATCGGATTTACATATGCCTGATGATTCCGAAGAGTTGTATCGCGCCCTGGAGGGGATGGTTAGCCTATATTATAAAACCAATAGCCGGGGGAAAGTTGATATTAACTCCGGTTGGATAGATATGATGATTGAGTGTGTTTGTGTTGCTGGGCAGTTTAACACCTATCGCATGGTTGATGAATATAAGCAGAAAATCTGGAAGATTGCTTAGGGCCTGCCTTGACTGCCGTCAGGCAGGCGACAGGCAGGAACTTCCCCTATAGCTTATTAACAATAGTAGGGTGGGTTTAAACCCACCCTACTATTGTTAATAAAAGTCAGCAGAGTTTATTGCAATGTCGAGGAGAAGCCATGGAAGATAAGCATAGTGATCAAAACCGCCGCAAGTCTGAACGTTTGGACACGGCATTTACCCTGATCTATAGGGTAGAGAAGCCGTTGGCTTTACGCATCCAGTTGGGTTTTGCTGTTGATATTGACGCATTAATGCTTAATTTAAGCGATTTGGGCATGGCCATTATTACCAAGCATGACCTTCCCGCGGGGACACAGCTATTCATTAAATTTAATATTATTGATTTATGTTTACAGGGTGATGAGCGCTGGCGGCATATGGAGATGGCCGGCGAGATCGTTTCTAATACTCTCCTGCCGGATGCAAGCCATAGAATAGGCATACGGTTTGAGAGGATTTCAGATGCCGACAGGCTGGCCATAAGTAATTTTGTAAAGCGTAATAAGCTGCTCCCCGCTTAACCGTTATTTGAATCAATCAATTCTTCTTCTTATATTTTTATTGTCTTCTCATTAGAATCCGTGTATAATCTTTATTTAAGGCTGGTTTAATAAGCTTTATTTTCAATAACTTATGTATTCGCGCCCATGGTTCGACAGGCTCACCATCGGGCGGTTGATATTAAAATTGGCGCCCATAGCTCAATTGGATAGAGCACCAGCCTACGGAGCTGGTTGTTGCTGGTTCGACCCCAGCTGGGCGCATTTTTTTTGAGGAGGCAAAAATGCGCAAGCATGTTTTAATTGATTTCATGATTATGGCCATAATATTTAGCTCAGGCTGTACGCATAAAGAGATGTATAATTCGAGCACAAACGGCGTTACGGATAATGAGATTGTCATTGGTTCTTCGGCGGCCTTAGAAGGAGAGGCGGGTTTTTTGGGTACTCAGCTAATTCATGGCTCTTTAGCGTATCTAAATGAAATTAATGCGCAAGGGGGTATTCACGGGAGGAAGATTAGGCTGATTAGCTATGATGACCAATATGATCCGTCAAAAACAGTTACCAATACCCAGCATTTGATCAATACAGATAAAGTTTTTGCTTTGTTTGATTATGTGGGGACCCCGACTACTGTCAAGATAATTGATCTTGTGCACCAGGCAGAGATACCTTTGCTGGGCCTTTTCACGGGGGCCGAAGACCTAAGAACGCCGTTTAGGCCGTATATATTTAACATCAGAGATTCTTATTATGCTGAGGCAGAAGCCGCGGTCAGCTATTTTGTGGATACATTGGGCTTTAAAAAAATAGCGGTGATGTATCAGGAGGATGATTTTGGTTTAGCGGTTCTTTCGGGAATTCAGCTGGCGCTGGAAAGAAGAAATATGGCGTTGGCGGCGACAGAGACCTATGTCCGGGGGACGACGGATGTAGAAAACGCGATGCGCGCGATTAAACCCAGCGGCGCTGAAGCGGTGATGATGGTGGGGACATATCGGCCGCTGGCAAAGTTTATCAAGATAGCGCAAGATGAGGGGTTTAGCCCTTATTTTCACTCCGTATCATTTGTTGGCCTGGAGCCATTTGCTAAAGAGCTTACGGATAAACAAAAAATAAATCCATCGGTATTGAATAAAATTATTGTCACTCAGGTGGTTCCTTCTCCTTTTTCGTTAAATTTGCCGTGCGTGAAAGAATATAGAGAATTGATAAAAAAATATTATCCGCTTGATGAGCCGAACTCCGTTGCCCTGGAAGGTTTTATAAACGCCAAAGTCATGGTCGAGGCGTTAGAAAGAGCGGGAAAGAGCTTAAGTAGAGAAAAATTTATGGGGGCACTGGAAGGAATGCATAATTTTGATATCGGTATCGGAAAGCAGTTATCATTTGACACGCTAAATCATCAGGGTTTAAAAGGTGTTTACTACATAATCATTACGGAAAACGGGTCCTATATCATGGTGGGCTCCTAAAAATACGGGATAGCGAAGATGAAATTATGGCTTAAAATTTTCTTAGGTATTGTTGCGGTTATACTTTTCTTATCCGCAATAAATATATTCTTTTCCTATAAGGTGGCGGAAAATAGCCGTGTCCGGGATATGAAAACCACGGAAGTCTTATTTGCCAAAAGCCTTGCCCTTCGTTTCTTCAGGGATATAGCGGAAAATAGAAATATTAAGCTGACCGATGCTTTGTTCGAGGAAAAAAGATTAAGAGAAGAAAAAGTAGAATATATCCTGGTTTTTGACAAGAAAGGGTATTTGCTGGCTTATACTTATTTGGGTGAGATGCCTAAACAGCTCTTAAGATTGAACAATGTTTTTGACGCTAAAAATAAATACAGAATAGAGCGAATAGAAAATAAGGAAGTTAGTGTTTATGATGTAGCTGTCCCGGTAATGGAGGGTATTGCGCAGGTCGGTACTATTCATGTAGGTGTTAGACTTTCTTTCCTGCGGAGAGCTGCTAAAGCAACAGCTGAGGCATTAATTATTATATTGTTGATTTCTTCCCTCCTGGGAATCTTGGTTGCTTTGATAATAGCTAGTTTCATCGTCAGGCCGATCAATAAACTCACAAAAGCTGCTCTGGAAATTAGCAGAGGCAATTTATCCGCAAGGATAGAGGTTAGTTCTAAAGATGAAGTAGGCAGTTTAGGGGTTGCCTTTAACCAAATGGCCCAGG
>JAUYBI010000034.1 GCA_030693145.1 Candidatus Omnitrophota bacterium
CCTTATACCACTGGCGGATTATCAGAAGTAAGATTCTGGCATAAAGACAGGCTTTTGGACATCCAAAAGGTTAAAACAGAACTACTAAAGATAGTGCACTTTTAATTTATAAATAGTGCACTTTTAAAAAATCGGTAACACTGAAAAAATTGGCCAAATCTACGACGGCCAGCAAGAGGCTATTATCAACGAGGAAACATTCAAAAAAGCTCAAAAAAGACTTAAGGAAAACCGCGTTGAACGCAGAGCAACAAAAAATAGGGTAATGTTTATCTCTCTATTAAGAATTTGAGAGATTTATGTGGTTAACCTGCATGGAATCGAACTATAGTATCTCTCATTGGGCCCTGATTGGACTCGAACTTTTTTTAATCCCGAGTTTTGACCCCTTGCTTAATGCTTACCGTGCCACCGCTGAGTCAATACCAACCTTAAACCGCTTCTATTGCCAGTTACTCCGATAAACATCTTTACGATGCCCAACCTTAACGATCAAAACGATTAAGATATCATCCTCGATAGAATAAAGGATTCGATAATTCCCACAGCGAATCCGATACTTCTCTTGGCCAGATAATTTCTTGCAATCGTGTGGCCTGGGATTTTCGGAAAGAGTCTCGATTCTACCAAGAACCGCCTTCATATCTTTACGGGGCAGATGTTCGATTTCCTTAACGGCTGATTTCTTAATCTCAACCTTATATTTTCCCATTGGCCTTTAATTTCTTTAGTAGTGCTTCGTAAGATACGGTCGGTTCTTTTGCTCTTTTCGCAAATACCGCAAGATCTTCCTGGTCTTCAGCCAATTCATGCCGCAAGGCTTCGTTGACAATGTCAGAAATAGAGTGTTCAGTCTCAACGGCCCTCATCTTAATAACCTTGTGAATAGACGGATCAAAATATATAGTCGCGCGTTTTGTTAATGTAGCCATGATTCACACCTCCTTCTGATAAGAATATAACATTATAACGCTATAACGTCAAGACGTTTTTATAAAATATATCGTTTATATAATTTGCTTTCTCTGGAACTGTATGGCTATATGTGTACTAACGAAAGGAGAACAAATATGAGCGATAAGGTCATGGCCCAAATAATGGCACTAAAAGAGCTGCCGCTGGCAGAACTACAGATGGAATATGAAGAGTTATTTCCGGGTCAAAAAGCACCTTCCAGTAACAAGGTATTTCTCTGGCGTAAGATTGCCTACCAACTACAAGAGCTTGAATACGGCGGCCTTTCTGTTGAAGCCCAGGGTAAAATCCAACAGCTTGTCCAGCGATCTAATCCAATTAATAATAAGGCTTTGAGACCTGAAAGCATGTCTGGAAACAAGCCTAAGAAATCGGATCTTAGCCGTGATAAAAGACTACCGATTTCCGGCACCGTAATTACTAAGGAATATAAAGGCATTAAACCTCAAATTAAGATACTTGGGGTTGGCTTTAAATACAATAGCAAAATTTACAAAAGCTTTACTGCTATTGCAAAAGAAGTAACCGTGGCGCATTAAAATGATTACTTATTATTTAACTTGTAGAAGATTGTCGCGACAGAAACAAAAAAGCTAAAAAACGAATCTACTGTGCAGTTTATTGTCGTAAATTAATAGAAGAGCGTGCGGAAAAAACTTTCGGATCTATTGAAAACCAACACGAATCCATCCTAAACTTCATCGCCAGCCATAAACATGAAGACTGGGTAGCATTAAACGAAAGATACGATGATAACGGCTTCACCGGCCAAACACCAACCGTTCTTCTCTACAAAAATTGATCAATAATATTAAAAAAGGTGGAGTTAATATGGTAGTAGTCTATAAATTAGACCGGCTCAGCAGGCCTCTTGTAGATTTTGTGCAAATCCTTAAATTCTTTGACACGGGAAGACCCAAAAAATACCCTAACTAGTACAATTAATCAGAGCGGGCTTCATCTTTCTATCTTAAACTTAAGAAATTTATGTAATTGCACGCGCTACTATAGGTAATAACAGTAGCTCTTAATACTAATAAGCTAATTATATAAAAATTGGGTAAATATCAAGAAATTAGGCCTATTAGGAGATAATTTTGAGGTGGAATTATATCCGGCGTCTTTGAAATAATAAAAAATTAGTTATTTTAAAATTTTGCGGCTACAAAACTGATAATTTCCGCTAAAGCTTCTCCTGGGGATTATCTAAACGACAATTTAGAATAGTCTTTATTTCTTTGGCTTTCCGTATTAATGTGCCTCCCAAGGCAGATTCCATAATTAAAACCCCATTAACAACAGCAGGATGGCGTAAGTACAGCTTCCATACATATCCGGAATCAAAATAATCTATTTTTCTAATCTCTAACCAGACTTCTTTACCATTAAATTTATACGCTCTTATCTTAAAAAAATGTAATCTATATACAATAAGAATAACAGTCTTTGAACATTGATCTATAGCCGTTTTAGTTACATCCCAGTAGTAAAATAGTAACAAAGGTGGAATTACGCCAACAGCTATAAATAAAGTTACGCTCAACAGAACCTGTAAAAAACTACCCGTCGATGAGGTTGATTTAGTTAAAAAAATTATCAGACTGGACAGAATTGGAATAATGAGAAAAACTAAAATAAATTTATACGAGGGTTGCCTTAAAATCATATCGATGGCCTTTATAAAAACTAGGGGACGCTTCTATAGTTATTAAAAACCCCAGAAGCGTCCCCTAGTTTTTATTTACTATCCTTATTCAACATCAACACTGTATCATCGCCCAGCATTGTAACAGGGAGCTTCCCATCCCATTTTTTAATCCACTCTAAAGAGACAATCTGGGGATTAACAGTTGCTCGAATTAATTCCTGCCTCCTGGATTCTCCTTCCGCTTCCAAAATAACCGCTTCTTTATTTTGAGCTGCTTGCATTTTCTTATATTCAGCTGTTTTAATTTTCTGCTCTTCAATCTGCTTGGCTTCCACTACTCTATTAAATTCCGGCGTAAACTCTACATTTACTAAATTAACACTTTCGATTACTACAAAATACTCCTTTAATTTTATACGCAAAGCTTCTTCGATAGCATCTTTCAGTTCCGCTCGTTTTACAATAATATTTTCAACAGTGTATTGCGATACTAAAGACTTAGCGATTTCATTCGTTACGGGAACTATAACTTTACTGCTATAGTCTCTGCCTACTTTGGTAAATATTTCATTTACCTTAGTATAATCGAGATGATAATTTATTACTGTTTTCATTCTAACCAGCTGCAAATCCTTAGAAGCACACTCTTCTTCAATATCAATTCTCTGCGTTCTAATATCAAATACATTGAGCTGATCAACAATCGGCATCTTTAAACTAAACCCTGATTGCACCGACTTAGTCCTTCCTGTAGCCTGATTAAAAATTACGCCTACCTGACCGACTCCTACTACATAAAAACTTCCAAAGAAAATAATTAAAACTACAATAGCAACAATAGCTTTAATTACCCAATTTATTACTATTTTAATTTTATCGTCCATTTCCATTTCTCTTCTCCTCTGATTAATTCCTCTCATAATAACAAATCATTCAACACAACATATATTACCACAAATCCTAAAGTTACAAACAAAAAGAAACTGGCAGCTAAGCCCAGCCCTAAAGGTTAGAAATTATAAAACCAGAAAAAGCTTCAAAGCCAGGGCCGCTTCTGGGGTTTTTAATAACCATAGAAGCGTCCCCTAGTTTCTTACACAATAATAGTAACAGTTTTTGAGCGCGAGTCTATAACCGTCTTAGTTACATTCCAATAGTAAAATAATAATAAAGGAGGAATCACGCCAACAGCTATAAATAAAATTACAATAAATAGAATCTGTAAAAATTACCGATGGATAAAATTGGTGTTGAAAAAAAAGATTGTCAGGCCGGATATAATCGTAGCGCAGAAGAAAACTAAAATAGATCTATATGTAGGCTGTCTTAAAATCATGTTAGCGGTCTTTATATATTACAGTCTTTCAAGTAGGCGATCACTATCTATACCATATGTAAAATAGGTGTACCTATTTTAGCACCGTGCGCCTCCCGGTTAACAAACTTATACACCCTTTGCCGCGGGAATTTTTACCCGCAGAAGCAGACTTGTATTTTCGGGCCACGAAAGCAATATCCCGCGTGGTCATCCAATCGGTCTGGAAATCAGCTCCCGCGGAAAAATAAAGCGGCCGGCGTTTTTTGAACAAGCGGATCCCATATTTCCGCGGATTATCCTGGACATCCGTGCCGAAAAAAAGAATTAACTGCTGACCAGCGGAATTGCCAATGATCTTAACGCCTAAATCCTGCAAAAAACTTAAGGTCTTCAGAGATGACTGCCGCGTCTGTTTCGGCAGGCCATACAAAGTAAAAACCTCAGGTACAATACCCGCGGATTGAGTTGATCTAATCGTCTCTTCAAACTGACGCAGATCAATCCGTTTATTGATCGCCCTGTTTACCGCCGGATCAACTGACTCCAGGCCATAGGCAAGATACTTCACCCCTGCCCTAGCCATAAGATTAAGCAAGTCCGCATCCACTAAATCCGCGCGTGTCTCACACCAGATTTCGATTTTCCAGCGTTTCTTAATGATACCTCGCATGATCGCCCTGACCCGCTTCTTATCAAAGGTAAAAGAAGGATCAGCAAAGAAAAATCTACGAATTCCGTTCTTAACGCAGGCATTCATATCCGCGAGCACACGGTGAGGCGAATGCGCCCGGATAGTCCGGTTAAAAGCTCGCGGGGTATAACAAAAATTACAGTTATAAGTGCAACCGCGGGAAGTGAGCATCGCAGCGCCCGTATGATCGCTCCAGCGAAATACACCTGTCTGATAAGGAGAAGGTAATTTATCCAGGTTACGAACAAACGGCCCAGAGGCTGTTTCATAGATCTCACCCCCTAGCCGGAAGGCTATACCTTTTACTTTTGCGATATCTCCCTGCTTCTGTAGGCAGTTAATAAGAGCAGGCATCACCACCTCCCCTTCTCCCCGAACGATCACATCAACATCAGGCATCTGCGTTAATGCCCGGCCGGGCATAAAAGTTGCCTGAGGGCCACCCAATACCACCACAATAGACGGATCGCACATTTTGATCAGCTTTGCCAATTGCATTGCCAAACGGATATTCACCTGATATACCGCCAAACCCACTACCATAGGTTTAGATTTAAGAACAAACCTACTGATCGACTTATCCGTAAGAGTAGTAAGCGCGTCTATTTCAGCGATAACGGAATCAATGTTATGTTTGGCCAGGCTTGCGGCAATATA
>JAUYBI010000030.1 GCA_030693145.1 Candidatus Omnitrophota bacterium
AGGGTGCCAAAATGTCTGCAAAGGGAGCCAATTTGGTTGTCAGAGGGAGCCAAAATGGCACCCTCTATAATAAAGAATTAAAGAAAGAAAGTAATAAGAATATTCCCGATACCTTTTCTTTTTCCGAAGAAGAAAAAGACGGAATACGGGCTTTTGCTAAATCATATGGCGTCTCGCGTGTAAGTGCGCTGTTACTTGATAAAGGATGCGATCAGGAATCAATAAAACAGATGTTTGAGGGCATTGCGCTATGCAAGCAATAAAGGCAAAGCAATATATTCATAGGCAAAATAATGCACATTTTTTTGATATTAAATTCCAAATAATGGTTGCTTGGCTGCGCACTCTTTATATTTACTTATGAGCATTAATTTAAACTTAATTTTGTTTAAGATGTTTATTATCCCCAAGCACTTAAAACTATTTGCCTGCGGTAGCCTTCGCGCAATCCTTCCAACAAACCTTGCGAAGGCAACCGCATGTCAGGCACAAAAAAATCACTCAAAACCACTAAGGGAGGCTAAAGCCTAAAGAAGATGAGAAAAGGAAGGATTAATAAAGAAGAGCAGAAGCGTAGGATTAAGTTGTTACTAAGGTTTATATTTACTTTCAAATATGCCACTAGAAAGCAGCTGGATATGTTTATTCAAACGATAATGAATATGACATATACTCGTAGGCTTATCGCTTATTCTCTAATAAAAGGTTATCTCAAAGATTGCTATGAATCCCTGTATAAAACCAAGATTTATTACCTGGCTCAGAAAGGCACGGATTTTATTGATGAAGAAGAATGCTTAGCCAAAGACTACCGCTTTGAAAAAAGCTGTCTTGGAGTAAACACATATACCCAGCACAATATGATAGTAGGAGCCTATTTTCAGCTTAAAAAGCACCTAGTGATCAAAGAATGGGCCTGTGCATGGATCTTAAGAATAGGCAAGCATAGAAGGGCCCTAGTACCCGACAGCTTTATAGTGCTTCAGTTCGGCACAGTTATTGCCTTGGAAATCGAAACTCAATCTAAGAAGCTTTCTGAGTTGAAGAGGATGGTTGACATATACCGTTATGATATTGACAAAAAATCCAAGTATCACGGTGTTTTAATGATAGCTGAATATAAGTTTGACTATGAAGGCATTAAAAAGAGGCTGCTTCATCTTGCGCCGGAATTTTGTTCAAGGGCCTTTGTTTTGGCGGATTTAGATATGTTTAATCAAGGATTGTGTTTTTATGCAAATGAAGTAAGGAGCTTAGAAGAGGCGTTTAAATTATTGGCGGAGAAAAGAAAAAATGGACAAGAGCTTTAGCATAAGAAAATTAGCCGTCAGATTATTATTAATACTTCCGCTTATCTACATAGGCTTTGGCTGTATGTCGGCTTAAACTACGGAAGAAAGGGTGTCATTTTGGGGTCCTATCCGGATATTCCTGTGGTAATGAAGACTAAGCTTTTAGGCTCTTCGCTTGAGGATATCTCTGGCAGCAATGCGTTGGTTATGGTTGTGCCGCCAGGAGAGGCGGCTAAATCTGATCAAGATTCAACCTATTTTAAGATAACCGGCTATTTTGAGATTCCCGGAACTTGGGATTTCGATTTTATGCCTTCCGTTGCCGACTCTAGTTTTAAGAAGGCCTTTACTCTAACCGGAAACTATTCCCGCGCCATAGCCCATGAGTTCAAGAATCCTAAGCGTAGATTAGGGAGTCTGTCAGTAAGCCAGCTTAATGATTTTTTTAAAGTAACCGGTAGGACCAAGGACATGGAAAAATTAAAGCCCTATCTTTTTCTTGCAAGGCTGGAAGAAGAATATCCTTGGTTGTATTCTGATACAGTATTTTTATCCAGAGCAATGGGAAATATCTTTAACGATGATATGGTCCCTTATGACATCCTGGGTTTAACAGGCTTATTAGTTTTATTTATCGCTTTAAGCATAAGGAGTATTTGGCTATGGATGTACTACTTATATTGGGTATTTGCTTATTGGCTGGGCAGGATTGGCTATCACGACCCGAATCTCACCATGATTAATGATGGCTGGCAGTTAATTTTGTGGAGTTTCTGGCACGGCTTTATCCAGAAAGAAGGGAGGCTATTTTTGGTGATTGCTATTGGAGGTTCGGTAGTCTTCTTTGGGGCAGTCGGTCTTGTACATATAATCAGATGTATTTCTAATAAAAATAAAAAATAGGAGATTTTTAAATCTTAGAGGAAACTTAAAATATGCAAATGCAGAATTTTAGTTTAGCAGAAATAGGATTAATAATTATTGCTATCTTTGGTTTGTATCTTCTGCCTTCATTAATTTCCTTTCTACGGCGGAATAAAAACTGGTTGGCAATATTCTTACTTAATCTTTTCTTAGGATGGACTGGTATTGGTTGGGTAGTTGCCTTAGTTTGGTCTGTAATACGTTAATCCTTCCTTTTCTCATCTTCTTTAGGCTTTAGCCTCCCTTAGTGGTTTTGAGTGATTTTTTTGTGCCTGACATGCGGTTGCCTTCGCAAGGCTTGTTGGAAGGATTGCGCGAAGGCTACCGCAGGCAAATAGCTTTAAGTGCTTGGGGATAAAGCCGGAAATTTTTGTTGACAACTCCAGCTTTTTGATGTATAAGAAATTTACGATAATCGTTCAATGACTGATAACCGTAAACTATAGGACAATGGAATAAAGCCATGGCAAAATACTTTGGACCAAAAGAAACAGAAGTTATTTCTCGTCTTTCATATGAGAAAGTAACACTTATTACTAAAGAGCAGTTTGACAAACTTTTTGGGGAATCCTTTTTGACGCGCCAGGTTATCTATCAACTCAAGAAGAAGGGTATTTTGAAACCGATCATCAAGGGCATCTATTATTATTCGCCCTTAGAGTCTGGGCCTGCGGGGAGAAGTGTTAATGAGTTTTTAATTCCACCAGTTCTTTTTCCGAAAGGCAATTATTATCTGGGCTATTCAACGATGTATAACTACTATGGTTTGACGGAACAGATATTTCAAACATTCTATATTTTAAATACATCACTTCAGCGCGAGCGGGAAATTTGCGGCATTTCGTTTAAGCTTCTTAAGGTGCCGGCCAATCGGATGTACGGCCTTGAAAAGGTAAAAATCAGGGAGTCTCAGGTTATTGTAAGCGATAGAGAAAGGACGCTGGTTGATCTTGTCTATTTTCCCGATCCGGTAGGCGGGCTCAAGAAGGCTCTGGAACTTTTTCAGGAAGCAAGCTTATCAAATAAAACCGATCTCAAGAAACTAATCAAATACACGTCAATATTCCCCAGCGTTTCAACCCGCAAGCGAATAGGCTTTGTACTTGAAAAAGCCGGAGTTTCCAAGCTGATGCTTGCCCCTCTTCTTAAAAGCGTAAAAAATAGAAATACGCTTGTGACTCTCTGTGGCTCAGAGGCTCGAAGAGGCCAAATCAATAACACATGGAAGGTTATCATCGATGATTCACGACAATAAAGACGAATTCTTAAACATTCTTGAACGCACGGCTGGCCAGACAGGCTTTTCATTGTGGCTCTTAGAGAAAGATTATTACATAACGATCTTACTCGACGGGATTCATAACCTAAGCGATGACCTGATATTTAAAGGCGGAACATGCCTTAGCAAGATATATTACTCTTATTACCGCTTGAGCGAAGATTTGGATTTCTCAATGAAACTGCCCGCTGGAGACCTGACACGAACTATACGCAGTAACCTAATGAAACCCGTTAAAGATAAGGTTAGGGAACTTGCGAAAGAACGCGGAATGACTATTGAAGGAATTGACAAAGCGGGGCGCAATGTATCAAAGCAATATGTTTTCTATATAGATTATGGCTCAGTGGTAGTGGAAAAACCACAATCCATAAAACTTGAGATCGGGTTACGGTTCAATCCTTATTTGCCGGTTTCAAAAAATAAAGTTAGCCATACTTTTTTGCATCCATTCACAAAAGAGCCGCTTTTTGATGCAGGATCAGTTAATTGTTTCGCGCTCAAAGAGCTCGTCTCTGAGAAACTAAGAGCCGCGGCAACGCGCCTTGAGATAGCTCCCAGAGATTTTTATGATCTCGGGCATCTTATAAAGGTGGGGTTTAACTTTAATGACCCAGAGTTTTTGCAGTTATTAAAAAAGAAGTTGGCCGAAGACGAATTTGATACTGACTTGAAGAAATACCGGTTTAATTTAGGGCGTTCTGACAAAGAGATCAGTGATATGGATGCTCGTATTGAGGCGGAACTTTTGGATGTTTTGACGCTGGAAGAGAAAAAGAAGTTTAATCTCGCGGCTACGCTCAAAAATATTAATGTCACGTTGAAAGACATGGAATGAATTACTGAGCCGCCTTCAGAGTTAAAAAAGTTGCCTAAAGAAAGATAATTTCAATCAGAAAGTAAAATTTACTAACTAAACTTAATGAGTACAATAATTTTCTTAATAGTCGTCTGGGCATTTTGGCAAATTCTTAAGCCCAAAGCACAAAATTCTTCTGATTCCTTACAAAGAAAATCAACTGATTACCAACCAAAATATCAACCCACCTCAGTTTCTCCTGATTCCGTTTGGGTTCCGAGTGGAGAAGAACGAATTATTTCTGGTTATACAATAAAGGGAGGATTAATTTATTTTGGCACAGGTTTGCTTTCCGTTCGTGCTTGGAACAAAGAACCAGCTTTAATCGATCCAACTTTGCCTGTGGATAAATCAACAAATGACTGGGATGGAAGACAGATTAATTATTGGCCGTCCTATAGCAATATTAGTGCAACTGCAAGAAATGCTTATTTAGAATGGCTCGCAAATGGTAGAAATAATCCAACTGTTAATATTGGTTATGTTTTTCTATATTTTTATGGACTAGAGCGGCGTATTTTGGTTGATATTCGCGAATCAAGCAAAGCAGCGTTAGAAAAGGAAATTATTTTAACAGAACTAAAGAGGCTACGAGAAATATATAGATCAAATTATTCATTTAATCAGTATTCGAGTAATTTAATCGATTATTTAGAAATAATCGATTCAAAATACAAGCTTTATAGCAGTCCAATAGATGTTGAAGGTTTTGTAGGTTATGAATTTCCTTTAAAGCTAAGGGTTGGTCTTGCTCAAATTGCAGCTGATGGGAATCCTTTATCTCCGGATTGGGCTTTAGCTTGGGTTAAAAGTGATCCAGAAAATAGATTGAGAACACCGGCACACAGATGTAAAGAAGAATTTCAGAAGCTTTTTTATCTTAACTATAAAGAAAAATTTGGAGAAGGGTTGTTGCTTGTTCCAAATAAAACTAAGCTTAGAGTTAATTATCGTCCAGCTAGCCAAACCTTTACTGGCGCAATAGAAGCATCATCTAGTGAGCTTTATGATGTTTCTATGCTAAAAGAACCGCTTAATAAACTGCGTAAAATTGCCGATATGTGCATAGATCAACTTGATGCCTATAGCCGTTATCTTGGGCGGAATCCTGATAAATATAATCTACTAGTTGCTTGGGCACTACTTCCAGACAAAATAATTATAAGTTCTCAAAGTAAAGACTTGCAGATGTTATCAGTGTGGTTAAAGGATAACTTGGGAACATCCAAAATACTGCAAACTGATCTTTCAACCGTTTGGAATCAAATACCCTCAATAAATCAAAAGGAAATTGGTAAGCAGGAAGTACTAGCTTTATCTCAATTATTATCAAAGATGGGGGTAGGGATAGAGCCAGATCTACGATTTGGTAGTCCTTTAGTTACTTCAGGAGCAATGGTTTTATTTAATTTGCCTCCAGATTTCCCTTTGGCTCCGTCGTTAGAATATTCAGTTGCGACAACGGTACTTAGGCTTACAACTGCGGTGTCTGCGGCCGATGGTAATATCTCTCAAGATGAAAAAGAATATTTAGAAAGAAAATTAGAAATGCTTTTTAATTTGTCTCAAGCTGAGAAAGTTAGATTAAAGGCATATACTCAATATCTGCTTTTAGCTCCAAGTAATTTTTCTGGCATTAAGAAACAACTACAAGCGTTTGATCTAAAGCAACGTGAAAATATCGGAAAATTTCTTGTAGGCATTGCTCAGGCGGATGGCTTTATTGATCCAAACGAAATACAAATTCTTAATAAAATATTTTCTATTCTTGATCTTGATGTTCAAAATTTATATAGTCAAGCTCATGCTGCAGCAACTGAACCAGTAAAAATTGAATCCGGCGATGTGCTCCAAAAAGGATTCACTATTCCTTCAGAGTTTAAAAAGAGAAGGGGAGTAAAGGTTGAGCTTGATATGGTTGAAATTGAACGTAAAATTGCCGAGACTGCTGAAGTCACTGCTATGTTAAATAATATTTTTTCTGCGGAAGATAGCGTAGGAGCTCAATCTATTCCAGAACCTGCTGATGAGGATGGAATAATGGGGTTAGGCCCCGAAAATTCAAGGTTTGTCCGTTTGCTTGTCGCAAAGTCTATATGGACACGTGGAGAGCTAGAACAATTAGCTGCTAAGCAGAATTTGTTGTTAGATGGAGTTTTAGATACTATTAATGACTCATCTTTTAGATCTTTTGATGAACCTTTTTTTGAAGGAACGGATGAGATTGAGTTGAACGATAAGATTGTAAAGGAGATTTTAAAATGAATGAAATTCGACCAAAAGAAAGAGACGCGGTTATCCAGTCGTTACGAGCTGGAGTTGTTCCTCGCGTAGGCCAACATCTTATTCAAGTGGGTCGTGTTAAAGAGGTTGAAGCTCTGCTCAAAGATATTGATCGAATTATTGATGGAGGATCAACCATCCGTTTTGTTATCGGGGAATATGGTTCAGGTAAAACGTTCTTCTTAAATTTAATCAGAGCAATCGCTTTAGAAAAAAGATTGATAACTGCACATGCAGATTTGTCTCCTGACAAAAGATTTCAGTCAACCGGAGGGCAGGCTAGGTCACTTTATGCTGAGTTAATACGCAATGTTTCTACTCGCTCAAAACCGGAGGGTGGAGCAATTCAGAATATAGTTGAACGTTTTATTGCAGAAGCAATGAGAGAATCCCAATCTTCAGGGATCAAAGTGGAAAGCATCATTTTAAGAAGGTTAGAAAAGATTTATGAAATGGTCGGAGGGTACGATTTTGCTCAGGTAATTTCTGCTTATTGGAAGGGGCATGATACTTGTAATGAACAGCTTAAGTCAGATGCTATACGTTGGTTAAGGGGTGAATTTTCTACTAAAACAGAAGCGAAACTTGCTTTGGGTGTGCGTACAATAATTGATGATATGTCAATCTACGATCATCTTAAGTTGATGGCTATTTTTGTACGCCTTGCTGGGTACAGCGGTTTGCTAATCTGTTTTGATGAGCTTGTAAATCTTTATAAGTTAGCCAATTCTCAATCAAGAAATGCTAATTACGAGCAGATATTGCGAATGGTAAATGATAGCTTGCAAGGTATTGCGGTTGGTTTAGGTATTATCATGGGAGGAACTCCTGAGTTTCTAATGGACACTCGAAGAGGTCTCTATAGTTATCCAGCCCTGCAATCTCGTTTAGCAGAAAATACTTTTGCTACGGCCGGTCGTTTAGATTTTACGGGTCCCGTATTAAGACTTAGCAATCTATCGCAGGAAGATTTCTTTGTATTAATTACAAAGATCAGGCATGTTTATGCACTGGGTAATCCGGAAGCCTATCTTTTACCGGATGAAGGCTTAAAGGCTTTTATGGAGTACTCTTTTAAAAAGATTGGTGAAGTATATTTTCGTACCCCCCGTAATACAATAAAAGCCTTTGTTAACCTATTGGCAGTTTTAGAACAGAATAAGGATTTGAAATGGCAAGAAATGTTAGGGAATATTGATATTGATCAAGAAACAAATCCTGATCTTGAGCCGCTCCCAGTAGATGTAGATACCATCCAATCAGGAACAAATAATGAGAAACAGCAGCAAAATGGGGGAGATAACTTGGGTACTTTTAAACTTTAATTAAAAGATGACCTCTGAAAATAAATCAATAGCTTTTTCCAAATTAAATGAAGAAATCCAGCGATGGGTTTGGGAACATAATTGGACAGAATTAAAAGATATACAGGAAGCTGCGGTAACTCCGATATTGGAAGGGAAGAATGATATAATTATTGCTGCTTCTACTGCCAGTGGAAAAACAGAAGCAGCGTTCTTACCAATTTGTTCTAAGCTGCTCGAGCAGCAGAATAGTAAATCTACTATTATATATATTAGCCCACTCAAAGCACTGATAAATGATCAATTTTCTAGAATGCAGGAATTGTGTGAACATCTTAATATTCCAGTGCATGCTTGGCATGGTGATATAGCTACAAGCAAAAAGAAAGATTTTTTAAAAGATTCAAACGGCATTCTACTGATAACTCCAGAATCGCTCGAAGCGATTTTTGTAAACCATGGCCATCAAGTATCTGCAATATTTAATAATACTACTTATATTGTTGTAGATGAACTCCATTCTTTTATAGGTACAGAACGAGGTAGCCAACTTCAATCATTATTGCGAAGGATTGAATTCTCAATAAAAAAACGTATTCCTAGAATAGGCTTAAGCGCAACTCTTGGTGATATGCAACTAGCTGCTGAATTTCTAAGGAGTGGCTTGGGGAAGGATGTTAATTTGATTATTTCTACTTCTAATGGTCAGGATCTTAAACTTCTTGTGCGCGGATTCCTTGAGAGTGCGCCTGATCTGGCTTTAGAGGCTAAGGAAGGAAAAGTTGAAGATGAAAAACTTTACGAAGAGGAAGATTGCAAGGTTGAAATCAGCAGATCTCTTTTTAAAACACTACGAGGAACCAGCAATCTTATTTTTGCAAACTCTAGATCAAACGTGGAAACTTATGCAGATTTACTTAGGAGGTTATCTGAAAAAAATATTTTACCAAATGAGTTCTGGCCACATCATGGTAGCTTATCGCGAGAATTGAGAGAAGAAGCAGAAGATGCTATTAAGGATAAAACAAGGTCCATTAATATTATTTGTACATCTACTTTAGAAATGGGTATTGATATAGGCTCTGTTAATAGTATTGCGCAAATTGGTGTTCCTCCATCTGTAGCAAGTATGCGGCAGCGTTTGGGTAGATCTGGAAGAAGAGGGGGGAATCCAGCAATTTTACGCGTATACCTTGCAGAACGAGAAATTGGCAAAGATATTGATATATCAGATGAATTGAGGGAAGGATTAGTTCAGACTATAGCCATGGTTCGTTTACTTGCCGCAAAATGGTATGAACCTCCTCCGGCGAAAGGATTACACCTTTCAACATTAATTCAGCAGATTCTTTCTATAATTGCGCAATATGGTGGAGTGACAGCATCACAAGCATGGAAAATTCTTTGTTGCGATGGACCGTTTAATTTCGTGGATGAGAAAATGTTTGTTGATTTATTACGTAATGTTGGCGCGAAGAAATTATTAATGCAGACCAATGATGGTTTACTCTTACACGGAGAAGTTGGCGAAAGAATAGTAAATCATTATTCTTTTTATACTGCATTTATGACTAATGAAGAGTACAGGCTTATTGCTGGTGATAAAACATTAGGGACGCTACCAATTGATCGGCCTGTTCCAGTTGATTCTTATTTAATTTTTGGTGGGCGGAGATGGCAAGTTATAAATGTGGATGCTACGAAAAAAACAATTGAACTTAAGCCTGCAAAAGCCGGAAAGGCTCCTTTATTTGGGGGAAAGGTGGGTTGGGTTCATGATAGGATAAGGCAAGAAATGTTTTCTGTTTATACAGAAACAGATGTACCGATCTTTTTAGATGCGAAGGCAAAACAACTCTTATCTGAGGCCAGAGATAATTTTTCGAAATATAAGCTTGAGAAACAAAGAATAATATCTAAAGGTAATAATTGTTATCTTTTTTGTTGGGCCGGTGATGAAAAAATGGAAACCATTGCTGCTTTATTAAGGTACAAAGGTATTAAAACGTGGAATGACCGAATCTTACTTACTGTTGAAACAAGTAAAAGCGAGTTAAAGAATAATTTAGAGTCATTGGTGAATCAAGAACCTATTGACCCATCGGAACTTGCAAAGACAATTCCTAATAAAGCTAGTGAGAAATATGATTTGTTTTTATCTGAAGAGCTTATGAGTGTTGATTACGCAGCAGCTAAGTTAAACGTTCCTGGTGCATTAGCTACGTTGAAAAAGTTGCTTTTGGAGATATAACAGCTATGTCACAAGATAAGGTATTGTGTCCTAAGTGTGGATCTTCTATGAAACTTAGAAGAGCTCATAATGGTCGAAACGCAGGAGGGCAATTTTATGGATGTTCTAGATTTCCCCATTGCAGAGGAACTAGGGATATTATGTATAGAAAAGATACCATTCAGGGCCAAAACAAGCAAAAGCCAACATCTGGTCAGCCTGCCAATATGAAATTAGACGGATCTACGCAGCAGAAGTTCATAAATTTAATTAAGTATTATCGAGAATGTGTAGAAATGGAGGGTTTAAATGACATTGAGCTTTATGCATCTGAAGAGAATAAAGAGTTTATTCAGTGCATTTCAGATGTTGAATGGTTAACTTCAGAAAAAGAGATATTCGAGATAAAGGATCCTCTTTCCCTAAAAGAATTCGGGAAAAAATATCGGTATAAAAGTAAACCGATTAGTTATTATTATTCATATCCGGTCTACATACACACTTTCACCAGGCGCGATAATGGCAAGAAAGATGCAACCATTATACCATTTTTTATCTTCCCTGTTTCAGTAGAAAAGGACTCCGAAAGAATTATTGTTAAACGGTTAGAAGAATTCCGTCCGCAAATTAATGCAAGAGTTCTAGGAAGAAGTGGTATCTCAGTTAGGCCAGAACAGAAACGTGATTTTATACAAAAAATATTAGAAAAATGGGATGATGCAGCAGATATTAATACTAATTTTAATAAAGAAATTTCTTTTTTGATTGAAGAATTTTCTAATGATAACATTTTCGTTGATCAAGATTTAAACAAACTACTTTCAAGAAAGTTAAATATTCAAGATTTAGAAGAAGGATTTTATTCTACTGGTATTCTATTTGCTGCTCAGGGTTCAGTTTATACGTTTGGTTTAGAGGAAGAATTAGAAGAGATTGAGAAACTGGTGCAAGAAGGCGTTGCCGATCTCCCTGTTTTAAAAGCAATTATTGAAAGGGAGAAAATTGATTTTACCCAAATAGAAGATGATAGTCGACTGGTGGAAATAACGCCTCTTAATGATGAGCAAAGAGAGGCTATTCAAAGTGTTTTTAATAATAAGTTAACTATTGTTACGGGGCCGCCTGGAACCGGGAAATCTCAAGTAGTTATTAATATTATTGCCAATGCAGTTGTTAAAGGGGAAAATGTTTTATTCGGTAGTAAAAACCATCAGGCTGTTGATGTTGTTCTTGAGCGAATTGGTCAAATACAAGAACAACCAATGGTTCTTAAATTTGGACAAAGCTCTAAGGAGAGTTTTTTTATCGGTAAACTGCTTAGTGCTGTAGATAAGTCGCTTAGTTTGAACCCCGCGTCATTAAAGACAAATAAAGAGAATTACTATAAAGAATTACTAAATCTTGCAAATGCTGAAAGAGATATCTGGATAAAGATAAATAAGTGTTATGAAATCCGGAATGCTATTGATCAAATAGATATTGTAATTGCTGCGATAGAATCGAGATTATCTCGATCATTGTTCGATATGATCAGTAATTTTTCTGTTAGTAATTTTAAGAAACCAGATCTTACTAGGTTAATACAGAACATAGATGAATTAGAAAGCAATAAACCGCGTTTTTTAACAAAAATACTGAATCTATTCGGTTATTCTCAGAAAAACGTTATTAGGAAGAGAATAGCTGTAGTTATTAGTTCAAAAGATTATCCGAGAGAATTAAGCGAATACTTTATGCCTTCTGTTTCTGGTAATAATGACAATTTATTAGAATTAGCGCACAATTTTGTCGATGCTAATAATTTACTAGAACTTCTTATCAAGTGTCGAAAATCAAGAGAAGGCGATTTTTCTTATGCTGAGAAGCTTATAGAATTAGAGAATAAATTAAATACTTTACAAAAAAGTAGATATTCTATAAGTCCTAAGTTTATAGATATCCTCATGAGTGAGAAATTAAGGAATCTGGGGGATAATGGTAGAAAGAACATCGCAGATTATGAGGCTACTTTGAAAAGGATTGAACATGATCTTATTGGAGGAGAAGTTGCAAAAGAGTTGAGGAAGCAAAAAAAAGATCTTTTTGAATCGGTTGTAAAAGCATTTCCCGCTATAGCTGTTACTAATCTTTCGGTTAGACACGCTGCGCCATTGCTCCCAGGGGCAATAGATTTAGTGGTTATTGATGAGGCATCACAATGTGATATTGCTTCAGCTTTACCGTTATTGTTAAGAGCGAAAAGAGCGGTTATTATAGGAGATGAGAAACAATTAACTCATGTTTCTAATATATCGCGAGTTGATGATCAGCAAATTCAGGCTAAACATCATCTTACTGAAGCGAGCGACCAAAGGTTTCTTTATAGTGAACAATCATTATTCGATTTAGCTAAAACGACAATAGGGAATTCAGGCTTATATTTTACTTTGCGTGATCACTATCGAAGTCGTGCAGAAATAATCGAATTTTCAAACAAGAGTTTCTATGGCGGTTTATTAAGAGTTTGGACTGATTATAGGCAACTAAAACAAACAGGTAGCATAGAAGGCATATATTGGCATGATATAAAAGGTAGGACTGTGCGTCCGAGCGTAGGGAGTGCATTTAACCTTGAAGAAGCTCAAAAAGTGGTAGAAGTTCTCAGGTCTTTACTCCCGAAAGCAATACAGATGAACGCGACAGTAGGAATAGTCACTCCATTTAATCAACAAGAAAATAAAATTAGAGATGAGGTTAAGCATTTTCCAATTGAAGAAATTGAAGCGATTGATCTTAAAATTGATACTGCTCATGGGTTTCAAGGAGATGAACGGGATATAATCATATTTTCGCCTGTAGTTTCGGAAGGAATGCCAGATAGCTCTAAAGGTTTTTTGAAAAGTACTCAAAATCTTTTTAATGTTGCTATTACTAGGCCTCGTGCGGAATTGCATATTGTTGGTGATAAGAGTGCCTGTGCAAGATGCGGCATAGAGTATCTTGAGAAATTTGTTCAATATGTCTCCCGGTCTTCAAGAATCAATCTTTATGAGCGCAATAAATTTAATGATTTGTTTGATTCGCGATGGGAAGAATTACTTTTTAATAAATTAAAGGAACGTGGCATAGCAGTAACGCCACAATTGGCGATTCATCAGTATAAGCTTGATTTAGCTATTGAAAATCACAATCCACCTATTGATATCGAAGTCGACGGTGAAGCGTATCACAAAACAATTACAGGAGAACGTTGCTTGTCTGATGTTAAGCGTGATCTTCGTCTTAATATGCTCGGATGGAGAGTAAAGAGATTTTGGGTTTATGAATTAAAATATGATTTAGAGCGTTGTTTGAAAGAAATCGGGGAGTTGTTAACCCATTAATTATTTTTACATTTAATAAAAGCTGAGAGGATTAGGGCGGGAGAATGAATGAGTAGGATAAATTTGTTCCCTAATGTTTTAACTTTAGAACTTGAAAAGCTATCCCAAGAATATGCTTGTATTGAAAAAATTCTTATTGTTCCGAACTATCAGATTGGTCATCAAATACTAGAACGTCTTGTTCGTTCTGGTGTTTCATGGATTAATTTCACACTTGCCACTCCTACCGCTTTGGCTATTGGTTTGGTTGAGGATGTCGTTATTTCCAATAATCTCGAGTTGTTATCCGCAAGCATGAGTCAGATTATTGTGGATAGTATATTTAACTCTCTTTTTGATTCTCATAAGCTGAGTTATTTTGAGAAGCATCCTATTAATAAAGGCATGGTTGAAGCATTAGCGCGCACAATTTCTGATTTACGTTCACACGGTGTTTCTTCTCAAAAGTTGTCAAAAAATGGTCTTGTTTCTTTGACAAAAGAAAACGACATCATGTTATTGCTTGCTGAATATGAAAAAGCGCTTAATGAGCTCAAGTTTATTGATGCTGCTGGGCTTTTTAGCCTTGCTTTGGAGCATGGCAATCAAATCGAAGTTGGTGAGAGAAAATATATTATTCCGGAACGGTACTATATGCGAGGAATGGAGCGAAAACTTATTGATAAAATCGCTAGAAAAAATTTGATTATTATTCCAGAAGACCCTATTTTTGGATTGGCTAGCCCTTTGGATGGGTGGTTAGTAAAGGAGCAAGCATTGGATTTGAAGGTAGATTCAAATATCCGGAGGTTAAAGTGGCTTTTTGATTTAGAGAATGTCCCGCCAGTTCTTAAAGATTCAAGCATAGAAATATTCAACGCAGTAGGAGAGCGCAATGAAATAAGGGAGGTTCTCAGGCGTATTGTAAAGAATAATGCAAAAATAGACGAAGCAGAAATAGTTTATACGGATTCAGATAAGTATCTTGATTTAATTTATTGTTTTTGCGAAAAGATTAGTCTTTCTGCTACTTATTCTGAAGGGGCTCCTTTTTATATAACTAATGCTGGAAGATCATTAATGGGTTTTCTCCTTTGGGTTAAAGAAGACTTCCAGGAAATATATCTAAGACGTATTCTTGAGTCTGGAGCATTAAAGATAGAAAGCCAAGAGGAAGATTTAGCAAGCAGCTCAATATTAGGTCATCTTCTTAGGACTTCAGGTGTTGGGTGGGGAAGGGAGAGATATGATCGTTTAATTTCAAAAAGAATTAAGGAACTGAAGAAAATCGGTTCTTATAACGAAAAAGATGGTGAGCAAGACCAGAAATATTTAGAAGGTAAGATTAAAAACCTCGGTTTTCTATTGAAAATTTGTAATGACCTGTTATTACTTGTTCCTAAAGCCGATCAAGACAAAAAAATAAACTTCGCAAGATTGTGCCAAGGGTTAGAAGATTTTCTAGAAAAATATGTGAAGATATTTAATGATAACGACGCTTTTTTTGTGGCAAACGCAAAAGAAAGAATCTCTCGTCTTGGAAAAGTGATACAAGGGACAATGGCTTTTGAAGAAGCTATTGAAAAATTAATTAATATAGTTTCAAATATCCGTTTGACACCTAGCGGTCCTAAGCCGGGGCATTTGCACGTATCTCATTATAAAAGTGGTGCTCGTACAGGTAGGATGAATACTTTTATTGTTGGACTTGATGAAAGCAAATTTCCTGAAAAGATAGTGCAGGACCCTATCTTATTGGACGAAGAAAGAATAAAGGTAAATCCTAATCTTGAGCTTTCCAGTGATAGATTACGAAAGAATATCTATGAGATGGCTGCGCTTATTGTTGGCTTGAGAGGCAAGGTAACATTTAGCTATCCTACATACGATATAAGAGAAGATCGTAAATCTTTTCCCTCTTCCATATTGTTACAGGTGTTTCGTATAAAAGAGGGCAATTCGCATGCTGATTATAATACATTGCAACAAGTGTTGGGGCAGCCGGTAGTATTTAGTGGATTTGAGTATGAACTTGATCAGACTGATTGGTGGCTTAATAAATTAGTTGATGGCGTATTGTTAAAGAATGGTTTGATTGCTGTTGAAGGATATTTCCCATGTTTAAAAGAAGGGCTTATTGCTTTTGGAAAAAGAACTAGTGATGAATTTAGTGAGTATGATGGGAAGGTTAATGTTGACAGTAAAGAAGTTGATCCAAGAACAAACAAGTCCTTGGTCATGTCGTGCTCTAGGATTGAAACTATCGCCAAGTGTCCTTTTGCCTATTTCTTAAAGTATCTAATAGGAGTCAGTAAACCAGATGAATCGGAGAAAGATTTGACGATTTGGCTTGATTCTGCTCAAAAGGGGACATTACTTCATGAGGTGTTTAGGGGGTTTACTGAAGAGACGAGCGAGGGAAAGAAAGAATTAAGCTTCAACCAAGAAAAGCAGGTTATTATGGGCATCTTAGAAAAGATTGTTCAGGAGTTTAAAGAAGAGATTCCGCCCCCAAGCGAAGTGGTATTCCAGAATGAATTTACTCAGCTGAAACGTGATGTAGGTGTTTTTCTTAAAATTAATGAAAGCTTGGAAACTAAACCAGTTAAATGGGAGATTTCATTTGGGGAGAAAGAAGGAGTAAGGGTGACTATCCCTTTGTCGAATGGTAGTGAGATATCTTTGCGTGGAAGGATAGATAGGATTGATCAGGTTAAGGCCTCGGAATATCACGTTTGGGATTATAAAACTGGAAGTTCCTACGAGTTTGACGAAAGTCACTATATAAATCAGGGAACTCAACTTCAACACGGTCTGTATGCGGTAGCTGCTGAAAAAATTTTGCAGGTGGATGATAAAAAAGCAAAGGTAACTATATCTGGCTATCTTTTGCCTACCGAAAAAGGTATTAGAGATGGTAAGGGTGGTAAATTTCCGAAAGATACCGTTTTAAAAGAAAAGTGGCAAGAAGCAATGAATATTATATTTGATATTGTTAAGACGGGAACATTTATGCGTAGTGATTGTGGAGATGGTTGTAAATTTTGTGATTATACTGAAGTTTGTGGAGGAGATAATAGCAAGATTCAAATACTATCAAAGTTAAAAAATAATGAAAGTAAAGAACTTCAGCTTTGGCAAAAACTTAAAGAATATGATTAAGCCACCTGATCAAAAACAAAGAAGTCTAATTGCTAGCGAGCTCACAACAAGTTTTTTTGTGGAAGCAGGTGCTGGCTCCGGTAAGACACATAGCTTAGTGGATAGAATGGCGGGTTTAATACTGCATGGCCACGCAAAAATTGAAAATGTCGTTGCAGTTACTTTTACGCGCAAAGCAGCAGCAGAATTACGGGAACGGTTTCAGATAAGACTAGAAGAGTTGCTCCATAATCAAATGATAGGCGAGGTAGAAAAGAACAATATAAATGAAGCACTATTGAGCCTTGAGCGAGCGTTAATAAGTACTGTGCATGCGTTTTGTGCAAAGATACTTAGGGAGCGGCCAGTTGAAGCTGGAATTGATCCTGGTTTTGAGGAAGTAGAAGAATCTGAAGATATTATTCTTGCTGGACGAGTGTGGTCTGAATATATTGAAAAACAAGGGCTTATAGGAGACTCAGCTATAGGCTGGATGCAGGATAATGGCATAGATTACAAGTCTCTCAAGGATATTTTTATGAAGTTGGTGCGCTATCCGGATGTCCAGATATTTACCGAATCAATATGCCGACCTGATTTTACGGAAGTAAAAAGAAGAATAAATAACTTTCTTGTAGAGATAGGTAAGGAAATACCTAAGGCTGAACCAGATGGCGGTTGGGATAAAATGCAAGTCCTTATTAGGAGAGGATTAAAGTTAATTGATTTAGGCTATCTTGGTGAAGATAGACTTTTTATTAATCTTCTGACTATATTAAATAAAACTAGTCCCGTGGTACAGAAAAAATGGCCAGATAAGGTAAAAGCAAAGCAATTAGAAGCTGATTTACAGCAATTTCAGCAGCAAGTAATTATTTTGGCATTACAGCAGTGGAAAGAATATTTGCATAAGCCTTTGATTGATTTTGCTCTTGGTGGCGCGAAGTATTATGAAGAATGGCGCCGTGAAAGGTCTATCCTTAATTTTCAGGATTTGTTGATGAAGTCAGCAGCTCTTTTAAGAAACAATGAAGAAGTAAGGGCGTATTTTAAGAAGAATATTAGTTATCTTCTAGTTGATGAATTTCAGGATACCGATCCTATCCAGGCAGAAATTGTCATGCTTTTAACCGGAGTGGATAATTCAATCAACGATTGGCGTAAAATTAAGCCGCGGCCTGGTTCTCTGTTTTTGGTTGGGGATCCTAAACAAAGCATTTTCAGGTTCCGCAGGGCTGATATAGATATCTACAATCAGGTAAAGGATATTTTTAAAAATGGAGCTGGTATGATTGTGGAGTTGACTTCAAATTTCCGTTCGTTTGATCACATTGCTAATTTGACTAATTCTGTATTCAAAGATATTTTTCCGGAGAATGATTCTCAATACCAAGCAAGATTTGCTCCTCTTGTGACCGTTAGAGGGCCTTCTAAAAAAGATATTAATGGTATTATCGGGAATATCCTTCTAAAAGTTCCACGTAACGATCGGAAGCAAATTGTTCAAGAGGATGCCAATATTATTGCTCGGTGGATATATGATTCAGTTAACGGAAGACTTAAGCTTGAAAGAACTAAAGAAGAACTTCAGGCGGGCGAATCAGAAGATGCAAAACCAGGCGATTTTATGATTATCGCGAAGAAAAAAGATATGCTTTCGGTATATGCTCGTGCTTTGGAAGCATTAGGTATTCCTTATGAAATTACCGGTGGTGAAAGCTTTAGGAATTCAATAGAGATGTGTGAATTGTATAAACTATTTAAAGCTGTGGCTGATCCTAAAGATCCTGTAGTATTAGTAGCGGCGTTAAGAGGATTATTCTTTGGTGTTAGCGATGATGAACTATATCAATTTACTAGGCAAGGTGGTAGGTTTACTGTTTTTAGTAGCTTTGACAAAGGACCAGCGAAAATAATAGAAGCTTTCAAAAAGATCAAAGAATATTGTGATATTGTTGCTAAAAATTCACCAATGTCAGCCCTTGAAAAGATTACTGAGCAGTTAGGAGTTATTCCTCTTTCGGTTTCTGAAGAAATGGGTGCTAGTAAAGCTGGCAACATTTTAAAAGCAATAGAGCTTCTGAGAGGGAAAAGGGCTGATATGACTGGTAGTTTTCCGGAATTGGTTGAATACTTGAATGAGTTGTTGACCATTGAGAGCATTGAGGAAATGAGCCTTTTTCAAGGTACGACCAAAGCAGTTAGAATTATGAATTTGCATAAAGTCAAAGGTCTTGAAGCTCCGGTAGTTATTCTGGTGGATCCTTTGGGGTTAGCAAAGGATCATGAGCCGCAAATTCATGTAAAACGTACATTGGAAAACTCGGTTGGTTATTTCTTGGTTTCGAAACCTAGTGGTGATTATGGATTCGAAATTATTGGGCAGCCAAGGGGATGGGATGGGCATGCGTCTGAAGAGATATTATATGATGCCGCAGAGCGGAATAGACTTGATTATGTGGCAGCAACTCGCGCGAAGAATATTCTAGTAGTAAGTGTTTATACAGATGGAGACAAGAGAAAGGCATGGGAATCGCTTTATTCGTATCTGCACAATGCAACTCAATTGAAAACTAATTCTTTACCTGAACAAAAAGGACGAGAGACATTTAAAATTTCTCAGAAGGACATTATTAAAGGACAGACAGATATTTTAAATGTAATTTCTTTACTGAACGAGCCAACTTATCGAACAACTTCAGTTACGGAGTTGATAGATAAGGTGGGAATTTTTCAGGGTGAAGCTGCTGAAGGGTCAAGTTGGGGCAGAATTATGCATAAAGCCCTTGAGGTTTGCGGTAAAGGTAAACGAGATAAACTTGAGATACTTGTTAAGAGCTGGCTTGTTGATGAAGAAAGGCCTCACGAAGATTTGCAAAAGGTGTTAAAGTTAGTTGATGGTATTATGCAAAGTGATATGTGGCACAGAGTATTGAAGTCCGAAGAGAAATATTTCGAGCTGCCGTTTTCTACCTTAAATGAAAATGAAGTTATATCGGGTACCATAGATTTAATATTTAAAGAATCCGATGCATGGGTAATTGTTGATTATAAGACAGATAATTTTGAGGCTAATCCCAAAAAGAAAGAGGCATACGAAAAGCAGTTAAATATATATTCTCTCTATTGGGAAAAGTTAACCGGTGGCATAGTTAAAGAGAAGAAGCTTTATAGGGTTGGTTGAAAAATTTAAGACGTTTTACAAGAATATTGGGAAAACCAGAAAATGTGAAACAATAATTATTGAAAATTAAGGATGGTTGCTCCACTTTCACAATTAAATACAATTTTAGCGTGGAGGTAATTATGTCAGATGAAAATTGTAATTTCGAGACGCCCGATATTTATGTTGCCCATTTAGCTTCAGGGATTGACGGTTTTGTAAATGATTATTATGATAGAGTCAAGAGCAAAAAAATCACAATTAATTTGCAGCTTAGATATTGGACAGAAGCCTTGGAGAAGTTTCAGGTATTAAAAGGAAATGACTTTATTGTAGAAGAAGGGGTTTTGATAATAAATTTGTTGGCTAATAGTCTTTCAACTTTAGCGGGTTTGAACGTAGAGGGAGAACATTATTTAATTACATTATATGATAAAGGAGATTGGAATTTGAAATTAGAACGTTCTAACTGGTATAAAAAATTAGAAGAGCTAAATTCTAATTACAATAAACTTTCCAAGCATATAAATTGGGAGAGAACAAAGTTATTCCAGGAGATAGATTATAAAAAGATTTCTGAGTATATGGATTTAACACAGAAAATTTGGGTATGGGTCTTAAATAAAGAATATAATGGTAATGTCCCCAGTGATCAATTGTATTATTTTGACTATACATTTACTTATAAAATAGATTAATCCTAGTAAGGTTATAGATCATAGAAATTTTATTTGAATTTTGGATAGATAAAACTAGGGGTTTCGTGTTTTAAAAAATGACGAGGCAGTGATTAATAGAAACGTTTTCTAGTTTTTTATTAATTATTAAGCATAAAATTATATTGAGGACTAAGGAACATGGATGCAATTTTATTTAGCGCTAATCCTACTATGGTCATGGTGGATGACGCCATACGCCATTTGGCTGAGCACGACGAGCTTTATTGGTCGGTCCCTTTTTTAATTGATCGTAATAAATTTGTCTTTCCTATTCTTGGCTATATGCATATCTGCGGGAACCAAGTCGAATATGTAGCAACGATTAAAGAAATTATTCCTTTCTCGCCTCAGCATTATGAAGATAAGGAGCTATCGCAAAGGGTGAAACCTGCCATATGGTCGAGGGAGTGGGAAGAGAATCTGGAAAACTGTAGGTCTTATCCTTGGAAGAATGCTTTAGTTATGACACGCATTGAACCCTTTTCTTATAACACGTATCGGCTTGAAAAATACGGAGGCGGTGTTGTTCGTCTTCCTCCGCAAGGCTACATTCGAGTTTTGCCACCAGGAACAGCTGCTAAATCGATAACGCCTTCGGTTTCCAAAGTAGATATTATTCAAAAACCGTTGTTGGTCGCTTCGAATCAACGATCAGTCCTTGTCGAGAGTCACCTTGAAGATTTTGTTGTACTGCAACTGCAGGAAATCGAGCCTGGTCTGAAGCTTCTTGAAAGACAGCTTAGTACACCTGCTGGAAGATTGGATCTTCTATGTCAAGACGTACTTGGCCGTTATGTTGTTGTTGAATTGAAACGACAGCAAGGGACCGACCAAGTTGTTGGTCAGATTTTGAGATATATGGGCTGGGTTCAGGAAAACTACGCGTCAGATAAGGTACGAGGTATCATTGTGGTGGGGAAAAAGGATACTATGATGTTATATGCTGTTAAAGCGGTTCCGAATATTCAGGTAAAGGAGTTTAAACTCTCCATAGAGTAAAACTAGGGTAAATTAGGGGACGCTTCGAGTTTTTAAAAAATGTTGAGAGAAATAGAAACGGTCCATAGTTTTCTAAGCAGAAATTTCTTAAGGATGGAAAAGAAAACACTATAACTTTTGATAGGATAGAAAAAAGTATTAGAAGAAAACAATAAATGATCTAAAGTATTACATCTGAGGTAAGCTGTTCTTGAATAAATATTTTTTGATTCGTTAGATGAGTTAAATTGTAAACTAAAGAGGGTAGCGTTATGCAGTCATTTATAATTTGGCTAAGTATATTACTAATTCTTACTGGGGGAACCATAGTAACTGGATATAAAACAAAGGAAGAATGGGATAAATGGCGGAAAAATAAAATGGAATTAACGCTAAGGCCAGTACTCTATATAAAACCTAATAAAATAGAATATTCTAACTGGTCTGAAAAAGAGAAATTAGATGATCCAGTAGTAACATCTCAATGTGAGAAAATTATTTTATATTTTACGATTCATAATAACAGCAAATTACCAGCCAGTAATGTTGATATTAAAGTTACCTCTTCCATTTTGCAGGAGACATACATAGACAAATTCAACCCATCGGATATTAAAAACTCGTATGGACACAACCTTCATTTTATTGCAGAAGAGACTCCAAGAAGACAACCTTTTATATTGGGATTAGATAAGAAGTTCGTTAAATATTTTAATGACGGTACAATAAAAGTTAAACTTATCATTAATGTTAAATATAATGTCTTGAATGATAATAAAGAGTATTGGAGTGAATCGGCTTTTATTTATTCACCAACTTTTGAAAAGCAAAAAGAAACATATAGCAAGGGTAGTTAAAGACAAATTGGTTGTAGAGATAAATTGAATATGTCCTACTCTAAAGAATTCATACAAAAGACTCTTGATGTCTGGCAGCCTTACAGTAAAGATGAGTTGACCGAAGAAGATGCGAGAGAGATAGTGGATAGTATGGTTGGTTTGGTTGACCTTCTAGCTGAATTAGATAAAAAAGGAGTTAAATAAAATGGGTGAGTTTGAAAAACTATACGATAGGACAAAGAAAGTTGATTTTACAGGTAAACCTATAGTATTCATTAGCTATGATACTGAAGAGATTGCACTTGCTAATTTTATAAAAGATGTTCTTGATAGGTGGACAGAAGATAAGCTTGATGTGTTTGTTGCGAAACGGGCAATTCCTCCTGGCGAAAATCCATTAAAAATGATGGAGCAGAAGATGAAGAGCGCGCAGGCGGTTATTCCAATTTGCTCCATGAAATCAAAGACTTCTCCTTGGATATGGTGGGAATCAGCCGCGGTATGGGCGAAAGATCATAATGTTTATCCATTATTTACAAACATTACAGCAGGTAGTTTCGGGCCGCCATTATCTTTGTTTAGTCAAGGGAATGATTTTTTTGCAGAAAAAGAATTTGCTCGAACCCTAAAGCATGTTTCTGAGCAGTTTAAAATTGATGGTACGGGATTTGCTTTTAATGCTGATGAGATGAAGGAATTCTTGAGTCTTAAGGAAAAACATTCAAAACCTAAAACAGAGGTTGATCCCAATAATCTTAAGATGAGCCGTAATTTTCTCTCGATTCTCAATGAAGATTTAAAGGAATACTATCAGTTACTTTTTGAAGGAGTAAATAATTATTTATATGCAGATCATCAATGGGTTTTATTGAATTATAAAGATTTTAATACTTCAAATAAAGATGCTATGTGGACAGATTTGATTAAACTTAAAGTGTTTTGTAGCAACCAAGAAGTTTTTAAAATAATTAACAAAATATTTGCTAAAATTAAAGAGCTTAATGAGAAAATGAAAATACTTAAGCCCCATAAAGACAATCTTAATTCTGGTTCGGTTGACGTTCGAAACTATCGTTCTCTTATGGATGAAATCAAGAGCCTTTATATTTTACCTAAGGGTGTGGGTAGTTCTTATGAAGAGTCTACAATTGGAGAGTTTTTTGTCAATACTCTCAAAGCCTTACTTTAGCTATACAATTGACTATAAGGGTTTAGGATTTGTCAGGTATTGATAGCGGTTTCGAAAAATCGACGATTAAAACTATGGAAGGGATAAGAAAGAAATTCTTGGGATAAAAATTAATCTTTTGATTTATTTTTTTGCTCAGGAGTATTTTTTAGATTTAGCGATTTTTCCATGTCGTCTAACTCTTTTATTGTATTTGAAAAATTTTTTACGATTTCCCAAAGTTTAGCTTTATATTCTTCTAGTCGCCTCTTTATTTCTTTTTTCCCTTCAGGCGTTTTATTGCTTTTTATAGCATTCTTTATGCTTCTTAAAAATTCATCAGCTACATTCTTTTCCCCTTCCTCGAATTCTTTACAAACTTCCGGGTATTTTGTTTTGAGATAAATTGAACCTAACATTGGATCTTTAAGTGCATTTTCTATTTTTTTCATTACGGCAGGGGAGGGGAACTTACCATGTTTTTCAATATAAGTAATGTAAGTAGGATCAACGCCAATTTTCTTTGCTAAATCTTTGGCCGTTAATTTTAAGCTTTGTCTACGCGCTCTTATTTCCTCGCCTAATTTTTCCATGGTTGTATTATAAATTAAATTAACTGAATAGTCAATCATTTTTTTCTTGACAAAGTGTAAGTTATTTGTATAATATGAATGAATGGTCATTCAATCATAAAGAAGATAGCAGGAGCCGCAAGGATTTTAGAGATTGACTGAAAAAATATTTCCAGATATGTTTAGTAGTTAATAGGCAAGGAAAGGAAAGCGAGGGTAATTATGGAAAAAGAAATTCTCACGGTTGAGGATATCGCCGGCATATTGCATATAAGGCCAAATACAATTCATAGCAAGCGTTGGAAGGAAAAGACGGGTTGCCCTTTAAATAAGCACGGTAAAAGATTATTGTCTCACGCTCCTGAATTTTGGAAGTGGTTTGAATCGCAGAAAAACTAATGAAAAGATATCTTGGTATAAAAGAGACTAGGGCAGGGAATTATCAGGTAAACTTCCGCTTAAGTAAAAGCGGAAAGCGATTCTGGGAGACTGTCGAAGCCAATTCCATGCAGGAGGCTTATAACAAAAGGGCAGAGCTGATAACCCAAAGGCAAAAGGATCTGCAGACTCCCGAAGCCGAGAAACTGCGCCTCACGGCCGGATTCTCAGAGGTATGGGAAGGTATAGGTGGCGGAATATTAGGAGAGCGTAAGCCGCGGAAAACCTATCTTCATTATCAAAAGGTCTTTTGGCGGATGTTTGATGATTTTAGAAATTTAAAATATCCTTATGTACAAAACCCAAGCTAATTGACGTTAGCATTCTTTGAGCAATATAAGAACTATTACTCTAATGAGTTAAATCGGCCAAAAGGATTAAGGGGAGAGTTAATTTATGTTAAGGCAATTATGAAGCGGATGTATAAGCTTGGGTTCTGTAGCGAAAAGATAATTAAAGACATAGCTGAGCATATTAAGAAACCAAAGCCTAATAAGAAGTATTATCCTGAAATTACCAACACTAAAATCAATGAACTCTTGGTTTTCATCAAGAAAGACAGGCCGGATTATTATGGGCCGATTTACTTTATGAAGCGCACAGGTAGAAGAGTTGAAGAGACTACTCTTATTGAGAGAAGGGATGTGATTTGGGATGGAATTAAGCCCATTAAAATTAATATACGCGCAGAAACGACTAAAACCGATGAATACACTCCTTTGAATCAATTAGATTCAGAGCTAGAGATCCTTATTGTCCAGGCATATAAGGAGTCGTCTCGACATAGGGCGCCTTATTTATTCCTAAGCAGGCGGCATAAGAAGCTTAACCAGCGTAGTATTTGTGATTATCTAAAAATAGTCAGCGAAAAGATTACAGGCATAAAATTTACTTGCCACTACTTCCGGCATAGATATTGGGTTGAGTGCGGGAAAAACAATGTGCCTATCATAGACGCTATGGCAATATCAGGGAACAAGGATTCAGACGTTGTGATTACTTTTTATAGCCACAGTACAAGTGAAGGTTTGGCAAAAGTGCTTGAGTTGACGAGCAGATAATGATATGATTACTGAATTAGGAGAGGTTTCTGGTGGTGTTTCTGGTGGTAAAAGGGGCTTTTTAAGATTAAATTCTAATGTATCCCTGCCTCTCCGAATTACTTTTTGGATTATATTGGGAAATTGGCAGTTACGACACAACTTATTGAAAGTGGGTAAGTTGTGTTTGTTTCTTTTTGCCACTAATAGCGTATAAATGCCGTATGTTTCTGTAAAAACTGTATACTTAATGTATACCTGAAAATTGGGAATAAGTAATTATATAAGCAGAAGGCATAACTTTGGACATACTACCTGCATAATTTAAACTAGTTTAATATATTTTTATTGACGAAATAAAATAATATGTTAAAATTATTATGCACATATGTTCATAACTATAGGAGATTATTTTGAGGCCTAAGAAAACCAGATGGGTAAAGTGTATTCCGGGCGAAAGGTGTTTTAAACCACTTTGTAAACCTTTAAATAAGCTGAAGGGGGTTTATTTGACGCTTGATGAGTTTGAAGCTGTGCGCTTGGCCTGTCTTGAAGAATTGAAACAAGTAGAAGCGGCAAAGTTAATGAAGATTTCTCGGTCTACTTTCTCTAGGATTATTACCTCGGCGCATAGAAAAATAGCCGATGGTTTAGTTAATATTAAGGCAATCAGAATTGAGGGCGGTTGCTGTAAGATCAAGAGAAGAGGTAAGAAATGAAAGATTGGAAAAAGTTTCTATATGTATTAGCTGCATTTCTGGCTTGTTTTTATCTACCAATAGAAAATTTGCGTTTTAATAACGCAATCTTTGAAGCTTTGGCATTGGTTCAATGGTATGCCCGGGAGCATGTGCTTCTGTGTCTTGTCCCGGCATTTTTTATCGCAGGAGCCATATCGGTATTCGTAAGTCAGGCATCCGTAATGAAATATTTTGGAGCTAAAGCGAATAAATTCCTTTCTTACAGTGTTGCGTCTGTATCCGGAACGATTCTCGCTGTTTGTTCCTGTACGGTTCTACCGTTATTTTCAGGTATTTATAAAAGAGGAGCAGGACTTGGACCTGCGGTTACCTTCCTTTATTCAGGGCCTGCCATAAACGTTTTGGCTATTATTTTAACCGCCCGTATTCTTGGCTGGCAATTAGGATTGGCAAGAGCAATAGGTGCGGTGATTTTTAGTGTTGTCATTGGCCTGTTAATGCACCTTATTTTCTTAAAAGAAGAAAGGGCGCGTCAGGTAAGCGGTGATTTTAATGTAGGCGAAGTAAAAGAAACGCGCTCTTTAGGCAAGACAGTTCTTTATTTTGCGTCGATGATCGTGTTCCTCGTTTTTGCTAACTGGGGCAAACCGCTAGAGGGTGATCATGGAATCTGGTCAATAATTTATCAGTACAAATGGTGGATCGCAGGGTTTTCTCTTGTTGGTTTAGTTGTTATGCTCTTCAAGTGGTTCAAAAAAGATGAATTAAAAGAATGGACTGGCGCGACATGGGGTTTTGCATTGCAGATACTGCCGCTTCTTTTGGGTGGAGTACTTGTATCGGGGTTCCTTTTAGGAAGGGTAGGCCACGAAGGAGTGATCCCATCGCGTTTTGTCGCAGCGCTTGTCGGCGGTAATTCATTATGGGCAAATTTCTTTGCATCCATTGTTGCGTCATTCATGTATTTTGCTACCCTTACTGAGGTTCCTATTTTACAAGGTCTTATTGGTTCAGGAATGGGCAAAGGGCCTGCTTTGGCGCTTCTTTTGGCCGGTCCTGCCTTGAGTTTGCCGAGTATGCTTGTCATAAGAGGTATCATCGGGACTAAGAAAACTGCAGTATATGTGGCTTTGGTTGTAGTTATGGCGACCATAAGTGGCATGATTTTTGGGCTTATCGTTAAGTAGGAAAAATGACAATTAAAAAGATTGTTAATCTTACAGAGGACGATTTGCTTAAGGTAGAGCAAATCGTTATTGATCGTGATAAGGAAGGAGCTCTGGATTTTGTCAAAGAAGTTATCAAAAAACAAATCGATAGGGAAAATGCTTCAAAAATGAAGCGGGAAAATATATAGCGGAGGGGATAAAGTGAAAATCGAAATTTTAGGAGTTGGTTGTTCTAAGTGTAAACAGCTTACTGCTAACGCAGAAGCAGCGGTTAAGGAGTTGAATATTCAGGCCGAAATCGGTAAGGTGACCGATATTGATAAGATCACTGAATACGGCGTGATGATGACGCCGGCTCTTGCCGTAGACGGCACGGTAGTTTCTTCGGGCAAGGTATTGAGCAAGGAAGAAATAAAGAAAATTTTAGTAAAATAATAGGAGGGGAAGTTGAAGAAATTATTTCTCGTTTTTCTGGCGGTAGCTGCACTAAGTAGTAGCATAGTTTTTTCACCGATAGCTCAAGCAGTAGAATATGCCAAAGGCGCGCATGTGATTGCTTATTATTTTCACGGACAGATGCGTTGTCCTACTTGTCATAAGCTGGAGCAGTATTCCAGGGAGACTATAGAAGCTAACTTTAAGGATGCGCTTGCGTCCGGAAAGCTGGAGTTCAAAGTAGTTAACGTAGAAGATAAAGGCAATGAACACTATGGCAACGATTATAAGCTTTACACTAAATCGCTTATTTTATCTTTAGTTAAAAACGGTAAGGAAGCAAAATGGGAAAATCTTGATAGAATTTGGGAATATGTCGGTAATAAGCAGAGATTTATTGATTATGTAAAGAACGGGGTCGCCGATTTATTAAAGGAAACTCAATGACAGAGATATTTTTAAGCTTCGCGTCAGCGTTGTGGCTGGGGATTTTGACTTCCATTAGTCCTTGTCCTTTGGCCAGTAACGTGGCCGCTATTTCGTTTCTCTCTAAGAAAATAACTCATCCTGTGTTTGTGTTTATTTCAGGATTGGCATATACGTTTGGTCGGATGGTTTCTTATGCGATCCTAGGGTGGATTATCATTAGTTCTCTTTTAAGCGTTCCTCAAGTTGCCCAGTTTTTACAGAAATACATGGGTAAGGCCCTGGGGCCGCTTTTAATTCTTACCGGGCTTATTTTGTTGGAAATAATTACTATTCGTTTACCGGGATTGTCGCTCTCGCAAAAACATCATAATAAGCTTGCAGAGTCTGGCGCTGCGGGTGCCTTCTTACTTGGTTTTATTTTTGCGCTGGCGTTTTGCCCAATTTCGGCGGCGTTATACTTCGGGAGTCTTATTCCTTTGGCGATTAATAGTAAGAGTGGTATTGTATTGCCATTTATTTATGGGATTGGCACAGGGTTACCGGTTCTTGTATTTGCTGTTGCCATTGCTCTGGGCGTGACATCTTTGAGCTGTTGGTTTAATAAGATTACACGGCTTGAATACTATACTCGTAAGATAACCGGAATTATTTTTATTATTGTTGGAATGTATTATACAGGCATTTATATCTTGAAACTATTTTAGGCGTGCAGCATATTCTTATCGATAGTTTGTGCCCAAAATGTGGCCATCTAAGTGAAAACAATCTGAAAAAAATGTATGATTTCTGTATACCAAAGGAGTTGCACAGTTATAAGTTATTGAGTATAATAGCGTTGAGGAAGATGAGGTTTATTTCCCTGCCTCTCCGTTTTGATTTTTAAGCATAACTGATAGATAGACGATAAACGCCTTAACTTGTGTAATTATGACAGGTTAGGGCGTTTTTTGTTTTCTTGGTATTCTTGGGATTTATGATGTTTTTGGTTTGATTTGTTACGATTTGTTACGCTACGGGAGGCGAACTCATGAAAAGGATGACTCCAGCTACAAGGATGCTTCGCGATAAATTAATAGGCAAATACCGGCACTTCTCTAAACGGAATATGTTAGCGGATGACGGCTCATTTTATTGCGTTGATAAATACTTAATGGAGCAATTAGGCATTAGCAACAGTACGATTCAAAGGGCGCGTATTTACTTAAAAGAAGCCGGGGAAATTGACTATGTTATTGGCAAGCATAAGGGCGTACCTACCCAATATTGGATCCTCACAAAGGGTGCCAAAATGGAACCCTTTGAGCAGTCTACAGAGGGTGCCAAAATGTCTGCAAAGGGAGCCAATTTGGTTGTCAGAGGGAGCCAAAATGGCACCCTCTATAATAAAGAATTAAAGAAAGAAAGTAATAAGAATATTCCCGATACCTTTTCTTTTTCCGAAGAAGAAAAAGACG
>JAUYBI010000036.1 GCA_030693145.1 Candidatus Omnitrophota bacterium
CAGAATAAAAAAGAACGCGTATTATCAGGTTGCCGTACGCAATGATGTCAGCCGCCACAAAAATATTTATTCCGACCAAATTATTCAGCTTAAGGGATTTTATTCAAAACAGAAATTCCCTTACAGGCTGCGCCGTATCCGTTCCCGGGATCCTGAAACCGGCAAAATAATCGTAATTCTAACTAATAATCTTGCGTGGTCAGCTGCTACTATTGCCCAAATTTACAAAGAACGCTGGCAAATAGAATTATTCTTTAAATGCATCAAGCAACAACTTAAGGTCAAAAGCTTTGTAGGCACATCTAAGAACGCCTTGCTGTCCCAATTATGGGTGGCGTTAATTACTTATCTGCTTTTAAGCTATTTGAAATTCAAATCTAAGTTCGCCTGGTCACTTTATACGCTTTGCTCAATATTACCAACAAATTTATTTTCAAAAAGAAACCTCTGGGATTGGCTTAATGCGCCGTTTCATGAAAAGAGCAACGCGCCGCCAGAGATTTTACAACTAAAATTCAGTTTTTGCTAATTTGGACAGCAATGGTATAATAATATTTATCACGCGCGAAAGGTGTGGCTTGTCCGGCGCAAGGATAGGGGGTCATAACTTTTTCAGGGAATTATCTCGTTACGAAATAGATGCGAAGGTCTTATTCTTTTCCGACGCATTGGGAGCAAAAGACAGTGAGCAGGAAGAATTTAAAGGTTCTTTTAATAATTTTAAAAAACCTCCTGAAAACGTATAAACATATTTGAATAGTTATAGTATAGATCGTGTGTATTTTAAAAGCCCTGGAAAGTAAAAATCGGTTTCAGAACAGAGATAGAAATGATTAAAGAAGATGGAAAATGGAAATACGCCGGTATTAAAGTGGATTAATAAGAAGCAGCCAGAAGAATTAGGCGGATATTTGGCCGATATTGTTTCGTCTTACAAATAAACAGTATGCCTAAGAATAAGCAGGTTAAAGTATCAGTTTGGCAAAGGGTATGCCTGATAATCTTAGGGTTATTTTTATCGCTTGTTATCCTTGAAATAGGATTACGCGCGGGCGGGTTTGTATTGCTTTCTTTGCAAGAATATAAAAATAGGCTTTCCTTAAAGCAAAAAGGCGTGTATCGGATTATGTGTATAGGCGAATCCACCACGCAAGGCCAATATCCTGGTTTTTTGGAGGAAATACTGAATCAGCACAATACAGGGATAAAATTCAGTGTAATAGATAAGGGAATAGTAGATACTAATACAGTGGTTCTCTTATCGCAATTAGAGGGTAATCTGGATACCTATAAACCTGATATGGTAGTTGCGATGATGGGGAATAATGATCTAGGGCTTTATTTTTCTTCTGCTGAAGCAGTTAATGTCCCAGAGAAACCATTATTTTCTAGGCCATTAAAGGTGTGTAAACTAGCAAATCTGCTTTGGCTGTATATTGCGGCTAAAGCTAAAGAAATAAAGTTCCATAGTCAAGAGAAAGAAGATTATGTTAAAAACGAAGGCTTTATTTCCCAAGAGGGGCCATTGAAGAAAGCGATAAAGTTCAATTTAAAAGATGCCGCAGTATATGAGGCGTTAGGGGAAGAATATAAAGGAGAGAAGAAATTCCCCGAAGCAGAGCAGGCATTTAAGAAATCTTTAAAGTTTGACCCCCAGAATTGTTTTGTTCATGCAAAATTAGGGGATACATATAGGATCCAGCAGAAATTCCCCGAAGCAGAGCAGGCATTTAAGCAGGCATTAAATTTTAACTCTAATTGTGAGTTAGCGTATGTGTTGTTAGGCAGGATGTATGGTGATCTGGGGAGGATTTCTGAAGCGGAGCAGGCATTTAAGAAAACTTTGCAATTAAATTCTAAGAATATTTGGGCATATAGCGGGTTAGGCCGGATTTATAGTAACTACGGCAGGTTTACTGAAGCGGAGCAGGTTTTCAAGAAAGCCTTAGAGCTGGATCTCCAAAATGATTCATTGTATATGGATTTAGGCAGGATTTATAAAAGGCAAAAGAAGTTTCCCGAAGCAGAAGATGCTTTTAAAAAAGCATTAGAGTGTAATCCTAAAAATGATTTTGCTTATACAGAATTAGGGTTTATATATTTATGTCAACGTAAGTTTGTAGAAGTAGAGCGATTTTTTAAGAAATCATTAGAACTTAACCCAAATAATGTACGAGGATATGCCGGTTTAGAATCAATATATTTTGAGAGAGACAACTTGGAATTGTTCAAAGAATATATGGAGAAAACCAGGCAATTGAGACAGAAGGAATTTAAGCCCAGGACAATTAATAATTATCTTAAATTAAAACAAATTTTAGATAAAAGGAATATACGTTTGGTTTGCGTGCAGTATCCTATGCTGAGTATCAAGCCATTAAAGAAAATATTTGAGGGGCAAAAAGGGGCTATATTCGTAGATAATGAGGAAACATTTAAAGACGCTGTAAAGAGTAATGGCTATAAAGCTTATTTTAGGGATATGTTTGAGGGAGACTTCGGCCATTGCACCGAAAAAGGCAATAAACTTTTAGCTCGGAATATCGCGGATGCCATACTTAAGGAAGTTTTTAAGGAATAAACTGTATGCGTAAGAATAAGCAAGTTAAAGTATCAGTTTGGCAAAGGGTATGCCTGATAATCTTAGGGGTATTTTTATCGCTTGTTATCCTTGAAATAGGGCTGCGTGTGGGCGGGTTTGTATTGCTTTCTTTGCAAGAATATAAAAATAGGCTTTCTTTAAAGCAAAAAGGCGTGTATCGGATTATGTGTTTAGGCGAGTCTACCACGCAAGGCCAATATCCTGGTTTTTTGGAGGAAATACTGAATCAGCGCAATATTGGTATAACTTTTAGCGTAATAGATAAAGGCGTAACAGCAGCTTCCACAGCGTTTATTTTATCGCAATTAGAGGCTAATCTTGAAACCTATAAACCTGATATGGTGGTTGCGATGATGGGGATTAATGATGCTGAGAAGTTTTTCTTTTCTGATGAAACGGTTAATGGTTCACAGCGCCCATCATTTTTTAGGCAATTAAAGGTGTGTAAGCTATTAAACTTATGTTTACTGCATATTACGGCTAAAACTAAAGAAATAAAGTTTTATAGGCAAAAAAATGAGCAGGCATATATAGAATTAGGGGATATATATAAAGACCAGGGAGAGTATCTTAAAGCAGAAGGTTTTTGTAAGAAAGCAATAGAGCTTAATCCTAGAAATGATTCTATTTATGTGAAATTAGGAGATATATATAAAGAGCAAATAAAGTTCATTGAAGCAGAAGTTACTTATAAAAAAGCGATAGAGCTTAATCCTAGAAATGATTCTGCTTATGCGGGATTAGGATTTATATATATACATCAAAAGAAATTTTCCGAAGCAGAAGATTTTTATAATAAAGCGATAGAGCTTAATTCCCAAAATGATTTTGTTCATGAAGAATTAGGATATTTATATAGGTGTCAAAAAAAGTTTTCCAAAATGGAGGATACTTATAAGAAGTCCATAGAGCTTAATCCATATAATGTATGGGGATATGCCGGTTTAGAATCAATATATTTTGAGAGAGACAACTTGGAATTGTTCAAAGAATATATGGAGAAAACCAGGCAGGCGTGCCGCAGGGAATATAAGGCTGTGACAATTAATAATTATCTTAAAGTTAAGAAAACTCTGGATAAAAGGAATATACGTTTGGTTTGTGCGCAGTATCCTATGCTGAATATCAAGCCATTAAAGAAAATATTTGAGGGGCAAAAAGGGGTTATATTCGTAGACAATGAGAAAACATTTAAAGACGCTGTAAAAAGTGATGGTTTAAAAGCTTATTTTAAGAATATGTGTAACGGAGACTTCGGCCATTGCACTGATAAAGGCAATAAACTTTTAGCTCGGAATATCGCTGATGCCATACTTAAGGCGGGTTTTAAAAAATAATTTGGTTGTAAAAGGACAGAGAATTGCCTATGAAAAATAATCATTACCTCGTTTTAGTGATTCTTGTGTATAATATTTGTGTTTGAGTAACAGTATCTTTAATTATTATCTATGAGAAAGAGAAAACTTTTATCTAATTTAGCGCTAAGCCTGGTTACTGTGTTAGCATTTTTGTTCTTAAGCGAATTAACCTTAAGGTTCTTTTATCCCGTTATTAAGAGTTACGATTTAGAAATGTGGAGGTATTCTTTATCTGGGAAAATTTTAATTAAAAATAATTTTCATGAAAATAAACCGAATAGTTACCTTAAAAATATATATGGCGTTGACATTAAAATAAATTCAAAAGGGCTAAGAGATTATGAATATGATTATTCAAAACCCTCCGGCGTATATAGAATTTTAGTGTTAGGAGATTCTCTGACCTTGGGCTGGGGAGTGCCGTTTGAATATACCTATCCTAAATATTTAGAAAAGATGTTAAATGAGACAGGTAATATTAAATATCAGGTTATAAATGCGGGCGTAGGCAATTATAACCTTCAATCCGAAGTGATGTTTTTAAAAAAAGAGGGCTTAAAATATAACCCAGATATGATAATTTTGGGCTATTTTGTTAATGATGCGGAAATATTGCGTCCTACCTTGTATTTTTTAAATAGGCATTCCTATTTATATACTTATATATGGTCAAAGTTTAATATATTAAAGGCAAAATTTTTTAAAAAAAATTATAAGGAATATTATCAGTCGCTCTATAAAAAAGGCAGTAAAACCAAGGAGCAGTTTGAAGCATTGGCAGAAGAGCTTAAGCAGATCGTACGCGAAAAAAATATTCCTTTGTTAGTATTGCTGCTTCCAGAGTTACATAATTTAAAAGAGTATGCTTTTGAAGATATCCATGCATATGTGCGGAATATATTTAAAGACTGTCCTATTATAGATATGCTGTCATATTTTGATAGGAATCTTCCTTTTGGTTTTTATTGGGTTTCAAAGGAAGACCCGCATTATAATCAAAAAGCGCATAAGATAGTCTCAGAAAATTTATTTTTAACTTTAATGAAATTAAAGAATAATTAATTTCGTTAGGTTTGGTTTTGACAACCAGTATATATATTTTTACTAACAGCTGAAAATCGCGCGTTAAAGTTATCCTAAAAAGGACAGGCTTTACTAAATCCTTTAAGGAATGATTTTATTGCTGATGGCGATTTTCTTGAAAGAAAGGTGAATATGAAAAAAAGCTTGATGGTGACTCCCCGATTGCCTGAAGCAAAGGCGGCTTTTTCCCGCGGGACGAAGGTGGAGTTGGATTCAGTAATTCTAATGTTTATATCGGGTACAGCCAGTGTTGATGCGCAAGGCAAAACTGCCCACGTAGGCGATTTTCACGCGCAGGTAATGCATACCTACAAAAATATTGTTTCTATATTGGAAAGAGAAAACGCCGGTTTGAAAGATGTAGTTAAATTTACCGTGTTTTTAAAAAATATGGACGATTACGATAGGTTTAACAAGGCACGAGACGAATTTTTTGAGAAGTCCGGGCTTAAGCGTGAAGAATTCCCTGCTAGCACTTGTGTCGAGGCAAGGCTTTGCCGGGAAGATTTATTAGTGGAAATTGAAGCTGTAGCGATTGTCCAGAAAATTAAATTCTTCCAGGGAAAACAATGAATTCATTTTTGACAAGATAGAATTTCATTAGTATAATTAAGGTTATGATAAAAATCTCATCCTATCCTTGGCCATCCGGAATATAGGTTCATGAGGGGTCAGTATAAAAATGGATATAAAACCCGGTTTTTGTTGTTTAGGAATAACCGATAAATGCATGTTAAAATGCCAGATGTGTTATAAGTGGCAAGATAAAGAAGCACAAAATTATCCTACAGTTGAACAATATAAAAAGTTTCTCTCCGAACTTAGGGAATTAGTGGATGAGGGTTTTAGGATTAATTTTGGAGGTGGAGAGGCGCTGTTATTTGAAGGGGTGTTGGATCTTGTCAGGTTTAGCGTTGACAAGGGATTCTCTGCCAATATTGCCTCTAATGGGTGGTTGATAAATGAACAGATGGCTCAAAGAATAGCTGATTCAGGTTTGAATGAAATAAATCTTTCTCTGGATAGCATAGATGAATCTACGCATGATTATTTAAGAGGGGTAAAAGGGGTTTATCGCAGAGTAATGAGCGCTATAGAATATCTTAATAAATATTCAAAGAATACCAGGATAGGTGTTTGTTGCGTTATTTATGATTATAATCTGGACGGGCTCCTGCCGCTTATAGATTGGGCTGTGAATAACGATAAATTAAGTTCTATCTCTTTTATGGCTCCTATGCAGCCTAATAATACTGGTGTCGAGAAAGAATGGTGGGAGGGAAAGTATAATTTTCTTTGGCCAAAAGATACCGATAAAGCATGTCGTTTTATAGATAAGGTGCTTGAGCTTAAGAAGATACACAGTAAAATAGGGATTCCTGTTGTGCAATTAGAAGCCTTTAAGCATTATTTTCGCTGTCCGGATAAATTTGTTAAAAAAACTAAATGTAATCTTGATAGGGCTGTCCATGTAAGTGCGGTAGGAGACATATTTTTATGCTTCCGTTGGGATCGTTTAGGCAATATTAAAAATGGCGATGATATAAGGGAGCTTTGGCAGTCAGGCAGGGCAAATGACGTGCGGAAAAATATAGGTAACTGTAAAGATAATTGCCATTTTTTGCTGAATTGTTTTTTTGAAAGCGATTATCCTTTCGCTTTAGTTTGAAAACTATGTTTAAGAATAAAATTGATAATAATCAGGGGTTAAATTTATTTTTTGAAGATGGTAAGGCCAAATTATATTGGAAAGGCCTGGAATTAACTAAAAACCTGGGCTTACATTCTGCTTTTAACATCGATGAAAAATGGCATATTTCATCCGAAGGCCAGTGGCTTGTTTCTGAGATAGCTCCGGGGAAATTCCAGATATCTATTAACTACACAGATATCGGCGTTATCCAAAGCTGGTTGTTAACCCTGGCTGGGAATGATGAGTTATTGTGGGAAGTGGATATGCAGGTAAAACAGCCGGTGTATATTCTTGATAGAAAGGTGGGATTATTCTTATCTGATAATTATGCTCACTGGTTTCATTTTTCCGACCAGGGAAAATTTCCGCAGGCATTTAATTGGGATGACGTACCTTTAAAAAAACATATCTTTTTAAATAAAATAGGCAGCTGTAGTTTTGGAGTAATGCCCTCAGTAACGTACCCGGGGATATTATTTGAAGTTGACGCGCAAGGCACTCCTTTATTGCAAAATACCAATGAAGAAATAAAGGCAAGGGCGGTGCAGTTTCAATTAAACGGAATAAATCAAAATAATTATTACGAAACAGGCATGTATAAATGGTGTTTCGGAAAAATTAAACTAATAGAAAATGAGGGGGCTGCGAATTCCCATATAGAAAATTTAAGGGAAAAAATTTTTACAGCCAAAGTTTTCGAACATGGCAAATTGAAACTGTATTTTGATGAACGAAAAGCAAGGTTATACTGGGATGATTTGGAGCTAACCAAGCACTTTGCTTTAAATACAATATTCAGCTTTAATGAAAAATGGTATGGTTCATCTTATACTGATTGGCAAATTACCAGGATTGACCGGGAACGGCTGCATATAACTATAGATTATCGGGATATCCCCATAGTGCATAAATGGGTTATGACAATTACGGCAGATAATGAATTAACTTGGGAAGTCGGGATGCAAATAAAAAAAACAGTAAACATTAAACATAAAAAGATGGGTTTATTTGTATTGTCTGAATACAAACGGTGGTTTAATGCAAGCGAAGAAGGGGAATTTCCGGAAAGCTTTAACTGGGAGAATCTGTTTTTAAATCGTACGGACAGCTGCGGCTTCGGGGTAAAGCCGGTTGGAGGGTGTCCGGGTATTTTATTTGAGGTAGATGCAGAGGGTATTCCGCTTATTCAGAATACCAGTAAAGAGTTTTGTGCCAGGGCGTTGCAATTTGAGTTAGCTGATGACGCGCAAAGCGGCTATTACGAGCCCGGATATTATAAATGGGGGTCAGGTAGAATAAAGATTATAGAAGATAAGGCGGTAATAGATAGGTATATTGAAAATGAAAGGGAAAAGCTTATTTTAGCTAAAAGCTTTGGTAGCGATAAGTTGAGGTTATTTTTTGATGAAGGTGAGGCTAAAATATTATGGAATGAGCTAGAGCTGACCAAAGGCATTGGGATGCATATAGCGCTTAACGTAAATGGTAATTGGTATGACTCATTGCATGCCGAGTGGCAGTTTAAGAAACTCAGCCAAGAAAAGATATATATTAATGTGCGCTATAGAGACATACCCGTAGAGCAGAAGTGGACATTGAGTCTCACAGGGGAGGAGGAGTTAGTTTGGGATGTCGATATTCAGGTAAAAGAAACCCTACAGATTCCGCATAAAAAAATAAGTTTATTCCTTTCTGATAAATATACACATTGGTTTAATTCTTCAGAAGAAGGAGAATTTCCGCGAGGGTTTAACTGGGAAAGGATATTTCTGAACCAGATCGACAGCCGCGGCTTCGGGGTAAAACCTGCCGGCGATTACCCTGGAATTTTATTTGAGGTAAATGTAGAAGGGGCGCCATTAATTCAAAATACAAACGAGCAACTAAAAGGCAGGGCAGTGCAGTTTGAGCTAAGCGATGGGAAAGATAATATACAGTATGCGCCTGGTAATACTTACAAATTATTTTCGGGTAAAATTAGGTTGATTGAAGATGAAAAAATAATTAATGATTATATGGCCAGCCGTCAGTTATTGCCTTTAGAACTCCTGGATAGCAAATCCCTCTACATCTTT
>JAUYBI010000046.1 GCA_030693145.1 Candidatus Omnitrophota bacterium
TAAACATCATGCCAAATTTTGGAATAGGCATATAAGTCATCTCCAGGCCCACGTGATTCATATTGTCAGAATTTAAACTCGCGGCTTGGAATTCGTTGCGCGTATAATCTAAATATAGATCCATATTTTCCAGGGGAGAAACCCTCAACCCCGTTTTGAAAATATTATAAAACTCATAGGGCGCTTGAGGAAAATTAGCCTGGCTATAGAGAAACGGATTAGTAAAGGTATAATAAGAATCCGTACCCCAGAGGTTGGTATCGTTTCTTAAAACATTGCGCGGAAAATTATCATAGCCCAAAGAATAATCATTGGTACGCTCATAAACACCATTTAAACTTAACCAATCAAAGAAATCATAATTTAGGCCAAAAGACCCTGTCTTAAGCGTAGGATCTTCTCCGTCGACAACAGCAGCATTATCAAAAAATTTACCGCTATTGCCATCATAAACAAAAGGGTCAACCCCGCCCACTGTTTTGGGAAGTTTATGATAAATGCCTAAGACCTTAGCGGTCAATTTATCAGTGGCCCTTACCGAGAGCTCATCCCGCACTACATTTTCAATAAATTTTCCATTAACATTATGCACATTGCGCGTATCAAAAAGGTTATAGAATTTATCATCCAGGAATGTCTCAAAGCGGAAACCCAAAGTATCCCTTCCGGCATCAATGCCATCCCCAATACGCGTGGCATTTAACTCACCCCAATTGTTTGCCGGCTTAGTTAAGCTTTTAAAGAAATATTCCATGGGCCGGCGAAAATGAATATGCCTGCTCCAGCCGGTATCCTGGCGGGTATTGTGAAAATTAGATAGAGCCGAATCAAACCCGCTATCCATGCGGGAAAGATAAAATTTGGATTTTAAAAGATAGCTTTCTTCCTTATCCGGAGCAATCTCATCATAACCATATTTTAAATCCATAATACTTTTCTGCGGATAGCGCGATATAAAAGCAAAATAATAAGCATTCCCGCGGGATTTACTCTCATAATTAGAATTATTCATATCGTAAAAAGATTGCGAACTCAGAACTTCAGCCTGCGCCTTCATGCCCTCAAAGACTTCATATCCTAAATCTACGCCTCCGACAAAGTTTTCACTGTCTAACTTTTGCGGGTCGGTTTTAAATCCGGTGCGCGTAGTGAATGTGCCTCCCAGCATAAAACTGTCCGAAAAATAATGTTTCAGGCGGCTGGCCGAGATAACATTATCGACTACCTCGTAATCCTGCCAAAGATGTTTCGGCGTGGCTACAGTAGTGTCAAAAGATGTCTGCTCTTGTGGCGAAAAGGAAAACGATGCGCCTCTTAGTGCCGTAAGATATTTACCGGTACTATCTTTAGATAAAAATGAGAGTGAATCATCCCAACGGCCTTTAGTAAAACTAGCGGAACGTTCTGTTCCCGGCAGATATCTGCGCAGCCAAGGGCTATCCTGCCACCAGATATGATGATTGGATATGCCCATCGGGTCATCTGAAGAATAAGCCTGGTCTTGATAGCCGATAGGAAAAACCCGGAATTTAATTTGATCGTTGGCATAATCCAGCCATAATTCACGCACCGGTTGAAATTCACGGTAGATCTTCATCTCCGGAATATTAAAAGCAGAAAAATCTCCGGCAGGCACAGTAGTCGGGGGCGTCTTGCCGTCTTCTACCTTTAATTCAGGTATATTAAAAGCATTGCCATTTACTAAACCATAAGCAGTTTTACTTAATGTATACCCGGAATTTGACCCATAATACAACTGCAAATCAGTAGAATCGCCGCCGGTGTTGGTAACTGTAAACTTACTGCTTTTTCCGGTAAAACTCCAAGGATCAACGGTGACATTAGTATGAAAGTTAAAACCTTCTTCATTCTCCGTATCCACATTTACGCTTAAGGAATCATAGATTCTGGGGTCATAGGTATTAAAACCTTGATTCAGCCCGGCATATGACAGCTGACGCCAACTTTTATATTTCTCATTTAAATCAAAGTTAGCTCTTTTCCAGATAAAATCACGGGGAGTAATGCCCAGGCTAAGCTGCGTTTCTCCGGTTATTTTTAACTCACCCACTTTTAATCCTCTAGCTTCTTTTTCTTCTGCCGATTTCTCTGGCATTATATCCGGGTAACCATAAAGATAGGCAGTGGCAACCTGCTGCTGTTTAACCTTGGACAGCTCTTGATCCATTGCCTCTTCTTTGGTTAAAACTTTATTTTCTTTAGTTTGTGCCTGAGCATACACAGTATTCTGAGCATACCGGGCATTTTGAATTGCGGGAGTTTTTAAAACTGAGGCTTGAGTTATTACCGGCTCATAATCATTGGCAGCGTAGTTATCTTTGAAGATCCTATTAACATAATCTTTGGCTGCTTCATTATTTGAGTCCACCAGCAAAACTTTATTAAATTCTGATAAGGCTTCTTCAGTTCTACCTTGAGCGTAAAGCTTCTTGCCGCGTTCACAAAGGTAATCAACTGCTAGAGTTTGGCTGAAGGCTAAAGTGTTAGATAAAAATAAAAGCGCTAAACAGATTAGCGCCATGACATTATACCTAGAATATGTTTTAATCATAATTACATTTATTATACCGAATTCCCGATTGCTGTCAATAAAAATGTGCCGTTTACGAGTAGTACAAGAACCCTGCCGACTTTCAGTAGGGTGGGTTTAAACCCACCCTACTATTGTTAATAAACCCTACTCTCAACAGTAGGGGAGGTTTAAACCTCCCCTACTGTAATTGATAAAAATCCGCAGGGTTTATTATAATGTCGTGCCTAGGTGGGCTCGCGCGCCGGCAGGCAGGAACCTGCTATTAATCTTTCTTGCGCCTAGGTGGGCTCGAACCACCAATAACCAGTTCCGAAGACTGGTGCCTTATCCATTAGGCAATAGGCGCTCAAATAATCTCCGCTTTATCCCCCAGAATCTCTCTGATCTGCTCCAGCTTGCCTCTTTCCACAGGAAAAACATTTTTCTCTGCGGTAGAACGCACCGGAGAGTTAAGCTGAATTTTATCCGGATTGATACGCAAAATTACCTTTTTTAATTCTTCAATATGCCCCAGTCCATCATTCATACCGGCGATCAGCATTACCTCAAGCCAAATCTGGCCGTGAAATTCTTTTCTCAAAGCAACCAAGCCATCAATAATTTCATTTAATTTTATACCGGCATGGGGACGATCGATGCGTTTAAATATTTTTAGATCCACCGCATCTAAAGAAGGCACGATTAAATCCGCTTTCAGGAGCCCTTGGCGTACCGCGGGATCTCTCAGGAGCGTGGAATTAGTAATTACCGCGATTTTGGAACCGGTAATATTTTTTACCTGATCAATCAGCCTTCCGATACAAGTATTTAATGTCGGTTCACCCAGCCCGGAAAGAGTAACAAATTTTAGCTCTTGGGCATCCTGGGGATTATTTTGCATCCAAGATTTTAATTCCCGGATAATCTCATCGGCTTTGGCGTATTCTTTCCTTTTAAGGACAGTCTTGCCGACACTGCCCCATTGACAGTAAACGCAATCCAGGTCACATATTTTATTCCGGCTAAGGCTTAAACCTAAGGAAAGCCCCAGACGGCGTGATTTTATCGGTCCGTAAATATACTGCATATAGTAAGGTATAGATAAACCTATAGGGCGCCGCTTGAGTAAGCAGCGCCCTATAGGTTTTCTCTTTAATTATTAAAAGATTGGTTTATTTAACCTCAAGCACACAGTTATGCGAACCAATTGAATTGGCTACGCAAGAGGTGCAGTGCGGGTCATTTACCCAGTTCCCGTCTACGATAAACTTATACTCATGCCTGCCCGGCTTAAGAGCAACCTTGGCTGCCCAGCTGCCCTTGCTATCCTTCTTGGCGATTAACTTCTTGGTATCCCATTTATTGAAACTTCCGGAAACCACAACCTTTTTGGCCCCAGGGGCATATAACTTAAACTCCGTTGGTTTTGTTTCAACTGTCCGTGGCATAGCTCCCCTCCTTTTTATCTATATATCTTTACACTACAAACAGCTGCTGTCAAGGAAATTAATACACACCCAACCCCCTACACCGCAACTATTACGATACCTTTTCGATCGGCAAGCCTGACACTTTCTTCTTGATCAATAAAAAGTGTTTTACCGGCTTCAAAGGCAAGGCAGCTGCATCTTGCTTTAACCAAATTCTTGATCGTATTTAACCCGATAACCGGAATATCAAAACGCATATCCTGTTTAGGCTTACTTACCTTCACAATGACCACCCTGCCCCGGCCCAATTTACCTGCCCGGCGAATTAAATTATCCGTCCCTTCAAAAGCCTCAACGGCAACTATAGCTTTGGTTTTGACGGCAACCGTCTGGCCGATATTCAGATTAGACACAGCTTTAGCCAGAGTTAAACCAAAATAAACATCCTCCCAGGTATTAAAATCCGGTTCTTGTTTAGTGAGAGTGCCTTTTTTAGGTAAATATTCTTCAATGAAGGTAGTAGAATCCAGAAGGGTAAGCCCGGCAGCTTCTAACCTTTTGGCTACTGCTCCAAATAATGTATCCGCCTGCTTATCTTTAAGCGTATCCAGAATCTGCCTTAGCTGCGGGCTGTTTTGAGTTTCTTTACTGAATAACCTGCGCGGGCTGATTTGCCCGGCCATGACTACACCCTCCACGGCTTCGGCTTTAAATATATCAAACATTTTTTCGAATTCAGAAAGTTTAAGCCAATAAATTTTATCAACGATTTTTTTTAATTTTGGGGAGGTGTCACCCTTAATGGCAATAGCGATAATTTGACAGTCTTTTTTTCTGGCACTGGCAGCAAACAGCAGGGGGAATTTTCTATTTCCGGCAATTAAACCGATTTTCTTCATATTTAATCCTGGGGACGGTTCTCAAAAGAGAACCGTCCCCAAGTTTTTAACATCTTTATCGACAGGAACGGGTTAAACCACGCTCAGAACTCTTAACAAAATTAACCAAATAAATTATTTCTTCGGTTTTTTCTATTTCTTTTTCTACCCTTTCCAAAGCATGTTTTACGGATAACCCGGAATTAAATATCAATTTAAAAGCCTGATCAATTTTATTAATCGCATCGTGGCTGATGCCTTTACGCCTTAAACCGACGAGGTTTAGGCCATAGACGCGCGCCGGATGGCCATCGCAAGTGGAAAACGGAGGAATATCCTGAACGACCTTAGAGCATCCTCCGACAATTGCCAGCATGCCGATGCGCACGAATTGATGAATAGCCACTATTCCGCCGATAACTGCTTTATCTTCAATACTGACATGGCCGGCCAAGGTGCTGTTATTGGCTAAAACACAACCGTTACCCACCCGGCAATCATGGGCAACATGCGAATAGGCCATCAGCAAATTATCATCGCCGACAGAAGTCTTGGAGCCTTCGGCAGTCCCCGGGTTAAGCGTGCAATATTCGCGGATAATATTGTTATTGCCAATCTCTAAAAAAACTTTTTCACCTTTAAATTTAAGGTCCTGCGGCCGGCTGCCAACTACAGCGCCGGTAAATATTTCACAATTTTTACCGATAGTCGTATTGCCCTCAATAACGCAATGCGCGCCGATTTTAGTATTCGCGCCAATACTGGCCTGATCGCTGATTATACTAAACGGGCCGACAGATACGCCTGAAGCTAATTTTGCTTTTGAAGAAACGATTGCGGAAGGATGTATTGACATAACTAATCCTTTGCTCCATTACATTCACTCAGGATTAATGGTGAGCGCAGTCGAACCATTAATTCTCAACCAGGGCAAACATCAAATCTGCTTCTGCCACTACTTTTCCATCTACTAAGGCCTCACCATGCACAGAGCCCATCCTAGAGCGCATTTTGCCGGCGACTACCTCAAAAACCAGTTGATCACCGGGAACGACCACCTTTCTAAATTTAGCATTATCAATCGCTAAAAATAACGCTAATTTACCCCGGTTTTCGTCGCTCTCCAGCATCATTACCCCGCCCACCTGAGCCATAGCTTCTATGATCAACACTCCCGGCATCACCGGCCGTCCCGGAAAATGCCCCCTAAAAAAATAGTCATTTATGGTTACATTCTTAATCCCTACCGCGCGCTTGCCTTTTTCCAAATGCGTTATGCGATCCACAAACAAAAACGGCTCACGGTGAGGCAGGACCCTCATAATCTGGTTAACATCCATTGCCCCTTCCAGATTCGCGCCTTGCGCGATTATTCTCTGTTTATAGATCTTCTGGGAGATCTTTAAATTCAAAGAATGTCCGCTTTTTAAAGCCACCACATGGCCGTTAATCGGGCAACCTGCCAAATAAAGGTCTCCGATTAAATCCAAGATTTTGTGCCGGACAAACTCATCAGGAAACCGGAGTTTGTTTTTAATTACACCCGTTTTACCCACCACTAAAGTATTTTCATAATTAGCGCCTAAGCCCAGGCCTTGACTTTGTAACTCGCTCGCTTCGCTCTCCAGGCAAAAAGTGCGCGCCGAAGAAAGAGCGGTTTTAAAAGATTCAGCATTAACCGCTATCTCTAAAAATTGCGCCGCCAACATGGGATGATCATAGTTTAGGGTATAGGAAATCTTAAATTCTTTAGCCGGAAGTATAGTAATCGAGCTTGAACCCTCCTGAATACATATCGGCTCCTTAACGGTATAGACATATCTGGGTGCATCCTGATGCGCTAACCCTGCTTTTTGGAGCGCCTCGAGGAAATTAATTGAGCTTCCGTCTAAACCGGGGACCTCATTATTATCTATCTGGATGTCAAGATTATCTATTCCCAAACTGGATAAGGCGGCCATCAGATGTTCAACCGTCTGCACCTCTGCCTGATCATTACCAATAGAAGAACGCCGGCTGAATTTAGGCGCCAGCAGTAAAGATCCCACATCCGCTTTGATCCGGGGGGCCCCGGAGATATCCGTACGGATAAAAGTTATCCCGGAATCCACCCCTGCCGGCTTAAAAGTTACATTAACTTTATTACCGGTGTGAATACCCACACCCTTAAGCGTAACCTGATTAACAATCGTCTTCTGTTTTTCCATTTATTTATCCTTGTTCCTTGCCTCAAGCTCTTGGATCCTTATCTTTAATTCCTTAACCTGATCAAATAACTTGGGTAAGTTCTGGAGGCTGGCGTTTACTCTCTGCGTAGTCATAAAAGGCCTGGCCGGATAACCTGAGACCATCGTATCCGGCGGGACAGATTTTGCTACTCCTGTTTGGCCGGTGACAATAGCATTATCACCGACGGTAATATGCCCGACTAATCCGGATTGGCCGCCTAAGGTTACATTATTGCCGATAATCACGCTGCCGGCAATACCCACCTGAGCAACAATCAGGGCGTTCTTACCAATAGTAACATTATGAGCAATCTGTACCAGATTATCAATTTTAGTGCCGCTTCCAATAACCGTTTTACCAAAACGCGCCCGGTCAATAGTAACATTGGCGCCAATCTCAACATCATCACCAATCTCAACCGTCCCCACCTGAGGAATTTTGTGATGCGCCCCTTTAACCGTGACAAATCCAAAACCATCGGAACCAATCACTGCTCCGGAATGGATAATTACGCCGCTGCCGATACTGATCCGTTCACGTATGGAAACATGCGGATAAATTAATACCTGATTGCCTATTTTTGTGTGATGGCCGATATAGCAACCGGCGTAAATTATTGCATTATCTCCGATCGTAACGTTATCCCCGATCACCGAATAAGCTCCAATCGTTATGTTTTCGCCCAAAGAAACATTCTTGCCCATAACCACGGTATAATCTATGCCGTGAGGATGCCCGGCATCATCGGGCGTAAACATGGAAATGATTTTAACGAAAGCCAAAGAAGGGTTCTGGGTTATAATTATCGGCTTAGCCGTTCCTTGCGCGTCGGCTGAGGTGATAATCGCTGAGGCGTGTGTCTTATCCATCAACGAGCTATACTTGGAATTAGCCAGAAAAGTAATCTCCCCTTCGGCTGCCTCCCGGATTCCGGAGGCTCCGCTAATCAAGGTATCCCCGTTACCGATAACCTGTCCGTCAATAAGCTTAGCTATCTCATTAAGTGTTTTTTGCATTTGATAAACGAATTATTTTAGAATAAAGGGGACGGTTCTATTTTTTATAATTTAAAGAACGGAAAAAACAGAACCGTCCCCTAGATTCTAATATCTTTAGCTTATTTCTTCCCGCTCCCACTGCTACTACCATTTAAAATAGCAACAATCTGATTGGTAATTTCCATACCCTTGGTCTGATAAACCAATACCCGGTCATTAAACACCAGAGTGTACCCTTCTTTCTCGGAATATTTTTTCACTGCTTCCTCAATTTCCTTGAGAATCTCCTGCTCTTTCCCTTCCTGCTCTTTACGTAAATCCGCCTGCTTCGCCCGGTCACTATCCTGGAATTCTTTTACCTTGGCCGCAAGGTCAGCACTCTTGGCTTCTCTTTCTTTATCATTAAGCAGGCTCAATTTATCCTGGAAAACTTTTAAATCTGCGACTTTTTTGTCACGCTCGTCGGTATAAATCTTTCCTTTATCATTCAAAGCCTTGTAATATCCTTTAGTTTTATTGTATTCGTTAAAAGTACGGCTTAAATCGATATAACCGAACTTATCCGCGGCCTGCGCGCTGCCCGCCAATAAAGCCAAACCAAAAATTGTTACCCACAGAACCACTACTTTCTTATTCATTTCTACTTCCTCCTTTTTTGTTATTAAATTTAATTATCAATAGCTAGTAGGGGAGGTTTAAACCTCCCCTACTAGCCGCTACTATCTACTGATCTTAAAATCCGTGGCTGGCGCTGAAGTGGAACCTGCCGCCGCTCTTTTTAGAACTTTCCCCGGATTCCTTGTCCAGCGGAATACCGTAATCCAGCATGATCGGGCCAATCGGGGTTTTAATCCGCAGGCCTAAACCCAGGCCGGATTTAAATCCTCCGGAATTCTCTACTTCGTTAGCATCCTTATTGGAAAAAATATCCCCCATCTTTTCCCAGACATTACCCACATCATAGAAGGCGGCGACCTTTAGGAAACTAAACAACGGATAGGTATATTCAATATTACCCACTGCCATCGACGCGCCGCCCAACGGGTCATGATCAGAACCTCTGCTTACCGGGCCAACTTTTCTCTCCTCATAGCCTCTAATCGTATAAGCGCCGCCGGCAAAAAATCTTTCGTAAATAGGTAATTTCTCCGTACTGCCATACGGCTGGGCCAACCCTAACCTACCCCTTACCTCCAGCACCGCTCCGCGCGGCATGGGGAAATAATGCGAGGCCCGGCCAAGGAATTTCGTGTAACTTTTATCTCCGCCCAAACCGGCAAAATCAAAAGAAGCAGTGAACAAATCACCTTTTCTGGTATCAAAAATATTGTCCCGTGAATCATAGGTTAAACTTGGGGTAACAACACTAACCAGATTTTTGCCCTTTTCAGGCTCTAATTCAGTATTGCCTGGAGAGATATTGCTGATGTCTATCTCATCCAAGCGGTACATCAAGCTGCCTCTTAAATACTCGGATATCTCTTTACCTAAACGCAAATCCCCTCCGGTAACCGTTTCATCATAACCGTATCCTGTATCCGAATTCCGGTCATGCGTGCGCCGGTAAAGATCGAAACCAAAAGAAACCGGATAATCAAACATCCAGGGCTCGGTAAAACTTAACTCGAAACCCTGGCTTAAGTTCCCGATAGAAGCGCGCACCTTTAAGTTTTGGCCCGCGCCGGTAAAATACGGCCAGTTTTTCCAGTCGAAGTTTTTCTGCTCCACCTCCACAAAACCGATAAACTGATCCACCGTGCTGTAACCGCCGCCAAAACTAAAAGCTCCGGTCTTAGTTTCTTTTACATCCACCACTAAATTCTTTTTTTCCGGCCGGCCGGTCTCCTCGGTGTCGTAGCTTACCTCTTCAAAAAATCCTAAATTGGTCAGCCTTTCCTTGCTGCGCTTGAGTTTTTCTCCGTCAAATTTTTCTCCGGGATGAATCCGCAATTCCCTGCGGATAACCACATCCTTAGTCTTAATATTACCCCGGATCTTAATCTTATCCACGTAAACAACCTGGTTTTCAGTAATCGCGTAAGTTATATCCACGCGGCCGCTGTCAGTATTGACTATCGTGGACTCCTGAACCTGCGCAGAAATATACCCCCGGTCAAAATACAGCCCCTGAATACCGGCAATATCTTTTTTCATCGCCTCTTGAGCAAAAACTTTCCCGGGAATACAATCGAGCAGTCTTTTTAGAATCTCTTTCTCCGCGACATCTTTATTGCCTTGTACCATCACCGAGCCCACCAGGTATTTTTTCCCTTCGCTAACCTTAATCGCAATAAAAAGCAAATACGGTTTTTGGGCATCGGGTTTAACCGCGTAATCCACCGCGGCATCGGTAAAACCTTCGCGTTGATAAAAAGATTTAACCCGCGCCATATCCTCCGTCATTACTTCATCTTTTAAAACCCCGGCATTAAAAAACCAGGCGCGCTTGGTCTTCAGTAATTTTAAAATACGCCCGCTGGAAAAATTTTTATTACCTTCGATACGGATATCTTTAATACGCACCTTCCTGCCTTCGGTAACCGTAAAAACTATACTTGCTTTATTCGTTTGGGTATCCGCATCGACTTTATAGGAAATATCCGCCTGGCTGTAACCCATTTTTTCATACATCTTTTTTAAGATGCGCACATCTTCGGCGAGGGTAGGATAATCCAGGTACTGCGTTTCTTTGGATTTTAGCTGCTGTTTTAATTTCTCATCCTTCATCGTGATCAGGTTAATCCCGGAAAAGCTAATCTTCTCGATAATCGGCCTTTCCACGACGCTAATTAAGATTTTTAAACCATCTTTATAATCCTGGGTATCGATCTTGATATCGCTAAAAAAGCCCAATAGATACAGCCTCTTTAAATCATCGCTAATAATATTCTCCTGATAAGCGCTGCCGATACGCGTCTTCATCTTGGAGATAATGACATTAGTGCTGATCGCTTTATTACCCGTAACCTCTATCGCGGTAACATTTTTTAATACTGCGGGGAGGGCTTCAGAAGCAGCAGCTATTTTCTGTTCAGTCTGCTCAAGCGGATTTTCTTCAGCCAGAACAAAAGAACTGCTGTTAAAAAGAAACAAAGCCGTTAGAAGTATAAAAATAGATTTACGCATTTAATTATTATATAGGAACATATTCTCCAAATCAATATAATTCTGGGAATTCTGGGGACACGACACTTAATTCACGCTTTTATTTTTATACAAGAATTAAGTGTCGTGTCCCCAGAATTACTAAGTGTCGTGTCCCCAGAATTACTCAATCCGGGATAAATTATCAAACCTGGTGAACTCCTTGATAAAAGCTAACTTCAAAGACCCCACCGGGCCATTACGTTGTTTGGCAATAATTGCTTCGGCCACCCCTTGATTATCCGGAGAGGGATTGTAATACTCCTCCCTTAAAATAAGCACGACTACGTCGGCATCCTGTTCAATGGCCCCGGACTCCCTTAAATCTGAAAGCTGCGGCCGATGGTCGGTACGCGATTCCACAGCCCGGGACAGTTGGCTGATGGCGATAACCGGAACATTTAATTCCCTGGCTAAAGCTTTAAGCGAGCGCGAAATTTCAGAGATCTCCTGCTGCCTGCTCTCCATATTCATGCTTGAGCCGCGCATTAACTGCATGTAATCTAAAATAATCAATTTTATACCGTGGTGCGATTTCAGGCGCCGGGCCCTGGCGCGTAGCTCCATTACCGAGATCGCCGGAGTATCATCAATAAATATCGGAGCATCGGAAAGCTTTCCGGCAGCCGCAGTCAGGCGCGGCCAGTCGCTCGTCGCCAAATACCCGGTTCTTACTTTATGCGCGTCCACCCGCGCATGCGAGCAAAGCATTCTCTGCACCAATTGCTCTTTAGACATCTCCAGGCTAAAGATCGCCGTAGGCACCTTCTCTATTACTCCGGCATATTCGGCAATCCCTAAAGCAAAAGCGCTTTTGCCCATAGAAGGCCGGCCGGCAATAATAATTAAATCTGACGGCTGCAGCCCGGCAGTTTTTAAATCAAAATCTATATAGCCGGTGGGTATCCCGGTAACATGCGCCTTATTTTGATAAAGCCTGTCAATGGTTTCAATGGTTTCCTTAATGATTTCTTTAAGCTGCAAAACTGTGCCTTGATTTTTACGGTCGCTGACCTCAAAGATAAGCTTCTCAGCGGTGTCCACAATTTCGGCAATATTTCCTTCACTCTCATGACAAACCGTAATAATTTTGGTAGAGTTATTAATTAAAGTTCTTAAAATATATTTTTCACGCACAATTCCGGCATAGTGATTAATGTTCGCCGCGGTAGGAACGGCATTGGCCAAAGAGGTGAGATAACTTGCCCCGCCTATATCATCCAGTACGCCGGCCATCCTTAAAGCATCAGCCAGAGTGATTAAGTCCACAGCTTTATTGGCATTATAAAGATCGGTGATTGCCTGAAAGATCTTACGGTGAGTATCTTTATAGAAACAGGTGGCGTCCAATTTTTCAGTAGAAATCGAAACTGCTTCTTCATCCAGCAGCATGGATCCTAATACCGCCATCTCCGCGTCAAGGTTTTGCGGGGGGAGTTTATCTAAAATTAAATCTTTAGCCATATTAATTTTATCGCTTATAAAATAAAGGGGACGGTTCTATTTTTTAACTATCCACAGTTTAACTGTGGCGATTACATCCGGATGCAATCTCACCGGTATCTGGTAAACTCCTAAAGATTTAATCGGTTCAGCCAAATCCAACATACTCTTATTAATGGAAAAACCTTCCGCCTTTAAGGTTTCGGCTATTTCCTGGACGCCAATACTGCCATATAACTTTTCTTCACCTTGCGTTAATGCGGGGATGGTTAAAACCAATGTGCTTAAGCTCTGCTTAATTAATTCAAACTCTTCTTTAATTTTAGCGGATTGCGCGGATTGAATAAGCTGGTCTTGCTCTAATTTTTTGAGGCTGCTGGCCGTAGCCGGCTTAGCCAAGTTATGCGGAAAAAGAAAATTCCTGGCAAACCCCTCTTTAACGCAAACTACCGTGCCTGCCCGGCCGATCTTTTCTACGTCTTTATTTAAAATTACTTCCATTTTAATTTATCGGGTATAAGGAAGCAAGGATAGAAATCTGGCCTTGTCAATCAGCTCCTTAATTCTCCTCTGGTGCTTAGCGCAATTACCGGAAAAACGGCTGGCATTGATTTTGCCCTTCTCCGTCATGAAAACTTCCAACCTCTTGATGTCCTTATAATCAATACTGCCTAACTTATCCGCGCAGAACCGGCAAAATCTTTTTCTTACCGGGCCCAGCGCATCTTTCTTCTTTTTAATAATTTTTTTGTCCTTGCCAAAACCTCTAGTTTTAACCTTCATGTGTTTCATCCTCGCTTTCTGCTAACCATGTTGATTCACTGCTTGCTTCCTCGCTTAATACCTCAGGCTGCGCTGAACTAACCGGGCTGGGTGCTTTGGCTTGGCCCGGGGATCCCATAAATTGCACACGTTCCGCCCGGACTTCAATTACCGAGCGCTTAGCCCCGGTATTATCCTCCCAGGAACGCGACTGCAGCCGGCCCTCAACAAAAAGGCTGCTTCCTTTATGTAAATATTGATTACATGTCTCTGCTTGCTTGCTCCAAACAACGGCGGTAATGAAACAAACCTCTTCTTTTAACTCTTGATCTTTAGTGCGGTATTTACGATTTACCGCCAGGCGTAAATTAGCCACCGCCGTACCTTGCGGAGTATAGCGCAACTCCGGGTCCTTGGTAAGATTACCCATTAATAATACTTTATTATAACTAGCCATATAACCCCCTGTTAATTTAAATCCGGGGGACGGTTCTCTTAAAAAAGAGAACCGTCCCCGAGTTTTCAGTCCATCCGGGTAAATAAAACTCTCAAGATATTTTCATTAAGCTTGTAGATATTGCGTAATTCTTTGATCGCCGCTGCCGGAGCGCCAAAAGCCGCTAAATAATAAATCCCTTCCATAAATTTATTAATCGGAAAATACAAT
>JAUYBI010000040.1 GCA_030693145.1 Candidatus Omnitrophota bacterium
TGATGAATTAATCAGGTTAAAAACTCAAGGTGGTTATTGGAAAATAACCAATTCAATTTCTCAATTGAAGGCCTTCAAGTTTTACTTTGAAAATCCTGAAAGATTTGTAAAAAAGAATAGCTGCGGTTTAGGGGATTACGCGCTTAATATAAAGTATAACGGCGAGGCTACTTTTTGTTCTAAATTGGGCAACATTGGGAATATATATAAAGATGGCATAAAAGACATGTGGCATTCAGACAAAGCGCTCCAGTTAAGGCAAAAAATGAAGCAGTGCAGTAAAAATTGCCATTTTTTGATTAATTGTTATCGGGCAGAAACTAATGATGAATCTGAACTCATAGCTTAAAGAATTTATTAATATGGACCATAACTTAGATTATAGTAAATCACCCAAGGTTTGTTCGATACAAATAGTTAATACCTGTTTTATGAAATGTAAAATGTGCTATAGCTGGCAGAAACAAAAAGATTCTAAACGGATGGATAAAGAGTTAAATATTGCCGAATGGGAATCGTTTTTGGATTCGCTTAGAGAAATTACCCCTGCCGGGACACCTGTATCTTTTACCGGAGGAGGTGAACCTTTGTATAGAGAAGGTATTTTTGAACTTATTGAATATGCAACTAAAAAAGGATTCATAGCTCAGTTACCTTCCAACGGATATTTGATCGACCAAGATATAGCTAAACGTTTAGCCGATGCGGGGTTATGCGGATTAACTCTGTCTTTAGACAGTTTAAATGAAAAGACGCACGATTTTTTAAGAGGTGTGGATGGCACATTTTTACGTGTCATGAAGGCGATAGGTTATTTACGGAGAAATAAAATCGGGTTTTCTTTGATGACTACAATTATGGAAAAAAATCTAAATGATATTTTAGAACTTGTGGATTGGGCGAAAAAAGAACGCATAGGCATAAGGTTTCAAGCCGTATCAAGGCCGTTTGATAAGGATTTGGCATGTGATTGGCATGAACAAGATGAGTGGAAATTTCTCTGGCCGCAAGACAATGTTAAGGCGGCCCGGCTTATAGATGAATTGATAAGCCTTAAGAATTCCGGATATGAAATATTGAATCCCGTGGGCCAACTTGAAATATTTAAAGCTTATTTTGAGAAGCCCAGAAGGCCTTATAGATTAAGAAGGTGCAATGTAGGCGATTACTTAATGAATATGGACATATTCGGCAATTTAAACCCTTGTTACTCGATAGGTATTTGGGGTAATATAAAAGAAACGAAGATAAGGGATCTTTGGTTTTCGCAAAAAGCGCAGGCTTTCAGAGAAGAAATATATAACTGCCAAAAGCCGTGCCACCATTTAATCAACTGTTTTTATGAAGAATAGAATTTATAAAGGATACCCGCGATAAAAATGAAGCCTGTATTTTGTCATTTAGACGTAGCTGATAGCTATAATCTGGCAGCTAAAGATTATCCGTGTATTGCTGACTGGGAAAAGGTGATATCTTTTTTAGGCACGGAAGTGGAAGCAGGTTTTTTACTTAATTTCGGAGGGCCGGATGTATTGGCGAAGGATGGATTTTTTGACTTGGTTTCTTTCAGCCGGAAGGCGGGTTTTAAAATAAGCTTGATAACAAAGGCGTGTTTAATTGATGAAACAATGGCCAAAAGGATCAATGATTCAGGGATAGAATATGTGAATATCGCCTTCGATTTGCCCGAGAAAGATCTGCGGGGCAACTTTAAAAGTACGAAGGAATTACTTCGTGAAGTTGTGGAAAGTATTTCTTATCTTAACAGATTTTCCGGCAGTACGCTGCATAAAGGCATCAGTTGCGTTATTAATGGCATAAATCTTGAGTATATTCCTGAACTTGAAAATTGGGTTTTCCGTGACAACAGGATAGAATGGATACAGTTTATGGTTTTAGGCCGTAACGATAATGATTTTTTAAATAAAGAGTGGCATAAAACAGGCGAATGCGCCGCTTTATGGCCTAAGGATATTAAGAAAACGCATATCGTGCTTGATGAGTTGATACGGTTTAAAGAGCTAGGGTATAAAATAAATAATTCAGCCGCTCAGTTGTCGGATTTTAAAGCGTATTATGAATCGCCGGGTGAGTTTTTTAATAAAACACCTTGTAGTTTTGAAAGCGTGCTTCACGTTAATCCGATAGGGGATGTATTTTTATGTTATGATTTTGAGAGTATAGGCAATATAAAAATTGATGATCTAAGAACTGCCTGGCAATCGGAAAAATCAATAAAAATAAGGGAGGCTATAGCGCGGTGCAGGAAAAATTGCCATTATTCGCTCAACAGCTATTCCGGCGATAGGGCAGGTGCCCAAAAGTTAAAGCCAAAGAAAGCTAACAGTGCTTTTTCCCCCATTGCCGTCTTGAACCCGGCGGAAGTTCATAGCCCCATGACAATTCCTAAACCGGGATTTTGCTGTATCGGCATTACGAATAAATGCATACTTAAGTGCAAAATGTGTTATAAATGGCAGAATGATATAACTGAAGAAGAACCTCCCACGATTGCGCAATATAAAAATTTCATATCCGGCTTCCGGGATTTAGTAGACGATAATTTTATAATCAATTTCGGAGGAGGCGAAGCATTATTATCCGATATGACCCTTGATTTAGTCAGGTTTTGTATTGATAGAGGGTTTTTAACTAATATTGCGTCAAACGGTTGGTTGATAGATGAGCATTTAGCTAAAAAGATAGCTGCCTCTGGGCTTAACGAGATCAATCTATCTTTGGATAGTTTAAATGAGGATACGCATGATTATTTACGGGGAGTAAAGGGAGTGTGCCGCCGGGTCATGGATGCTATCGGGCACCTTAATAAATATTGCAAAAATACTAAGATAGGGATTTGTTCTGTGATTTACGATTGTAATTTAGACGGCCTTTTGCCTCTTTTAGACTGGGTGAATAATAATGATAAGATAAATTCTATTTTCTTTCTGGCTCCTATGCAGCCTAATAGTACCGGTTTAGAGAAAGAATGGTGGAAAGGGCAATATAGTTATCTTTGGCCAAAAGACCCGGATAAAGCCTGTGCTTTTGTTGATAAGGTAATAGAAATTAGAAAAAGTGGACATAAAATAGGCAATACGGCCGCTCAGTTAGAGGCCTTTAAGCTTTATTTTCAATCTCCAGGAAGTTTTGTTAAAAAGACCAAGTGTAACCTTGACCGCGCTGTGCATGTAAGCGCGGTAGGGGATATCTTTTTATGTTTTCGCTGGAATATATTGGGCAATATTAAAGAAGGAGATGATATCCGGGATATCTGGAATTCATATATGGCGGGTGATGTCCGTCAAAAAATAGCTGTTTGTAAAGATAACTGCCATTACCTGATAAACTGTTTCTTTGAAGGAGATTATCCTTTTGGTACGGAATAAAGTTAGGAGAATTTTGTAATGAAAGATGCTTTTAATAACAGGCTGGAGAGAGAGGGGAAATTAAATTTTTGCTGTTTAAATATAACCAATAGGTGTATGTTTAAATGCAAAATGTGTTATATGTGGAAGGACGCGGCGTGCCCTGATTCAGAGGCGCCTACCTTTGATCATTGGAAGCAATTTATCGCGTCGTTTGGAAGGTTCACTAATGGAAAATCCTGCATTAGTTTCACAGGCGGCGAAGTATTAATGAGTGATAAAACATTGGAGCTGGTTTTTTACGCGACAGAACTGGGGCTGGATACGCTTCTTAACAGCAATGCTTATTTAATAGATGAAGATAAGGCTAAAAGGATTCATGGTTCCGGTTTAAAAAAAATAAATATATCTTTGGATAGTTTAAATGAAGATAAGCATGATTTTATACGAGGAACCCCTGGCAGTTACAAAAGAGTGATGAAGGCAATTGAATATTTGCATAAGCATGCGGTGAATTTATACGTACATATAAATACGGTAATTATGGAAAGTAATTTGGACGATATCGTCGCGTTAACTCTTTGGGCGGTTAAAGATCAGCGTATTTCATCTATCCACTTTCAGTCGGTCGCACAACCTTTTAATGATATCCCGAATGATTTATGGTATGAACAGAAAGAAGGCAGTCTGCTTTGGCCTAAGGATAGGGAAAGGATAGAACGCATTTTCGATGAGTTAATTAAATTAAAGGAAATGTACAGGGATAAAATAAATAATCCCAGCGCGCAATTCAGGATTTTTAAAAGCTATTTTAATAATCCGCGAAATTTCGTTAAGAAATATGAGTGCCATATGTATAACGATTTGATTAATGTCAGCCATTTTGGCGATATCCGTATTTGTAATGATATGCCGTCTATAGGCAATATAAAAGAAGAAGGCTTTGAAATGGAGCGATTATGGTATTCTCCTTTAGCCGATGCAGTAAGAGAAAATATGAGAAAATGCACGAAAAATTGCACGTTTATGGTTAGTTGTAGTTATGACGAACAGGAAATTTATATTAAGTAATAATTTAGGGAATTATATTTTTATATTTGCGCAAGGATAAAGTTTTGATATGAATAAAATTGGGCGGGATTATCGAGATGAAGTTAAGCCTGCGATTTGCTGTGTGTCAATTACAGATAATTGCATGTTAAGATGTAAAATGTGCTATGCATGGAGAGGAAATGAATTTAATAATGATTTTCTTGAAGCCGATATTATATATTGGGAAAGATTTATAAAGGGGCTAAAAGATTTTGTGAAAGGCTAATTATGTATTTATTTTGTTGGCGGAGAATCTTTGCTGAATAATGCGGCTTTAGATTTAATCCAATACGCGTCAGGTTTAGGCTGCGAAACTGTGCTTACCAGCAATGGGTATTTAATAAATGAAACAATGGCTAAGAGAATAGCTGATTCTGGGTTAAATGATATTTGTTTATCTCTGGATAGTTTTAAGGAAGAATCCCATGATTTTTTGCGCGGAGTTAAAGGTTCTTTTCAGAAAGTGAGCAGCGCAATCGAATATTTAAACAGGTATGCGAAAAATACCCGGATAAAAATCAATACGGTTATAATGGGTATGAATTTGGATGAGATTGTTGATTTGGCTAAATGGGTTATTAATGATAGCCGGGTTGTGTTCGTAAATTTTCAGGCAATTACGCAGCCTTTTTATAGCAGGCCGGATGATAAATGGTATGAGAAAAGCGAGTATGGTTTTCTTTGGCCTAGGGATAATAATAAAGTAGAGCGCATTATGGATGAATTAATAAAATTAAAGCAAGAGAATATGTATAAAATAAACAACCCTGTTTCTCAATTTAAGCTTTATAAACGTTATTTCAAATATCCGCAGAATTACATTAAACAAACCGGGTGCCATATTTATAAACAGGTTATTAATGTGAGTTCAACCGGACAAATCAATATCTGTCATAATATGGGGCCAATAGGCAGTATAAAACAAGATGGGATTAATATAGGAGAGTTGTGGTATTCTTCACAGGCTGCGGCAGTAAAAAATAATATAAAAAATTGTAGGAAGAATTGTCAATTGTTGCTTAATTGTTATTATGATGAGCAGGAATTATACTGCAAGTAATATAAATTATTTATTAATGATATTGTAAAACAGATGTTGCGGAAAAATTATAATAATGATCCCGAAAGAAAAATTAAACCAAGTTTTTGCAGCTTGGGCGTTACGGATAAATGTATGCTTAAATGTAAGATATGTTATAAATGGCAGGATACTGGCAGTGAAAAATCTCCTACACTTATGCAGTATAAGAATTTTATATCTAATCTTAGAGGATTTTTAGATGAAGGTTTCAAGATTCAATTTGGAGCAGGAGAGGTATTATTATTTGACGGGTTATTGGATTTGGTTAAATTCAGCTCCGCGCAAGGTTTTTCAACCCTTATTGCTTCTAATGGCTGGTTAATAGACGAAGAAATGGCTAAAAGAATAGCAGGCTCAGGCCTAAATGAAATAACCTTATCTTTGGACAGCCTTAATGCGCAAACCCATGATTATTTAAGGGGAGTGACAGGAGCTCATTGCCGTGTAATGGCGGCTATAGATTATCTAAAAAAAAATTCCCCGGATATTAAAATAGGCATCAATAGTATAATTTGTGATTATAATTTAGGCGATCTTATGCCCCTTTTAGAATGGATAGTTAACAATGATAAAATAAATTCAATTTTCCTTTTAGCAATTACTCAACCTAATAATATAGAAGTAGAAAAAGAATGGTGGAAAGGAAAAAATAGTTGCCTTTGGCCGAAGGATACTAGGAAAGTCTGTTCTTTTGTTGAGCATCTCCTGAAATTTAAGTCAACAGGCGCAGGGGGAAAGATAGGCAATAGTTTCGCTCAATTAGAAGCCTTTAAATTTTATTTTATGCATCCTGAGCGATTTGTTAGTAAGACTAATTGTAATCTTGGCGGTATGGTACATGTTAACGCTTTTGGGGATATATCTTTTTTATGCCCAAAATCGGGTGTTTTAGGCAATATTAAGAAAAAAGAGGATATAAAAAAGATTTGGTTTTCAGGCAAAGCTAATCATACGCGCGAAAAGATAGCGGTTTGCAGGGGGAATTGCCATTTTTTAATAAATTGTTTTTTTGGAAATGAATAAGGCCGGATAAGATGGAAATAAAACCAGGGTTTTGCTGTTTAGGGATTACCAACAAATGCATGTTGAAATGCAGGATGTGTTTTAAATGGCAAAATGATGCCATTGAAGAAAATCATCCTACGATTGAACAATATAAAAATTTCATATCGAATTTCAGAGCATTGGTGGACGATGATTTTAAGATTCATTTTGGAGGGGGGGAAGCACTGTTATTTGATGGTGTTTTAGATTTAGTCCGATTTAGCGTAGAAAAAGGTTTTTTAACCAACATTGCTTCTAATGGTTGGTTAATAAATGAGGATATGGCAAAAAGGATTGGGGATTCCGGTTTAAATGAGATAAACTTATCTTTGGATAGCTTAAATGAGGATACGCATGATTATCTCAGAGGCGTCAAGGGTGTTTATCGCCGCGTGATGAGGTCGATAAAATATCTTAGTAAATATGCAAGTGATACTAATATAGCTATTTGTTCTGTAATTTACGATTGGAATTTGGATGAACTTATGTTTCTTTTAGACTGGGTGATGAATAATGATAAAATAAATTCAATTTTCTTTTTGGTGCCTATGCAGCCTAATAGTACAGGAGTAGACAAAGGATGGTGGGAAGGAAAATACGCTTATCTTTGGCCGAAGGATGAGGAGAAAGCAGAGGTTTTTATTAATGAATTGATTAAAATTAGAACAGCCGGCCGTAAAATAGGCAATAGCCTCGAACAATTAGAAGCATTTAAGCTTTATTTTCGCTACCCTGATAAATTCGTAAAAAAAACCAAGTGTAATCTTGATAAAGCTGTGCACATAAGCGCAGTAGGCGATATCTTTCTATGCTTCCGCCGGGATATTTTAGGCAATATTAAGGATGGAGATAATATTAGAGAGATTTGGCATTCAGAAGCGGCTGGCGAGGTCCGTCAGAAGATAGCTAATTGTAAAGATAATTGCCATTTTCTCTTAAACTGTTTTTTTGAAGGAGATTGTTCTTTTGATCATAGTGAGAAAGTCAGCTGATGATTACAAATAGAAATGCTTAATTATTAACAAAGATGTGACATTTTTAAACGGCGTAAAGTTGAAGGATAGGTATGTTTTTGCCGCAGATAAGTAATTTTTTGTTTTATCGGCACGTCTTTTCGTTACGCAATATATTTAAAGGCAGCTTAAGTTATATTTTTTATATTCTTGGAATAGATAAAATATGCTTTAATCCCATAACCATACACTTCCTAATTACCTTTTCTTGTAACTTTAACTGCAGTATGTGCAGTCTTGCCGCGAGTAAAAATATTGCCTGCAAGATTTTAACGCCTCAAGATATAGAAAAATTCCTGCTTGCTCAGAAAAAATTTAAGCCTTTTATTTTTTTTTGCGGCGGAGAACCATTTATGAGAAGTGATTTTGTGGAGGTGCTAAAGGTTGTAAAAAAATATAATTTTAAATGCGGAATAAACAGCAACGGGTATATGTTGGATGGCGATAAAATTAAGGAAATAACAGGCCTGGGTGTTGAATTAATAATCTTTTCTTTGCATGGGCAAGAAGCTGTACATGATGCAATTACCGGAGTAAAAGGCAGTTATTCTAAATCCCTAGAGAACATATCTTTATTTTGTAAAAACAAGAGTAAAAGAAGCAGGGTTATAATCAGTTGCACGATAAATAAAACGAATATTGATTCTTTAGAAGAAATTCCATTAATTGCCAAACGTTTAGGTGTAGACGCGGTAAAATTTGAGCATTTAAATTTCTTGAGCAGCCTGGAGGCGGAAGCAGCCCGCAAATATTTTTCCGGGGACAGCCATTCATTAAATGCGCTTATAACTGATTTTTACGATAATAACGGCGAGTTTGCTCATAAATTAATAAACACGTTAACCAAAATCAAAAAAAAGCACAAGGGGTTCGTATTTGTGAAGCCGGATTTAACTAACGAAGAAATAAAAAATTGGTATTCAAATAGTTTCAATTCTAAAAGAAAATGTTTTTTTATCTGGCATTCTATTTTTATCAGGCCGGACGGCATAGTTGTGCCCTGCCAATTCCTGAAAGATTATGAATTAGGCGATATTTCAAAAAATGGCCTGCGGCATATCTTTGTAAATGACAAGAGTACATATTTAAGGAAGATATTGAGAAATCAATTATTGCCGGAATGCCCGCGTTGTTGTAAATTATAATAATTCCTCTATGCTGAAAAAAAGCATACCGTTGATGCCGGTATTAGGCATATGATTTCTTTTCTTTTTCAACGTTATTATTTTAGGAAAGCGTGATTCTAATCTAGAAGTACTCCAGGCCGCAACGGTTTGTTTTAGCATATAGTTATGGAAAATCTAATGAAGAGTAAATCTTTAAAATCGTTAACAGCCCCGGGTATTATCCTGATAATTTTTTTAGCACATTTGTTTTTGAATATTTTTTGGATAAAAATAGATAGTAATCAGAGGATTATGGGGGATGATGTTTTTATCCATTTATTTAATAATTTAACCGTAACCTCTCAACTAGGCAAAGCTATTAAAGAACATGACATTGTTCCAATAGTCTCCCAGTTAAAAAGCGGCGCAATAATTAGCAGCGGGCCTGTAGATAAATATGCGTGGCCCCGACTGGTTTATTTCGTTTCGTCAATCTTTAACCTTCTTTTTGGTGTTTCACTTCCCATTACAATAATAAGTAATATGTTTTGGTTTTTAATCCTCATTGTAAGTATTTATTTGATTGGCAAATACTTATTTAATAAAGAAACCGGACTTTTTGCCGCTTTTTTAACGAGTTTTTCTCCTTTTATCTGGGGTATGAGCAGGAAATACGGGTTAGATTTTCCCCTCGTAGCTGTAACTTCTTTATCGATGTATTTTCTCCTTAAAACAGAAGGATTTAGAAGTAAACTGTATACTATATTATTTTTTGCGGCCCTTGGTATAGGGTTTAACGTTAAAATGCAGATATTGATTTATCTTTTAATACCGACTGTTATTAATATTTTTAATGATGAAATGAAGCCCACATTTTTTGAAAAATCCAGGAATATTTTTTTAGGTATTATGATTTTTATTGTTCTTTCTTCGATTTTCTGGTGGGGGTGTCTTAACGGAATCTTGGGCTTATTTTTTTTACAGCAGACGAAAGGGTTATATGATTCGGCCTTTGAGCATAAAACCCCCTTGCTTGCCAGTTCGGTTTTTTATTTAGATTATTTATTAAGGGGGCTTAATCTTGTGTTACTTTTATCTATTTTTGGGATATATAGAATGTTCAGAAGCGCGCAAAAAAATAGGCTTTTGATTCTTTCATGGGCAATTGTTCCTATGCTTATATTTTTAATAATGAATCCGCAGCGCGGAAGATATATCTTGCCGGTATTTCCAGCTTTTTGTTTAATTGCCTCAAACGCGGTAATAAATTTAAAAAATAGGCTGTATAAGTATTTTTTAATTGGTTTAAGTTTTATAGTATATGGGTGTTCCTTAATATTAATAACCCTGGGCCCGGAGAATTATTATGGCTTAAAGAAAGGGCTGGAATTTATCGGATATTGCAAAAATATACATCAGCCTGATTTATATGATTTTGATATAGTTGCAAGAAAATTCTCCGCTATTATTCAAAAGAATAATGTTCAAGGCCTGCCATGCAAGATCGGAATATTGGAACGTGCTAATTTCTATATGTTTAATGACGATCCTGCCGTCATGTTATATAATATTAGATTAAACATGCCTGGCCAATTCTTTGCCCTCGAGGAGAATGCTTTAAGAAGCAGCCATATTGCAATAAAAAATTTTATCAAGGAATTGCCGTCTCTTAAATTTCTTATTGTTTTCACCAAAGATAAAGAAGAAATTGTAGATTATAAGAATATTATCAGTTCAAGATTTTACGATTCGGAATCGCTTGATGCAACGCAACAGGATTTGGTAAAAAAATATCTGGCCGATTTTGAAGTATTATCGAAAGAAGAAACTTATATAAGAAAAGATAAGTTTCTTTTGAATCTCTTAATGCATAAATAAAACCACAATAACCTTGTTGAAGAACAGCATTTCCTAGTGATATGCGCCAGTAAGGGAATCAATTCACCTAAACGGGAAAATTTACATGAGTAGTAATCTGCAAGATAGTAATCGGATATTTGTATCGATTATAATCCCTGTTTATAATGAAGAAAAGAGGATTTCCTTTTGTTTAAATGAAGTTGTTTCTTATTTAACAGATAAAAAACTTAATTATGAAGTTATAGTTTCAGATGACGGCAGTATAGACGGCACTTGTGGTATTGTCAAGGATTTTGCCAGGACGAATCAAAATATCCAATTGCTTAAAAAGGAAATACATTCGGGCAAGGGAGCTGCAGTGAAAAATGGCATGCTTTGGGCAAAGGGGGAATTCGCGCTTTTTATGGATTGCGACCTCTCGGTTCATATAAACGAATTGAATAAATTTTTGGAATATGCTTGTCGTGGAACAGAGATTGTAATTGGGTCACGGAGAAAAAAAGGGGTTATAATTAAATTCCATCAACCGGTCTATCGGATATTTTTGGGCTTTATTTTTACAATTTTGTCGAATTCAGTTCTTTTTATAAAAATTACGGATTGTAGTTGCGGCTTTAAATTATTTAATAGAAAAGCGTATAAAAATATTTTTGAAAAACAAATTTTAAATGGATGGAGTTTTGATTCGGAGATCTTATATTTAGCACGCAGAAATAGGTATAAGATTAAAGAATTGCCTATAACATGGCAAAATGACGAACATACAAAATTTAAATTATCGAAAGATGCTATTTTTTCTTTATTAGACATATTTAAGATACGGATAAATGAAATGAGCGGTAAATACCGTTAGATGGACAAAATGTGATTCAAAAGAATAAACAGACATTAAAAGATTGATGAGTTTTAAGAAGTTATTGGTAAATACCACAGTTGTTCAACGTTATTTTAAAAATTAGCTATATTAAATTAAGGTATAATAACACTCGTGTCCAAATTATGATTGAAATAGCCTAACCGAATCCTTATGATGGTGATAGTCACCAACCACCACCAATACCGATATCCGTCGGCAAATAAGGAGGGCTAGGCTATGCACCATTATAATACAATTTTAAGTCAAATGCTAAAAATGTTTTCGAGATACGAATTTCAAAAAGCCGTTTTTGAGACTAAAACCGAATATCATGCCAGAGGTTTTAGCTCTTGGAACCACTTTGTTGCCATGCTCTTTGGACAACTCTCCGGTCAAGATAGCTTGCGCGGCATTGAAGCAGGGCTTGCTACTCAAGGAGAGAATCTTTATCATGCCGGTATCAAACCAATTCACCGTTCAACGCTTGCCTATGCTAATAAACACCGCTCCCATGAGCTCTTTAAAAAAACTTTCTTCTGGATGCTGTCCAAATGTGAAGCAATAGCGCCAAAGCACAAATTCCGCTTCAAAAACCCGCTTTACAGCTTGGACGCCACCGTAATAGATTTGTGTTTATCGCTTTATAACTGGGCAAAATTCCGCACTACCAAAGGGGCGGTAAAACTCCACATGAAACTTAATCATTCAGGATACTTGCCTGCCTTTGCGGTCATCACCACGGGTAAAGTCCATGAAACTCAAATAGCGCCTTCCATACCGCTGGAAAGAGGCGATGTGGCTATATTTGACCGAGGCTATACCGATTTCAAGTGGTATAAAACGCTCGACGATAAAGGCGTCTATTTCGTGACCAGAATAAAAAAGAACGCGTATTATCAGGTTGCCGTACGCAATGATGTCAGCCGCCACAAAAATATTTATTCCGACCAAATTATTCAGCTTAAGGGATTTTATTCAAAACAGAAATTCCCTTACAGGCTGCGCCGTATCCG
>JAUYBI010000041.1 GCA_030693145.1 Candidatus Omnitrophota bacterium
TGCTATTGCTTCTGCCTATCTATAACCACAAATTTATTGATGCTTTTACTTCGATAATTGAGTCAACCGTAGAGAATTCCGTAGTTTTTCCTGGAGCAGGCATACCGCTAAGGATTGAAGGCTCAAGGACAGCGTTGGTGAGAGTAGCACTTAGAAACACAGTTGTGCCTGAAGGCAGAAGGGTTGAGTTTGAATTTAATAAAGATGGTTTAATGCCTCAGGAGGAGGAGTTAATTAAAAAACTTAACAGCAATATTACAGACAGCAAAGCGGTGGCTATTGCTATAGAATTAATCAACGCTACTTATGATCCCGGCAGGTTTACTTCTTTGGCTGTTGGTTTATTAGGTGCGCCTAAGAGATTGAATGTTGTGCTGGCAGCCTTAAGTAAAGAAAATCAAGAGGCGATTAGGCAGAGGATGGATATTATTGCTCTGGTAATGGCTAAAATAAATACAGAAGCGGCTACAACAATCTTTGCTAAAGATGCCGAAGGTAAAGAGGATAAATTAAAAGCTCATTTCTTAGGTTACCAAGAAGAAGATACAGCTCTTGAGGTATTAGAGGGAAAGCCTCATTTCGCCGGGCTTTTCTCTCATGGAGAAAAGAAGAGCGAGTCATTCTATGCTAACTACGAACAGGATTATACCCCAGGCGTGGTAAAAGATGAACTGCGTTATTTCGCGGAAAATAAAATAAGAGATATATTAACCAAAGAAGCTAAAGGAAAAGATATTAAGGACAGCGAGGCTTATATTCGCCATCATCAGGAAAGAGTAGAGGCCTATATTAATGATTTCTTTACTTTGTATTCGGAAAGAGTGCTGGAATATGTGCTTGCCGCTTTACGCTGGATTCCTGAGAGCGAGCAGCGTTCTTTAAGAGACCAGCTGGGAAATGTGCAGTATTTAAGTATTGCCAGAAAAGCGCAGGAAACAGGCATAGCTAAGAGGTCTGAGGAATTAGCAAAATTGACTATTGTGACTGACGCCATGATTAAGGAATTAGCTTATACCAAAGCTACAGAACGCGCTAAAGTTAAGAAATCCATAGCAGAAATTCGTGAAGATTTTAGATTAGGAATAAAAGAAGCTTTCCATCCGTTCAATTATTACAACAACCTTGGTAACGAAGCCGCGTTGGAAGCAGTGCAGGCTTTGCAGGAAAAAGAAAAGAAAAATGGCAAATATCCGGTTGAATATTTAATCAAGTTTGCTATCGCGGGTGGAATCTTTGACCTGAATAACCCGGCGATCAAGAAAGAATACCTGGAATTCAAACAGAGAAATGAACTGAATAAATTCTTTGAAAAATATCTCTACAAGAAGGCCGAAGAAAAGCTGGCTACTGAGGATGACTATAAAGATTTGGAAGATGTTTTAGCTGAATATGTATATAGCAAGGAAAATGAGAAAAAGATTATGGCGTATCTATTCGATAATAACTGCGAAGGGGTATTCGATCTTTATTTAATTCAGAGAATGCTGGAAGCTAATCCGAACCTGACTATTTACGCGGTAGTCAAGGAAACCAATGTTAGTAACGATTTTTCAGTAGATGATGTCAGAAGAGAGTTAGGAAGTGAGAAAGGTAAGATTATATTTAAAAGCCTGATTGAACAGGTTGATTATCTCAAAGATAATGATATTCAAGGTGAGTTAAGCAAGAGGTTTAAAGTAGTGGCTAAAGGCCCTGGAATACAAGGTATAGATTTGGCGCATTTATCTGCTCAGATGAAAGCTGTATTAGAGCAGGAAGACGCTCTTATTCTTACCAAAGGCCAGGGCAATGCCGAATGTACGCAGGTTGGCGGTTTAAAGCGGCTGCATGTTTTGATGAGCAAAGGCGCTACTATTTCTTCGTTCACCGGCTTGGATAAAGACGCCAAAGGCATGGTTATTGCTTATTCTCCTGAAGGATTGGTTTTAGGCAAGGGCAAGGCTGATATCAAGCAAAATTGTCCTATTACCAAAAAAGAAATCATCGTTCCCCAGAGAAACTTGGTTTGGTGGAGAGGGGTAAGAAAGGTTCTTGCTCTGGAAGGAGCAATTAATAAAAAAGAGTTAGGGGAGCATATAGCGCTTGTACTAAAACTTTTAAAGAGCAAAGATGAAGAGGTAAAGAAACTGAGGAAAGAAATCGCTAAGGATTTAGGCTTTAAAGACGAAAAAGGCCTGCTCAATAATATTTTCTCTCCGGAGAATAAGGCAAAAATTGTTAAAGCAGCCAAGAAAGTAGCGGATAATGATAAAATTAAGCAAGAGATAGTTAGCAATTATTTTATTACCGAGTATATTACCTTATTGTCCGAGGAAACTAAATCAAAAGATGGTAAATCTAAGGAACCTGCGGAAAAGAAATCAGACAAACCCGAAGATAAAAAAGATCTGCCTGTTGTCGCGAAAGAAGAAAGTAAACCACAGCAACCGGCATCAGATGATTTTGGAAAAGTTACTACCAGCCGCACCTACCAATCATTGTTAGCGGTCTACGGGGGGGATGAAGGGTTATTAAGGAAAGATTTGGCAGAGGAAGCTGCAAGAACCAAGAAGACAGAAGCCGAAATAATCTTAAGCCTGTTTGGCGAGGAATCAAGGAAGCTCTTAGCGGAAGCCTTAGCTAAAGGAAAAGAGCCTCGTGGCCCTCCAGACAGCGCAACTGTAACCGCACCTACCCATCCTGAGACAGAAGATGAATCTGCAGATGTTTTAATGCTTTCCGGAGGAGCGGCCTCCCGCTTATTAGTGCCTATTTTATTGAGCCTTGCCAGAATAATCGATAAAATCCTTTCTTTAGTTACCAACGTAGATGACGGCGGAGCAACCCAGCTGATTATTGAACTCTTACGTGATCACGGCTACGGAATTACTCCGCCCGTAGGCGACCAGGTCAACGCCTTATTCAACAGCTTCTTACCTATAGATAAGGTATTTACCATGTTGGACGACAGCGGCCGGATTAAGGATGGTTACTTAGGATTGACTAAAGAGCAATTATTAAACGAAAAGAAAACCTTAGAAAACGTGCTTATTGAAGCGTTAAAGCAGGCGCGTTACAGAGACAGCCTGTTTAAAGAAGCCATAGAAGCGATGGAACAAAAGGATTTTGCCAAAGCTGAGGAAAAGCTTAAAGCAATCCGTAAAGAATTCAAGAGGATCGGCTTAGGGGAAAACCTGGATTTAAGGTATAAAGGCGGAGAATTAATGCTTAGGCTGGTTCAGGCAAACCGTTCGATGAATGAGAGGGAATTGGCGTCAATTAAGGCCAAGACTCTTAATTTGAGCAAGAATTACTTAAGTTACAGCGCGACTTTAATCAGCTTAGCCAGAATCATCGATGAAGGTGTATTAGGAATAGATGATAAGCCTGTATTTAATATGGCAACATTGATCAAGCAGAACCAGAGCATCAGGAATTTGTTATTGGTAGCGGCATTATACGATTGTAAGGTTATATATAGGAAATATGCCCCCGGAACGGAATTAAACGCCTTTGATACCAAAGAGACCCTCAAAGAATACCAGTTAGCGTTTAACAAACTGGCAAAAGCGATGGGCATCGAAAAAGGGCTGGTCAGCATCTCCAGCGCAGAGCCGTCAGTAGTCTACGCCAGGTATGAAGATAATGTGCTGGCCTGGTGGGAGAAGATAAGTGACAATGAAAAGATCCAGCGCAGGGTTAAATTCCATATAAATGAAAAAGGTGAATTAGTAATCGGAATAGACCAGTCCTACGCGCCTGTGATGGCGGTTAAGTATGAGAAAGACACTAAGATAACATATTCAGAGTTAAGCGCCAAGCAGTTGGAGCGTAAAGTAACGGCAGAAACCGGTTCCTTAAAACTGGATACCGGTAAGAATACCTTAGAGATTGGTTTAGAAGGCAATAAAGCATACTTTAACTTAAGCGCTGATAAGTGGCTGGTGGAAGAGAATGCATCCGGAGACCAGACCTATTTGATACAGAAGGATAATAATAAAATAAGAGTTAAAAGTAATAATCCTGGCTGCAGTTATGAAAAGTTTACAAACAGTAAAGGCGAACTTGAAGATCGTATATTGCCTTTTGCCAAGAATATCGGAAAAGAGAATAAGGATATCGAAGTAATCTTTGTTCCTCGCTTCATCGCGATGCAGACCTACATTACCGAAACAGTCAACTTCTCTAAAATACTGGAATACGGCTTATCCGACCAAGAGGTTGTAGAAGGGGTGAAATATTACAAGCCTAATCCAAATAAGCGGATAACCAAAGAACAGACTAACGAGCAGGCAGTGAGGATGGTCGATAACACCAAGAAATATATCTTTGCCGGGCCGGGCAGCTTCTTTACTTCGATACTCTCGCACTTATTATGTGCAGGTATCGTAGAAGCTTTAATCCGGGCAAAGGCAAGAGGAGTAAAGCGGGTCTTTATCTTTAACGCTAATGAAGACAATGAAATAACCGGGATGACCTTAGGCGAATTGATTAAATTCATAGAAACAGCATCAGGTAAGAAATTCGAAGAGCTCTTTGACGCGGTGATCTTAGGCGATAGAATAGATTACATCCTGCTTTTAAATGAGAACATGGAGAATGACGGGTTAAGCGCCAGAGGAGATTATAAAAGCGGCGTAAAGATGAGAGTAGAGCGCGCGTTAGAATTAATGCCGGAAAAAGTTACTAAATTGGGGTTAGATGTATTTAAATTAATGATTGATGAATGTATCAAGGAAGTTGATATTAGGGTGCCTGAAGGAACAGGAGATAAGTATACCTGGATATTGCAGAACAGGGCGGATGTGCGCAAGAGATTAGGGATGAGATCTGAGAAATTCGCTTCACTATTGTTTGAGAATATCAATTTAAGGATTAGGGCGGCAGGCGGCGCGGCGGATGAGGCCAAGCGTTCAAAAGGGTTCTTAAAAGTCTTAGCTGAAGATATCCAGATCTTAAAGAATAAAAAAGTAGAAGTCTATGAGAAATCTATGTATGGCCTGGTCACTAGCATAGACAGAGGCACAGGTAAATTCAAGGATTCCTTAGGCTACCTTAAACCGTTGTTAGCCAGCGCGCTGGAAGAAGCGATGAAGGATGGGGGATTAAGCGTTGATTTATCAAATTCTGAATCATTGGTGGTTAGAAATTTAGAAGAAGCAATAAATCGTATTGATAAGAGCGGTAAATTAGAACAATATCAGAAAAAGGAACTTGAATATATACTTACAACACTTTTTCAGAAAGCTTTAACTTATTTTAAGCAAGGCGCTAAGATTAATCCTGCGTATCATAATACTCAAGTGTTGGATAATATGGCTCGGATAGGTTTGGGAGAGAGCCTTTCATACGGTGAATTTAAGAATGCGCTTGTATTGGCACTCCTGCATGACATCGGTAATGCTATTTCAGAGAAGCCTAAAGTGAAAAATAGCCAAATAGAAGATGCATTAAAAGCAGGAGACACTGAAAAAGCAAAGCTGCTGGCTGGAATGGCTAAAGAATTTAGATTAGAGCATATGGCAAGAGGCCCAGAGTTGATTAGAGGGGTTACAAAGGAACTTATTCAGCAGGGCGTTTTAAAAGAAAAAGATATAGATTTGATATGCAGCGCAGTAGAAATTCACGATTATCCTTCTATAGAAAAAAATTTGGAAGAACTTAGAAATTTAGGAGCAGAAACCGGGTATTCTAAAGGTGACTTCTTGTTCTTATTTAATGATTCCCCTTTGTTAAAGTTAATAACTTTATTACGTGAAGCCGATAGGTTATTTATGGTTTCTTACCAGGGAGTGGTAAAGGATCTAACCGATGATAAAAAAGAGATTACGTTTGATAATATTATGGCAAAATTAGAATCTAATCAAAAGAGCCATAGAAAAGAATATAATCTTTATAAAAATGCAGGAAGAGACGATGGAAAATTCATTAATCAGACACTTTACAGGACAAAGACAGGTTATGATATTTTTATAAATGCAAAGAGTGAAATTGAAAAAGAGATCGTTGAACGCAAAAATGACGGGGGAGAAGTTAAATATCTTTCTGGATTAGAAAAAGGAGAATTAGAAAAATATATCCGCGCTCTTATTGCCGGAGAGGAAGCTCCGTTTGAATTGATAGGATTCCCTAATGGGACAGAAGAGATTATGAAGATATTTAAACAATTGGTTGAAAGAGCGCAAGGAACCATAGAAAGAATAACCTGTAAAAAATGTTCTGTAGTTACTCGAGGTTGGATGATAGGTTCAGACGCGGATGAATTAAAGATTTATTATAATGGCACTATTTCTGAAGGTTTGCGAGAGTGGTTAGAGGAAAAATTAATTAACGCGGGAACATATAATGTGAAGATTGACTGGAAACGCGCCAGTAATTATAGGCAGCATTTAGATGAAGAAAAGATTTATCAGGATTGTTGGGCTGAATCTATAATTTATGACGCGGTTCAAGGGTTTACTCCTTATGGGAGTTATTCGCCGAACCAGGCTTCAGTATGGAAAATGGAATACCGGCGGAGAATATTTACAGGATGGCAAAACGGCGAGTTATCCGAAGAGGCAAAAGATTTTATTGCAAGGGTGCACGCTGTTGCGGCGGATAGAGTTTTATATTCAAGGCGTTTAGGGCTTGTTCGTCCCGGCCTGTGGCATTTGAAGGCTGGAACAGAGAATGGGATTTTTAAAGCTTTAATGAAAGTGGGCAGTATTCCTCATAAACCGTATCCTTTAATAACTATGCAGCCGGAGATAAAAGGCACGCTTATTTCTCTGCGTTGGTTTAATTCGGCCTATCAAAATATAATTATTCCTGAGATTGGTTTAAAGAAATATTTATTGTTAGATAATTTGGATGATGCAATAGATGCGTTAAGTGATTTCTTGAGAACGCAGCGTGATTGGATGCAGGAAGACGGGGAATGTTGGGTGAAAAATTTAGGAGACGAAAAAATAGAAGCTAATTATGATTACGCGGTAGGTGTCCTGAAGGATTTGATGAATGAAGGTAACTCGGATAGAGTTAAAGATATCCTATCTAAATTATTTCCGGATATGCGCGCGCGTTTATCAGGAAGGTTAGAATTCGAAGGCGGTAATTCCAATAAGAAGTTTGTGGGGGAACATAAGGGGCATGAATCGCAGGCACCACCGCGGGTAACATTTGAATTAACCGCAAACCCGACAGTGCTGACTAATAAAGACGGAGGAAAGGAAAATAATAGCCAGCGTGAATACGTGGTTATGATGTCAGAGTTAAAGGATATTGTTGGAATAAAAAGAGACGGTAAATTTTCGAGGCTTGTTAAATATGGATATGGATTAATCAAGGATGTTTTGCCCGGAGTAGTAAAAAATAATAAAGTTTTCTGGAATCGGTTTTCCAGCAAAGAGGAAAAGATAAAAGGTGGTATTTATATGCACCTTCGGGAAATAGCACGCCAGAAATTAGAGAAAGAGTTTGATGAAGAACGCGCAGATCTGGCATTGTTAAAGATAAAAGAAAAAATTACAGAAGAAATAAAACCCCTGGATAAGACAAGGTTAGAGGCGTTGTTAATTAATCAGGCTAAAGAATACTTTGAACTGGTTGGTGGTTTTGGGGTTTGTGATTTTGATGCAGAGAACGATAGTATGGCGACATTAATGAAGAAGGATGAAGCGCATGAGGATATTTTTTACGCAAGCACGCAGGCGATAGATACCTTAGGTAAACTTGGCAGCGTTAAAGTGGTTAAAGAGTTGGTTGAGATGGCTGAACAGGGATTAGAAGCTCATAAAGAAACAATTAAACTGGAAGAAATGCTGCAAGAGGAAAGTGAAGCGAAGATGCAATTAGAGCAGGGGGGATTGGAAAAAATTCAGATAAAAATAGGGGCTAATCTTGAGGCGGTAAGGCGCTGGACATCAATGATGGCAATGATATTAAAGGTTATAGGCGAATTGGGAGTTAAGGCAGGGAATTATGGAGAAGAACGAATCTATAAAGAAGCAAATAGGTTATTAATAAAGGTGCTGTTAAGTTATGAAGCGACTGGCGAAGGATTTTACTGGTTGCGTCAGCAAGCAGCATACCGCCTGAAAGATTTTGATACAGAAATAACAGAAATTGCTCTTAAGCAGACAATAAATCCTGAAGATATCGCGGGCAAAAGGCCTCATTCTAGCACAATATACATTACGCGTAATATGGAGGCGGCAAATAAAGAAACCTTAAGTGTTCATTTGCAGGCCGGAATGAGCCTATTTGATTTGCATCGGCAGAGAGTAGTGGAACAGGCAGAGAGGGATGTTGATAAGCTTGTAAACGATGAGAGTTTTGAGAATAAAACATATCGGGTCGCCAGATTGGTTGGCATATTGGATATTTTGGTAAGTCCGAATATACAGCAAGATAAACGGATTAAAGTCTTAAAGCGTATAGAAGAAATACAAAGTGAAGGATTTGCTTTGGCGGCAAATATATTATTAGATATCTTGGAGGAAATGGTATTAGGAGAACCGGGTGAAATTTTTGAAGTTGAAGGGTGTAAAGAAATATTGACTAAAGAAGTGCGAGAAGCCGCGTTAGGGGCTTATAAACGCATAGCAGGAGAAGTCGGAAAGAAATTAATCAAGGGCAATAAAAAGTTGGGACAGGAATTTAATAATGAGTTAGAAGGCCTGGGTTTGGAGGATAAGGTAAGATTTAAAGAATTGGCATGGAAAACGCATATAGCTTTGGGGAGCTTGTATCGTTTAGATGACCTCAATAGTTTTGAAGAAGGCAGGAAGTATTTAGATATATATCGTAATGTTATAATTTTATCAGGTGGCGGCGCATCAAGGGCAATGGCCGGAGTGGTGCGAGAACTGACGGAAGATTATGCTTTGTCAATATTGGGCGGCGGAGATAACGGAGGAGGAACGGGATTAACACGTGGGTTTAACATATCCCATAACCGTATACCCAGTGCGGCAGAAGGAGACGTGGTGGCATTTAATATGCACGCGGCGGTGATAGAAGGGGCAGCAGGGGCGATAGTTAGTAGCGATATGCTGGGTATGCGATTTGGCAGCAAGGCAGGAAAAGTAACAGAGGAACTTATAAAACAATATTCTGATAAAAAGAAAAAATCTGAGCAGAGCGGGCAGGAGAAAGCGTTTGAGGAATTTTATAATCTGCTTAAGGTTTATGCCAATGCAGCCGATAATATGGGGTTACCGGCGAGCAGCAACGCGATGAAAAATTTAATATATCAGGGCGTTATGGCAAGCTGTTTTGGCCACGGAGAAGATTTTATAAATCCGGATGGAGTGCGCGCAGGATTGATTGAATACCGAAATTTAGTTAAGGGCAGAAGTTTCGCGGTGTTAGATACTCCGTTTGGTAACGAGATGATAATTTGTGGAGAAGATGGCCAGGAATATATGGGGCAGGATTATTATTCGCATACACCGCACGGTTCCGCGTTACCTTTAGCCAGAGAGAGGAAGGTTTATAGTGTTTCAAATGTAGGGTATGTATACCCGGATGTGGTTCAGCATAGCCATGTATCCGCTGCGTTAAAAAATAGTAAGTTGATATTAACCGGGCTTTGTAGTTGGGCAACGAGTTTAGGTATGCTGCTTAAAAATAAGAGCCTTATGCAGGCAATAAAATCCAGACAGACAGGCCGCAGTATATTGTTAACTGATCCGGTTAAAGACGATGAGACACGCGGTAAGAGCTGGTGGTCGACAACCGTGGAATTCACGCAACGGATAACGGGTATAAGCGTAGAGGAAATCTGGGATGTAATTATCGCCAATAATAGCAAAGAAGTAGAAGACCGGCCTATTTTAGCAGCGCGGGAGAACTTTGGCATATATAAAGACGCGTTTTCAGGTAAGTTTGGCGGGTATTGCGGGGCGAATAATCCGGAGCAGGAGGACATCGAAAGATTAAGAGAGAGAGGAATAGAGGTGTATTCAGATTATAACTTTGTGGAAGTGAGTTTACATCCGCAAAGACAGAACCCGGATATATATAATGCTTCAATTCTGGCGGTGCCGGAGAAACTCGCCGGACAAGTATGGAAAGCCTTAGATGAAACAACAAGAGAAGAGCTTAAGCCTCGGTTAATGTTTGAATTAATCAAAAGGGGAGAAGAAATTAAAGACCTGCTTAAAGGTGCGGGATTAAGTATCCAGAGTTTTGGCATGGAAAGTATCCATGAATTGATATTCCGCCGCGGATTGGCGGAAGAGCTTTATAACTGGTTGAATAAAAATAAAAAGCCGCAATGGGCAGAACAAAAGGGAGTAAAAGAAACTTTGACGCAGTATGTGATCCGACAGGCAATAGAGGAGGCAACCGGTAAAAAGTTAGAAGATGCGGTAATCGAACTAAACAAGCCGATTATCATAGATGAAGAAAAAGGAATCAGCCTTAAGATTTTATCTGTGGCAATGACATATAAGGAGTTTGCAGGCAAAGATGGCGTGATAAAAGAAAAAGCGCATCGTTTAGGCATTATTAAAGAAGATGACGCAAATATAGTTATATCATTACCAAATGAAATCCTGGAGGTTGGTTTTAGCGTGCAGGAAAAGATAGAGGCATTGAAAGCAGTAATAAGCTTTCAAATAAGGAAAGCCAGGTATTTACAAAATACGGGCCTTAGCCTTGAAGACGAAATAAACTACGAGAAGATATTCCTGTCTGAGAATATAGAGTTATTAGAAGGAGACAAATTTGTGCCAAGCAATATGTTAAAGTTGCTAGGACAAGTATCTGCGGCGATATCGATTATCCGGTTTACTAAAAAAACTATCCAAGAAGGTAAGGTGCCGGTTATAGCCAAGGATATGGATGGGACATGGACAGCTGCCGGAACAAAGATGACTCCGGAGATGGCATACTATGCCTGGATTTATTTGAGAAACCATAAAATTATAAAATCAGTGCTTACAGCCCAGATGTTTGAGGGTCCGCTGAAACAGGTATTAGAAGAGGTAATCCAGATAAACAACCGGATCGAGCTTATGGAGACACAAACCGGCATAAAGCAGGGAAAGCACTCTTTAGAGGACCTTTTTAAGACATTTATAATCGGAGCTTCTTCAGGGAACGCGATTTTTGTTTACGATTCAGCTAAACAAGGCCATAAAAAGGTGTTTCAGAATTCAATGGATATTTTAACCACTAAGATAATTGAATTAGCAGGCAGGTTAACCATGCCGGAAATTCCTTATTCTGCGGAAGGCCACACCATAGAAAAAAGAGAAGCGGAATTTAAAAAACTGGTTAATGCGCAAGATGATAAATATGAAGTGTTAGGGTATGCTGCGTTGGCAGTTTTAATCTCAGGCCGGCATGATAAGCGCAGGGATTGTGATTTACCTCCGAGAGCGGAAAAACGCAGGTTGCAGGGGTTATTAATATCTGAGTTGCTAAAAACTCCGGGAGATTTAGTCGGATTATTAGATAAAATAGCGAAAAAAGAACTAACTGAAAAATGGGAAATTTCGATTAATCTGGGAGAAAAACAGTACTTGCATAGGGTTCGGGAAGACCAGAAAGAGGCGATTGTTAGGGGATACGATGAGTTGAGGGAATTATTGAAAAGAGAGGATAAGCAGCCGAGCCAATTAGCGCCCATATATTGCTCGACTCAGCCCGGCGGAGCAACGACATTAGATATTTCGCCTACCGGTAAAGGGCAGGGTATCGAGAATACGATTAAGGTTATAAAAAAGGAAAACGGAATTGGCGCTGACCGCCTTAAGATAGGATTTATAGGAGATGAGATTTTGGAAGTATTAGTTCCGGGGATAGACATTAAAGTACCGGGCAACGATTATGATGTGGCTGATAGAGCGCTTAAGAAAGAAGAATTCAACAGCTTAATGGGTTTGATAATGCATGTCGGCCCGCTGGGCAAAGAAATTACAGTATTACCTAACACCTCTACTGCATACAATCCATTAGGAGTGATGCCGCATGAAGTGAGCAAAATTCTAGCCTATGCTTCAGCGGCAGTCTATAAAGAAGAGGCTTATAAAGAACTTGAGGCCAACGCGGAATATGTTTTAGCGAAGTTAAAAAAGTTAAACATTTCTCTTTTATCGTTTGGCGTTGAAAAAATAGAAGAACTTAATGAAGGTTCAGCTAAAGAAATTTTACTGGTAATTTCAAATGATAGGCTAAATACAAAAGATAATGATGATAAATATGACGGGGGAGAAATAATAGAAAAGTCAGAGGTAAAAGTTCATCCTTGCCTGCCGGGCAAAGTAAAACATGTTATGTTAATTCAGCCGGGTTTTATTTGGCAGATAAATAAACCTACCCGTATGCCTCTGGGATTAATGTATTTGGCCAGCGCTTTACGAAAGGATTTTTCTAAAGTAGATGTTTCAATAGTTGATATGCCGGCCGAACAGATCGATGTAGATGGATTAATCAGAAAAATTGGCGAAGAAAAACCCGATGTAATAGGAGTTTCTTTGATTTCTGTCTTCTTTGGAATCGGTAAGGAAATAGCCAGCGCGATAAGAAATAATTATCCGGAAATTCTGCTTGTTACAGGAGGGCCACATTCTTCCGCATTGCCCGAATACACGTTGCGTAACTCTGATTTTGATGTTGTGGTTATCGGTGAAGGCGAGTTGACTTTTAGCAGGGTTGTAGAGGCATTTGGTTACGGGAAAAGCTTTAGAGGAATAGACGGGGTTTGTTTTAAAGAAAAAGGCCAAATTATCAGCGGAGGATTTGTTTCCGATAGGCATGATATTGAGGAATTACCGATGGCTGCCGAAAGCTTAGATCTGTTACGGTTGGATCGTTATGACGATATATTAGAAGGAGAGTTGGTTTATCCGATTATGGCGGCCAGAGGGTGTTATCATAGATGCGCCTTTTGTGCGGGCCAAACAGTTTTCCCTCGAGTAAGGAAGCGCAATCCAGAATCGGTGGTTAATGAGATAGAATTTGTGTATCGTAATTATGGAATTGAAATGTTCCACTTTTTTGATGATACATTTACAGCGGATCAAGAATATGCCAGCAAGATATTTGAACTGATAATTAAAAGGGCTTTACCGGTCAGATGGATGGCTATGACGCGCGCAGACGCGATTGTGCGCAAGGTAAAAGAAGACGGAGACTACGGTAAAGAACAGGAATTTTTGAGGCTTGCTAAAGATTCCGGGTGCACTGGTTTTGCTATTGGAGTGGAGAGCGGTGACGAAGCAATTCTAAAATTAATGAATAAGCACCTCAACCTCGGGATTCTTAGCAAAACCACCGAATTAATCAAAAAAGCGGGTATCTTTGTAAAATACTTTTTAATAGTCGGAGTCCCCGGCCAAGACGCGCTTAGCATACAAAAAACCATAGATATTATTGAACAGAATAGGCCTGATTCAATAAATGTTACCGTTGTGAAGCCGCTGCCCGGAACAGAATTGTTTGAACTGTGGCTGGCGGTAAACAGGGAAAAGGAACAGAAAAGCAAAGATTTTAACATGTTTTCACAGGATGAAATTCTGAGATTATGGGAAGATGTTAAGGAAAGTGAAAGAAAAATTACGGAATTGGTGGATTTGGAAACGATCGCAGAGTTAAGAACTTTTTGGGATAAGCTAATGTTTGAGGAGGAGCCTGGTCTTAAAGGAGGAGAAATAAAAGTTAATCTTTATCCGGTATTTGAAACAAATGAGATGAGTTTAGATAAAACATTGGAATTCCGTAAATCCCTTTTTGAAGCTTACAAGAAATACAGTAGGGAGTTAAAGAGAGTCCCTGTTTTTAGGCGTCCATTTTCCGCGAATAAAAAGAAAAGCATTCTATCTGATATTTCTGCGCTTTTAGAAAGCGAACAGCTTGAAATGGGCCGCTATACCTTTGTATTTGAAAACATGTTTACCCGTAAAGTAGGCAAGAAATTCGCGGTAGCTGTTAATAACGGCACCCTTGGTCTGGAGTTGGTTTTAAGAGCGCAATTCGGTTCATTAGATGGCAGGTCAATTGTCGTGCCAGCCAACGCCAATATCGCTGATGTAGTTAGCGTTATTCACGCTGGCGGTAACGTTATCCTTGCGGATGTGTCTAGTAAAACATTTAGTTTAGATCCGGATAAATTGGCGGATCTTTTAGATAATGAGAATAAAGGCCTAAATATCGCGGGAATTATTGTTGTGCATATGGGCGGTGTTATTAGTTCAGATATCGAACAAATACAAAAAATCGCGAGAGAAAGGAATCTTTTCCTTCTGGAAGACGCTTCTCACGCGCATGGTTCAACCTATAAGGGTATACCCGCAGGAAATTTTGGAGATGCTGCCGTATTTTCATTATATGCCACAAAAGTTCTTACTTCTATAAATGGAGGGATTATTGTTACGGATGATGCAGACCTGTTTAATAAATTGCATTCTTATCGCGCGATGGGGCGTTTGGAGAAATCAAGGGGTGAAGTTTATAATGTCTTAGGCGGTAATTTTAAAATGGATGAAATGCAGTCTATAGTAGTTATAGCTGACCTGAAAGATTTAGATAAAAGGATAGAACAACGCAGGAAAATAGCTGCCATCTATGACGCTCAGTTAGGGGATATAAGAGGATTAAATATTTTAAAAGTCCATGAGTGCGAATCGAATTATTATAAATATATCTTGGTTGTAGATCCCGGTATTTATCCCGATTTTAATTACAGCGCGCTGAAAGTTGAGTGTGAGCGCCAAGGCATAGAGCTGCCCGGGCTAATTTATGGTTATACATTAGACAGGCAGATTTATCCTGAAGGTAAGCTATATTTGCCTCGCAAGGATACCTTTATTTCGGAACAGTTATCCGATTATCATATTGCGCTTCCGATATATGAGACGATGAGCGCTGAACAGGCGGAAATAGTAACTCAAAATATTATTCGCTATTTTGCGAACTTATACAGCACAATCGTAGATAGCAATAAGAATTACGCGAATGAAAAGGTTGAAAAGGCCAAAGCTATAAATAAATTGTTGAAAAATAATGAGGATTTTGCGCAAGAGGGTTATTATGAAAAGCGGGCACGAAAGGTGCTTATGGAGCGCTATGAAAACCGGAAGAATAAACATAAAGCTGGTCGTCTTTTAATTAATCCGGGAGATAAAGTTACAGTAAACGCCCCGATACGCGTTCCTTTTAGCAGCTGTTTGGCTTCTGACCGCCTGCCTGTTTCTTTAGCGCAAGGAGGAAAGGTTTTGAATATGGGCGTTAACATCAGCGGAAACAGGCCTCTGAGCGTAACTGTAAAGGTGCTTAAAGAAAAAATTATAAGAATTGTAAGAGTGGATTTTGATTCGTTTGGTAATAAGACGGTTAGCAGTAAAGAAATTAATTCTATCGCAGAGATTAAGGAATATTCGAATATTAAAGATTCATTCCGGATGGTAAAAGTTATTTTGATAGTTTCAGGAATCATTAATCCCGATGATACCCGTTCGCTTTCCGATGTTATGGTTGAAATAGGAGGAGGGTTAGAGATAGAGATCCATCACCATTCCTCGCAAGGGGCGGGTAGCAGCAATATTCTGAGTTTATTGGGATTTATGGCGATAAATCGAGTTATGGGCCGCCAAGAAGACATAGAAGCAACGAACGATAGCGTTTTATTGGTTGAGCTTTTACTCGGTTCTTTTGGCGGATGGCAGGATCATTTGGGAGTTTATTATCCGCAAATCAAGGAATTGGTCGCTCCCGCTGGTAAAATTTTTCCTGAGGTTTATCCTCTTAAATTAGACGAAACAGTTGTAGCAAATTTACAAGAAAAACTTATTTTGTGGGATAGCAGTGTAGCCCGTGACAGCGCTACTGATGAATTTAAACCTGTTTTTAAGGCACAGGTTTTGTCATACGGGTTAATAAAAACCCTGAGAAAAAGAGCGCATAATATACATAAGCAAATGAAAGCCGCCTTATTGGACAAAAATATGGTTTTGTTAGGTAAGCTGCTTATAGAAAAATACAATCTTATGAAATTAACTTCTCCCGGCATAAGGACTGATTATTTAGACAGCATTATAGCGGAGGCGCAAGATTTAATTGAAGGAGCTAGCGCTATTGGGACCGGAGGAGGCGGATATTGCATATTTATTGCCAAAGAAGGCTTTAGAGATAACCTTATAACATTGCTTAACAAGAGAGGCAAAGTTGTCGAATGGTTATTAGATAAAACAGGGGTGAAAATCGAAGCATATAGCGGTTCTTTAGCATCATTGAAAAATAAAAGGTTTATTTACGAATGGCAGGAAGTTTTCGAACAATTTAGGCAAGAAGCAGCTAAAAATCCTGTTAATTATGAAACTATATCATTTACCTTTCAGGGAGCTGTTGATAAATCCGTAGATTTTTCTATAAGCGTGCCAAAGGATTTAAATGATGACTCTTGGGGAGTGGTTTTTAAATATATTTCCGCGGAGATTAATAACCGGATTATAACCCGAAGCGCTAGAAGCGTAGTGGTAAATTCTAGCATTGAGGGGATTATAGAAAGATTAAGTAAGTATTTTGATGAACATTATAATAGCGAGGAAGCAGTTACTAAGGTTAGCGAAATGGTCGGTAGTTATTTCGGCGTAGAAAGATTTATAATTACCGCAGAACAGGCGGAAGGATTCGAGCTTGAAGAAACCTTATTTAATGCTAACGGTGTAAAACTTATTCCGGAAGCCAAGGCTATTTCCACAAAAATAATCGGGATTAATTTTGGGAAGATGATGGTTAAAATAGGAATAATGGAGCTTAGCGCGGACGGAAGGTTAAAATATCTTTCTGAGCCGGTAAGCTTTAAGACTTGGCCTGATGGCGTGGATAGGTTTAATTCGAAATTACTCTTGCAAAGAGTTATTGATGCTGTACGCAAGAAAATGAGTGAAGCTAATTTAAAAACCGATGATATTGATAGCATAGGCCTTAGTGTGAGCGTTGTTGTCCGGAATAATAACATTATAGGAGTCAAAACCGGCCTTTCCGCGGAGTTCACTTTTGAAGGCATAGAACATCTTAAAGATTTACCGCGTCTAATTGCCGGTGAATTCCCAGGGAAAGCCGTTTTTGTAGAGAATGATGGAAACCTGGAGGCATTGGGGATTGCCGAGAAATATGGTTATCATAATACCTTGGTGCTTAAATTCGGTAATACTTTATCATCCGGATATATTGATGAAAACGGACAGATTCCCGAAGGAATAAATGAATTTACCAAGGTAATCATTGATTTAGATGAAAATGCCATCCTTCACGGACTTACAAAATCCCGTGGTTGGGCAGGGGCATATATATCCTGGTGGGGAATAGAGAATAGCGCTCGTAGATTAGGTTTGTATGAAAAATACGGCTTTGGCGCAAATGATGAAGTCCCGCGAATTTTACGTTCTTGGCTTACGCGCGGAAATAAAGAACAGAAAGCTGATGCCTTAAAAGCATTTACTAATGTCGGAGAATGGGTTGCGGCGCTTGTTAAGGGGGTTGAAAAATATTATAAAATAGAGCATGTTATACTTTCAGGGGGCATCTTGCTTGGAGCATCAGGAAAGGCTGTTGCCGACGCCGCAAATAAGATTCTAAGAGATGAAAATAATAATGGTAATAAAGTGAAAATAGCCAGCTCTAACGAGACAGATCTTAAATATGGCTGTCTTATCGGCTTGACTTATCTTGCTCGGAAAATCAAAAGCAGAGAATATAGCCGTTCTGATCATAATGATGGCGGTATTGATCAATCAAACATAGGAAGATTGGATGATGGAAAAATCATTTTACCTGTAAGCACGGAAAAAGAGGCTGTCCGTATAGCGCATAATATCTTAGATAAAGTTTACTCGGCAAATACAAGAGAACAATTGATTAAAATTATTGATATTGCAAAAGAAAATAAAGATTTTGAATTTGTAACATGGGATAAAGATACCCTGCTTTTTTATCATATAATTTGCAACGGCGAAATCATTGGAAAATATATATTAAGAAACGAATTGGGAGAAGTGAATTTAATTAAATATAAAGATTTTCTATCAATAGAGGTCTTTTTGAATAAATTAGGCAACTCAGAAAGGTACGTTTTAATTTTAGGGAGAGGTAGTAAAGCTAAGTTGGGGAATATTATGGATGAAATAATTTATAAAACTGCGGCAACTCAGAAAGGATTAACATTGTGGTTAACAGGCCTTCCGTCTTCGGGTAAGACAACCTTAGCGGATAATATAGCAGGTAGATTGAAAAAATCCGGAATTACGTGTGAGCGCATAGATGGAGATCTTATAAGAAAAACTTTAAATAGAGATTTAGGTTTCAGTAAAGATGACAGGGATCGTAATATAGAAAGAGTCACGCGTATTTCTAAGGTATTAACAGAGTCAGGAATTGTAGTAATTACTTCTTTTATTTCGCCTTTTAAACTTGCCCGAGAAAACGCTAGAAAGCAGATAGGCAGTAAGTTTATTGAAATATATATCAAATGCCCGCTAACAGTTTGTGAAGCTCGCGATGTAAAAGGGTTATACAAAAAGGCAAGAAAGGGGATTATACCGGAATTTACCGGCATATCTTCACCTTATGAAGAACCTAATTCTCCCGAGATTACGGTTGAAACAGACAAATTAACCTTAGAAGAGTCAGCTGACTTTGTTATAGAAAAAATTGGGGTGTTGGTTAGTCCTACAAGCTCAGAGCCGATCAAATCAGGAACTTTAAAAGAAGATAATGAAGAAGAACCTTTAAATATTATAGACAAATTTTTGAAAGAAGGAGTTTTACCTTGCTGGAAGGAGCCGGAAAATGTCCATGTAAAATATAGGGATATCGAGGTGGAGATTATCAGAGCGCAAGGGCAGTTAGAGAAAAAGATAAAGAAATTAGAAGAAGATTTACTAGGTGGCAATAATGGTGTGGTAGAAGATCTTTTAAAGCTTTGGGGAAAATTAAGCTTAGTTATTAAGGCCAGAGAAAAGTTTATCCGGTTAGGTGTTCCCGCGTATCATACGCATACCAATCTAGAGGATGACGGTAGGTTAAACCCACAAAAATTAGTATATCATGCAATTGATAGCGGTATAACGGTTCTCTATGTCACCGGACATGATAGGATAACAGGTTCTCTTAAAGCAATGGAATATGCCAAGAAGGCTAATTGTATTTTAGAAATGCGCCTCGGGGTAGAAATAGATACCCCATTTGTAGGCGCAACCGCAATTACTCATATCGTTGTTATACTACCTCGAGATAAAAAAGTGATAAAAATGGTCGGCGAAATCGGCAGAAAGATATTTGAATCAATGCAGGAAAATTTCAAGTGGAGATTTAGGAGAGTGGTTGAATTAGGCATAAAAGAAGAGTTCGAATCGGAATGGAATAAAATTATAGGAAAAGGTTTAGAACAGGGATTATTAGATATTGGCTCAGACTTATACAAAGAAAAATTGATTGAAAACGCGGATATTTATGTTTTGAAAGAAAAATTATTTTTTTGGTTTAGGGATATTAAAGAATATACGGATAGGCATGAAAAAATGTATTCAAAAGCATTCTATACCAAATTGGATTTTCTTGGCAATTGGACGGATGTAATAAAAGGTTGGGGTAAAAAAGCATCGCCGATAAGAAGGGCGTTGAGGGCATTCTTTGATTTAGCCTATTCTGACGAAGAAATTGAGCAAGTTTCAAAAACCAGAATGAAACGGGCAGAGGTTGTAGCTAAAGAAGTTTCGGATACCGGGGCCCGTGTTGTGTTGGCGCATCCTGGGTTTGAGTTTTATGTGATAAAAGAAATTAAGTCCGAGACCAAAGAGCCTTTTAAAGAGAAAGTTATTGATATGGTAAATAAGGGTATCCTTCATGCGGTTGGCGCGGGTTGGCAAAAGGATCAGAGAAAAGGAGTAGCTGAGTTCATAGAGGAGATAAGGAATAAAACAGGCAAAAACGAGGAACAATTGCCTGTTGTTTACAACATTCCTGACTACCACGGCAAGGATTACCCGAAAGATACAAAAGAGAGCATAAGAAAAGGCATAGTGCATGATAAAGACGAGAGCGGTAATGTGATAAGTAAGTATTGGACATGGGAAGATATAATGCCTCCTGATTTTGATAACTACTTCAGAGACGGGGAATTCCTTGCGCAACCGTTTATTAATAAGGCAAATATACAGATAGGCAATAAAGATTACACCGGCGCCTTAGAACTTCTTAGAATAGCATATACTACACATCTGTATGACATGAAATTAGAGAAACTGTTTATAGAATTATATCGTAAAATCACCAAAGATGGAGATAAAGATTCAATCGAGCATATTTTACGTAATATTTTCTCCGGGAAGGAAGAGCTATTAGATGAGTACATAAGTAAAGCGGAGAGCGCGCGAGGGTTCAGCAGAGAACAGGTATTAAAAGGTATGTTTAGTCCCAAAGACAAGGAAACAGTGCAAAAGGCAATCCGCTTAGAATACACTGAAGGCGTTTTTGTTCCCAAACAGATAGAGCAGATACTCGCAAGGCTGCGCTCACCTCCGGAAAAACTAAGCCGGTTCCTCTGTTTTGGCGGCGGAAGCGGCCTGTTGGCTTCAATCAAACCTCTCAAACACCTCATTTCCGGTATCAAAGCGATTATCCAATCCATCCAATCCTCCATAGATGACGGCGGCGCAACCTTTAAGATGATCAAAGCCTTGATTGCCAAAGGCTACGGCTGGATACCCTCCGTAGGCGACTTAGTCAACTCCCTCTTCAAAGGCTTTGCCACCATAGATAAGACCTATAAGCTCTTAGATGATCAGGGCAGGATAAAACTTGCCACAGAAAAAGATTTAAAGGAAGGCAAGATTCCGCAGGTTGATAAAGAAGGAAACGAGTTTAAAGTCGGTAAGATTCTCTTCTATGATGAAGCAGGAAAAGTTATTTATCTTGATACCTTTAAAGAGTTAATCATAAGGTTATTAAAGGGGAACATAGAATATACTTTGATTAACAAGGAAGGTATTGGTTACGCGGAAAAGACTACTCAGGTAAGCGAAGATTATCTGTATTTTGTAATCAGCCTGCTTAACCTGACGGATATAATCCAGAAATATTTTGACCGTAAGATAATACCTTTAGACGGCGCAAGCATCCGTAACCTCCTCTTATTGGCAGCAATAGATTACTTAGGTTTGATCAATATCGATATTAAGCCTAAATACGAGCCCAACGAAAGAAAATCTCTTATTAGCAATCCTGAAGAGCTTAAAGTATTCCACCAGGCATTGGACCTCTTAGCATTGTTTGCCGGCATCAAAGAAGGCGAATCTTCCTTATCTCACATGATTCCGGCAACCGTTTACTGTGTATATCAGGATACAGTAATCCTCATAGAAGAGCCGGCTAAGAAAGAACACAACAAGCACGTTATTATCGTTGGTATAGACAAAGAAAAAGGGCAGATAACCATCAGCACCGATAAAAAAGCCAAACAAGAGCCGTATACCTTAGATATTAATAACCCCACGCTAACCTTTACGCTGACAGAAGGCATAAGCGTGACCGTAAATAGGGATAACGACAATAAATTCAGCTTCTCAGTTAATGAATCAAATAAAACTTCTCTCATAGAACCTGAAGCAATAGAGGAAAGCTCTATAGAATACGAAGCTAAAACATATTCTATTGCCGCTGATGGCACCGGTAGAGTAAGGTTTGAAACTGAAAAAGCCAATACCTATATATATAAGCCGCTTTTGATGGATAAACTTAACGTCTATGTAAGAAGCAGATTCTGCGCTATGCAGACCAACATTACCGAGACTGCCAATTACTCTAAGATAATAGATTTTGGGGTGACCGAAGAAAGAAGCGAAGAATTAATCATTAACAAGGACAAAAAAGAAGAGATTCTTGTCCTTTATAAGCCAAGTGAAACAACTCTCATTGCAAACCAAGAAGTAATCAGTGCTATCACCTCGCAAAATACCAAAGGCATAATTTTTGGCCCGGGTTCCTTCTTTACCAGCCTTCTACCGCACTTTTTGGTTAAAGGATTGCTCGAGGCATTAGCAGGAAGAAGGGTTAAGAACGATATTCCGATAGTTTTAGTGATTAACCCCGTGGTAGACAACGAGACTGCCGGCTACAGCCTTATAGAACTGATAAAGTTTATTAAAGATAAGACAGATTATACCATTGATGAGTTATTCACAGATGTAATCTTAAACAAATTCGACACCGTGAAGCTGGAAGAATATTTTGGCGTTGAAAGAAAAGCTAGCCCGAAGAGTTATGATTGGTATGTGAACAACGTAGTAGATAATCCATCCTTAATTGAAAAGTTAGGCTTAGGGTATTTCAAGCTTCTGATTAACAAATATAAGGAACAGGCTGAGAAAGATAACCTTCTCCTTAACAGCGAGGAAAGGTTCCCTGTCAGAGACGATGACGGCTCCAAACTTAAAGTCAATGGACAAGAAAAAGATAATCTCATGATAAGAGAATATCTGTCTGCTAAGACTGAACAGCTTCTTGAAGCGCTCTACCAAAAACCTAAGCCTGAAATTAGGACTGACCACGGAGCATCCTCCAATGAAGCCAAGAAGTCCCGCGGGCCATTAATATACACAGAAGAAGAGGTAATCACCTTAAGAAATAAAGCCCGGAACCTTAAGATTCATAAAGATTTATTCTTGGCAGGCATAGAATTCTCACCGCCCAGAGAAGCAGGTAAATCCGCCGAACCCAAGATAGGCTTCCTTAAAGAGAATACCGAGGGGGTATTTGAGGAGATATTTGAAGAGAGCTTGAGGGATGGAGGCGTAAACGTTGAGCAGGAAATTGGCGAGAAGTTCTATAAAGACGATAAGATAATTATTCAGACAGCTAATGGCAGGGTAATAAAGGATGGAGGAGTTCTGGATGAGATCAAATTCAAGCTTTTTCTCTTAAGTTTAATGCGGTCTACAGAGAAAGATATGCTGGAAAGAAATTCGCGGCCGGAATCCCTGAGTAATAAAGAAAATGAGCTTTTTTTGAGAATTCATAAAGAAATCAGGAAATATTCTTTGGGTAGCATTAAGAGAGTTTCTGTTTCGTATAAGGAAAATAAGGACACGTATGGGTATACCATGGCATTGGTTCTTCCTTTCGAGAATGATGAGGCTGGTAAATATATTGCGCGTCCTGAATCGTTAGATGAAGCGGGGCAGATTCTTGTCTTTAAAAGGTTTCTGGAGAACATAGTTTATATTGAGTCGGTTGATCCGCTTTTCGCCAAACGTATCATTGACGCAGTTATGATTCATGAAGAAGGCCATTTTAAGGCGTTTATGGAAAGTAATACCGGAAATGATCCCCAAGATAAGGTTGAGCAGGAACAGATTGCAACGCGATATGTCTTGAGACAAAGGGATGGACTGGCCCTTTTGGCTTATTTTGTCTGGTATCAGATATTCATGATGCCGTTATATAAAAATGGGGATACTGATTTTATAATCAGGGATGCCAGCTTGAGCATTAATTATGGATTTTATACCACCGGGAATGAATATAAAAACCGAATATTGGTGACTCTTGTGCTTGAATTGGATAAGAAATTCGGAAAAATTCTGAGAGAAATTCGGAGAGATGGAGGGGAGTTGTGTAATAAAGAATCTGTAATTTTTCCCCAAAAGCATATTCTTGAAGTTACTCGTGAAGAATTTCTAAAAGAGATGGTAAATTCCGGTTTCTACCGCCCGGGTTATTTTGGTAGTAAACGTTCAGAAATTACAAAAATATTAAATGAATGGCTAGGAGAAGGGATGTGGGAAGAGCGGCACATAATAGAAGGTAAATTAGTCTATATAGGGGAGGCTTTAATTTATTATTATGAAGAAGCTTATTATAATTTCTTCTTAAATAATCCGGAACAACTTGAATGGCTTTTAAGCATGGCTGGTGATGTTTATGATACCGCTCCCAGTAATGTTATGAGCGGATTAGATTATGGTATTCAGGAAACCCCTAACACACATTATCAGGATATAGCTATAAGAAGAGTAATAAAAAGTTTAGGAAAAGAGTTTAAAGGTGACCATTTAGTTCAAGTTAGAGGTAGAGGAACAGAGGGTGAATTATTAAGCCCCGGCGTAATCGCGTTTCATCTGCCGGGATTAATTTCACAGCCTGCGATAAAGGGATGGTGGATGGAAGGCAGTATTGAAGATTTTTGGCAAAGCAGCAAGGTGATTGTAATCAAAGAAAGAGATGTTACTTTTAAAATAATAAGCAAAGATTTTTCTGTAAGGGGCATACTTGAACAGGGCTGTATAGCTTTTGATTTCAATGGCACAATCTACGATAAAAATAACAAAAAATTAGGGGAAGGAATCGCTCAAGGGTTAATTAATCTGCTAAACTCAGGATTTAGAGTGATTATCATTACGAATAACAAAATAGATGATCTATTAGGCAATAAGGGTAGGTTAATAACTAATGACGGTAGGTTTATTCTTGATTTAGTGCAAGAAAGTAATCTTAGTAATTTTATTATATATGCGGACAATAGAACCAAAAAATATATTTATGAACAAAATAAAAAAGAGATGCAGGAGGTTAAAGATTACCGCAAAGGATTTACTTCAGAAGAGAAAAAGCAGGAAATTTGGAAAAAACTTCAAGGAGCAATGGTGCGCCTTTCTCAAGATAATAATATTCTGCTGCCCGTTTTTGAGCTAAAAGACAAAGATACTCAGATTCGGATAGATATAGTTTTAGATGAAAAAGATAGCAATTATGTTAAGGGGAAATTAGAAGAAGAAATAAATGATGAGAGTTTTGAGGTTCATCCGGCGAATACGGGCATTTATATTTTACGAAACGGCTTAGATAAATCTATTTGCGTAGAGGATGCTATTGCAACCTTAGGTTTAAATCCAAAATATTTTATTTACCTTGCAGACAGATTTATTAAAGGCACGAAAGAAGATAATGTTGTAGTTGAGAAGAACGGCGTAATAGGCATAAATATAGGAGAAAAAGATAGAGATAAGTTAGCCGATAGCGTTATAGATTATGGAAAAAAGATCGAAGGAACAAGAGAGATCATTGAATTAATAAAGAAAAATTTTGATTTATTTAAGAAGCAACGCGATAGCGGCAAAAAAATAACATCCAAAGCCATTAGCCAACAGTCAAACGAAGTTTCTTTTGACGCAATGCGAGCAGCCGACGGCGGAAGTATTTTTGATTTGTTCCGAAAGAAAAATACCATCATTGATTATGTTAAGAACGGGGATAGCTATCTTGAGAAGGGAAAATGGGAAGAAGCCGAAAAGGAATGCAAGAAAGCATTAAAGATAGATAGTTCATTCCAGGATGCATTGAGGGGTTACGCGATGTCGTTAAAAGGGCAAGATTTAAGAAATAGGGGAGTTCGCCCAATGGTTCTCCAGGCTTATTTAATGAATTGTCTTTCTGAAAAACGCGATGTAAGAAATAAACTGACATATGATGAAAAGGATATGTTAGGGTATTTAATTCTTCAAAGTCGGGAATTAAAAATTACCGGATTAACTACTCCTGTTATGGTAGTCGAAGATGTCGATAAAATTCAGAATAGAACTATGGCTTTCGCGGGATCAGTAGATCTGTCAGCAGAATCTTTAATATTTATATTATTCCGGAGATTTATTGAGAAAATAACTGAAGTTCGCCGTGTCTGTCCGGAATTGGCTTATGAGATTATAGAGGCTATTTTATTGCATGAAAAAGGACATCTTCTAACTAAGGAACTAACTGATGAAGAAGTCGCTGAGAAGTATATGCGGGAGAAAATGGGGCCGAGGGGGGAAGTAGTGAATACTTGGTTTAAAATATACAGTAATTTTATATATGAAACCGAGTTTGTGAATGAAAAGCTGATTATATTAATGGTTAATAATCGGTTAGCAGAAGGGCAGATGAGGAACTTTTATTTTTCGAGAGAGGTTGAACAAATAAAATCAGATGTATTAAAGTTGAACGCTGAATTTAGTGTTCGTAAGAAGAACAGATTTTTGAGTGATGGCGGGGTAAACGTCGAACAGGAAATTGGCGAGAAGTTCTATAAAGACGATAAGATAATTATTCAGACAGCTAATAACAAGGTAATAAGGGATAATTACAAAGATTTATTTTTAGAAGCCAGGCAAAACGGTTCTATTAAGTTTGGGTTGAGCCAAGAGGCTGTGAACTATTTTAATTTAATCGAACTAAGCGAATTTAAGAGAATCATTCGTGAACAAAGGGTTACGGATACACTTAATAAGAATAGGAAGAAAGGTTTTGCTGTTACTATTGTAGCGGGATTTCCGTTTGGAGAACACAATAATCATTATGGAGAATTTAAGCAAAAAATTGAAGATGCCCGCAGGGAAATTAGAAGGATAACAAACGGGAAAGTGGAATTTAATGAAGAAGAAGGCGTTAATGCTTTACATATGACTATTCAAGCTATTACCCGCACCGCAGAATTCAAAGAAAAAGATATAGATTCTATGCGTAAGACGCTCGAGAAGATTAAGAGGATAGTAACAATGATTCAGGAAAATCTCTCTAGGAATTTGCCTGTGATATCTGAGAGTTTGGCTGCGGCCGGCAGAGCTTCTTCCGGTGCAGAAATAAAAGCTAAATTGGCAGAAGCCCTTGTCCGGACACAGAAAGCTATTGAAGAAACGAATAAAATTTCTGATAAATTTCCTAATCGCGCATTTAAAGATATCGAGGCAGGCCTTAACGGACTTATTAAATTAGATCAAGAAGTTTTAGCTGAGCATAGGAATAGGATTGAAGAATTAGGAGCCAAAGCTTCGATAAATATTCAAGGCGAGCCGATAGTTGACTTGGAGACTGCTTTAGCGGTGATGGCTCAGACGCATAAGCCGTTTAAGGTTAAGATCGCAAATTTAGCATATTTTGACGGAGATGGAGAAATATCGTTCCATCTTGAGCCGGGAAGTGAATATATAGAAGAAAAAGAGGGGAAGAAACTTAATATAAAGAAAACCTTCTCATTGTTACCTACCGAGGATAAAGGCAGCTTGAGGATACACGTCAGTTTTGGAAGAGTTACTTCCGCGATTACTGATGAGCAAATAGCGGAGATTAACGGCCTTTTCACAAAATTGAATATAAATACATTAGAGCCTTTTCTAATGGATGAGTTAAAAATTGTTATGTACGCTCATCGCAGCCTCAATGAGGTGATTGGGTTGATAGCGTTAAAACTAGGAGAAGAAAACCGAAAACCTGACCTTGAAAAACTGTATAAGGCCACGGAAGATTATATTGCTTTAAATATTGTAAATGATTTTCTTGCCGCGCAAGCTGCTGATTGCCGGAAAGAGCCGGAGAATGTTCATGTGAAATATACGAAAGAGGAAAAAGCGATTCTTAGGGCGCAGAAAACGTTAGAGGTAAAGATAGGGGAAATCGAAAATGATTTACTTGGTGGTAATAATGGCGCATTAGAGAGGCTTTTGCCGCTTGGGGATAAATTAACCTTAGTTCTTAAGGCTAGAGAGAAATTCATTAAGCTGGGGGTTCCCGCGTATCACGCCCATACTAATTTAGAAGACGACGGAAAGCTTACGCCTGAAGAATTAGTTGAACACGCGATAAATAATGGAATCACGGTTCTTTATGTCACTGGTCACAATAGATTAACCGGTTCGCTTAAGGCAATGGAATCTGCCAAGAAGTTAGATTATATTTTAGATATGCGTCCTGCCGCGGAGATAGATATGCATTTTATGGATGGAAAAGCGGTCGTGCATATTATTGTAACCGGTTCCCATGATTCAGAGGTGATCCAGGGGATGTCAAAAATCGGCAAAGATATTTTTAATTCCATGCAGGGGAATTTAAAATGGAGATTGAATAGGATAATAGGGTTAGGTATTTCGCAGGAGTTTGATAATGAATGGCAAAGATTATCAGCACAACCTGATTCGGAAAAAGAGTTGTTAAAAATCGCAAGATACCTTAAAAATAACAATTTGCTGGGTAATTCAGGCGGCTTAGAAGAACTAAAGTTGACATTGAGAGAATGGTTTGGTAATGTTAAGGCATTTGTTGATTCGCATCCGGCAATAAAAACAAAAGAGTTATACAATAAACGCTATGTTTTAGGCAGGTGGACAGACGATTTGGAAAAGTGGCCTTCAAAAGAAAATCCGATTTGGCGTTCAGCGGTATCTACGCGTAGAAGAGCAATGAGGAACTACTTTGGTTTACTTTATTCCGATGAGGAGATCGAAGAAAAGTCAAATACAAGCAATAAAGAGCCTAAGGATATTGTTGGAGATTATATGAAATTGGGCTGTCGAGCTGTTTTAGCCCATCCTAGTTTCGAACTGTATGCTGTCAGTGAATTAGAAGTTAAAGATCACGGCAGATTCTGGAATGAAGTTAGCGAATTAGTTAAGAGGGGATTTATTCGCGCCGTAGGCGTAGTGGGTTCAAAAGAAGAGAGGGAAAAGATAGAGAAAGATGTATATAGCTTAAGAAAACTGGCCGGCAAAACCGAAGATGAATTACCGATGGTTTTCAATAACCCCGATTATCATGGCAAGGATTACCCGAAAGATACAAGGGAAAGCATAAGAAAAGGTGTTTTGTATGAAGTGGAAGATGATAAAGGAAAAATAGTAGAGTTTTATTGGGCGTGGGAAGATGTATCGGCGCCTGATTTTAATAATTATTTCAAGGACGGCGAATTTCTGGCGGAACCATTTGTCAAAAAGGCGCAGGAACAGATAAATAATCAAGATTACATCGCTGCCCTAGAAACCCTTAAGGTAGCTTACAGAACTCATCCGTATGGCCAGCGTCTAGAGGAGTTATTTTCGAAAGCCCATAAAGGGATTGGTAAAGCTGTATCCAAATATGAAGATGGAGGAACAAAATTCAGCAGTTTATTATACAAAGCAAATACAAACGTAGCATTAAATACGATCGCCAAATTCAAAATAAATGTTGAGGGGTACAAATTAGTATCGGAAAAAGGTGATCTTGAATCTAGAAAAATATCAATGCTTGAAGAAATTTTACAGTCTTTATTTAGTGAAGTATTTTTAGCTCAATATTTTCCGAACTGTGTTCCTGCGATTGAAGTAGTATCCGGCCTGGGCAGCCTTTACTGTGCAGATATTTCTAATAATATAATCTTTTTAGATAATGAATTATTCCGGTCTGAATCGCTTCTTCTTATGGAATTGGAATCTGGATTTAGGCGTTTCCTACCTAAAATTTTAACGGAAGATTGTCTTGAAGAGTTGTTAAACATTATTTACGAAACGAATCGTTTCTTGAAATTAGGTGATGAAAAGGGGAACGAAGTGTTAACTACTTTGGGTGAAGGTTTAGATGTTAAAAACTTCCGTAAAATATTTGAGTTGGCTAGAAGTCAAAGAAAAGTAAATGATGAAGTTATTAATGGTGCTATTAGATATTTAGGATACTTAAACATTGATTTAGAGAATTTAATCCAAAATAAAGATGAAAGTTTTGTTAAAGAACAAATATCAGATATAAAGGTGGGATTAGTTAATATTGAGTTAATGATGACTTCTTCGTATACTCTTTATCAGTTAAAGAATAATCCGCAGACATTAGAGCATGGCGTGACCTGTATAATTAGGATACCCGAAGGAAGCGAAATCAATTCCAAGATAGTTATTTTGAATAATAAGATCGATGAAGTTCTTAAGTCTATCATTGAGCCTGAGCAAAGGCAAATAATTAAATTAAAGAAATATGCGGCAAATCAAATCCACTCTACAATAAGTCCAATTGTGCGCGGGCAATATGGCAAAGGAAACGAAGAAAATCAGAGAAAAGGGATTGAAGGTGATTTTGGAAAGGTTAGAATTTATGAAGCATTAAAGACTATTTCAGGAGTTAAGCCTTTTTGGATATCTTATTCTAAGTCGCCTAAACTTAAGATTAATGGACATGGCGAGATTTTACTTTGGGGAGATTCAGAGCCTACCCAAGATGGAGTAAATCAATTAGAGAAGCTCCGAGGGGAATTTATTGATAAAGGAAAAGCAAATTTTGACGGTAGAGATAAAGGTACTAAGATGCATGCGACTGTGGGAACGATTGAAAATTATCATCTCTTAACCCGTGGACAGAGAGAAGGGTTGGCAGGAAAGATAAATAGTGTATTGGATGATTTAGGTAATTTTGGCTCGTTAGAAGTTTCTGATGTATTCTTTGTTCATTATGGAAACAGAGGATTATTTAAAATTCAAAGCCAGGTTAAAATTCGGCTAGGAAGCGGCCATAACAGCTTAATGCAACATGAACTTCAGGATCTAGCAGACAAGATTGGAAGCGACTTGTTAAATCAGGGGACAATGGAGAAGCCTTGTTTGGGTGATTATACAATAAAAATCATGGATTTGTTATTAAAACAAAAAAAAGACGGTGGAAAGAAAGAACGCGTTGAACATAAATTCAGCACCAGTGGTATTCGCGGCTTAGCTGAAGATTTGACTGATATGCAGTGTTATATCAATGCAAAAGGGTTTATTAATTATTTGATTAAGATAGGGGAACTCAGTAATGCAATGGCAATCGCGGGAGATTTAAGATATAGCACGCCAAGAATGATGAGAGCGGTTGCCAGGGCGATAGAAGACAGCGGTTTGAAGGTGGTTAATTGCGGTTTTATCCCATCACCGGCGCTATTCTATTACGCGATGCTAAAAGGTATCGCCAGTATTATGATTACAGGCAGCCATGTCCCGGTTTTACTTAATGGCATAAAATTCAGCAGAAAGATTGGTGAAATCGCAAAGGATGACGAAGTCGGAATTTACGAAGAGATTCTCAAGGTTCGTAAGGAAGAATATGAGAAACATAGTAAGAGGCCTTCGGAAAGTTTATTTGATGAGAAGGATATGTTTAAAGTAACTAAACCGTTAGGCGAGATTAATGATGAAGCGCGAAGGTTTTACGTGGAACGCTATCAGTACGTTTTCTCTTCGGATTGTTTAAAGGGCAAACGCATTGTCGTGGATCAATATAGCGCTGTAGGCAGGGATATATTGGTTGAAATATTGGAGAAGTTGGGCGCTGAAGTTATAGCTGTTGGAAGGTCGGATGAATTCTCCGCCAGGGATACTGAAAATATGCCTCCGGAATTATTGGCTTATTTTAAACACTTGGCAGAAAAATACAACCATCCGTTTGCTATTATATCAGCGGATGGCGATACTGATAGGCCTATTGTGTGTGATGAAAATGGTAAGTTTTATAGAGGTGACATATTAGGGTTTGTGGTTGCTAGATCCTTAAAAGCGGATTTTGCTGTTTATCCGGATACTTGTAACGATGCGATAGATATAGCGTTAGAAAAAGAAAAAATAAAGGTAAAACTTACAGAAGTTGGTGCTCCGTATGTAATTAAAGCAATGAATGACGCGATTGCAAAAAGATTCTTGAGAGTTGTCGGCTGGGAGGCAAACGGCGGGTTTTTATTAGAAAGTGACTTTGTGATTAACGGGAAAATACTTAAAGCATTGCCAACTCGTGATGCCGTTCTGCCGATTTTAGCCGTGCTTTTACAGGCGATAGAAGATAATTCGAATGTTTCTAAAGTTTTTGCCAAGCTTCCCGCCCGCTACGCTGATGCCGGATTAATTGACAATTTCCCCATTGAAGTTGGACAGCAGATACTTAAAAACATTAAACCCGAGGATACTAATATTGAGAAGATTGAATTTGTTGACCAGGGCGCGACTGTTTATTATAGAGACGGCAAAAACGTGAAATTAGGATCAGATACTTCCTTAGTGAACAGGATGATGGAAACAAAGAATAATTTGGAAACAAATTATCTTACTTCTGATTTAGGTTTTGGTTTAATTACAAGGTTTGCTTTTATTAACGGAGTAAAAATAAGGTTTAATAACGCGGATGTTATCCAACTAAGGCCTTCAGGCACTGCTCCGCAATTCAGATGTTATGCGAATGCTGACTCAGAAAAACGCGCCAGTGAAATAGTCCAGTCAGGTCTAAACCATATTATTCCGAAGATGAAGATGGCATTAGTGAGCCAGCAAGACGGCGGCAAGAAGATCTCTTCCGCCTACCTTGGCATCCTTACCTCAGAAGAGGCTGAAGCTGCAAAACGCCTGGCTGAAACATCTGCTCCTGAAAGCCTCGGGGCAGTGAGAATAGGAAATCCATCTTATTTTCAGGACGCTTACGCCGCAATCAAGAGCATAAGTTTGATTAACCTGGAAGAATTAGGCGTAATTAATCTGAAAGCAGCCTTAAACAAACTCTCTATATATTTCTATCAGATAAAAGACCGCTCGCCTCCCAACGCCGCCATTGACCTGAAGAATAACCGCATCTATGTTTTTGCATATTCTCCTGAAGAGATTACCTCTAAAGTTTTAACCCGCATCCTAATCCACAAAGCAACAGAATTTGTTTTAATCAATATCTTTAAATTTGATGAGCAGAAAGCTCGCCTTAAAGCAATAACCACGGTAAGAACTGTAGAAGTCGAAGAGCTATTGACCTGCCGCGCCCAGAATGTATCCACGCAGCTTGAAAGCCTCTACGGAAAGCAATATGAAGAAACTGCCGCAACAAGCGCGCAGAAATTAGCCGAATGCGGCTTTGAAACTGAAACCATTAAAGGCACCAACCACACCAGAAAGATTAATCGCCTTGGCTGGGCTGTTGCCAATATTACTTGGTTATTAGATAATCCTCACACCATAGAAGCGGTATTAAAAGACGCTGAAGCTATCAGAACTAAATTTAAATACGTTATCTTTTGCGGCATGGGCGGCTCAGGCCTAAGTGTTCAGGTAGTAAAGACCACCTTCGGCGAAAAAGGCATCAAGATTTACAGCTTAAGGACTACTTGCCCGGCAGCAATCGCTTCAATCTTAAATGAAATCACCATCGAAAACCAAGGTTCCCTTGAAGCAGCGCTTCAGAGCACCTTAGTAATCCCGATTTCAAAATCAGGAACTACCCTGGAAACGGTCACACATAAGAAATATTTTGAAGATCTCTTCAACCTGTTTAAGCTTAATCTCAAGGAGCATATATGGGTGATAACCGACAGGGGGTCTCCTATGGACACAGGTGTTTATGAACAAAGAGAAATTCAGCTAAATGGAAAAGAAGATATAGGCGGTAGATTTACTTCTCCTACGACCAATATTTTTCTTTTACCTTTAGCTTTACTTGCTCCTGAAAGAGCTTTTGAGGTATTAAGGCTTGCCCGGGAAATGAATGACATAAAAGATGCAAAGAATGATAATTTTATCAGGCTAGGTGCTTTCCTCTATTATATGGCTACTACCCAGAAAAGGGACAAGGTAACCTTTCTGGTTCCCAAAGAATTGCGGGATCTTCCTCTTTGGTCGGAGCAGCTTTTTGAAGAGTCTTTAGGCAAGGACGGCAAAGGTGTGACTATTTTCTACGGAGAAAAATTATGCCGCGAAGCCTTAAAGCCGCAAGCAACAGATGACCGGGTTTATTTGAGGATAGGCCTTGGTCAAAACAAAACAGAGGAAAAGCTTTGGAACTACCTTAAAGAGAATAGCTATCCTACTTTTGAAATCAATATCGAAAATATTAATTCCCTAGGCGGAGTAATGCTTGGTTTGCAGAGGGCGGTAGCGACAATTGCCTACCTCTGGGGTATTTGTTTCGTGGACCAGCCCGCTGTTAACGGTTACAAGGACGCTACCAATGAAGTGCAGAAAACGATAAAGGACGGAGAAAAACTCCAAGTTCCTTCTGAATGGAAATATGTTGAATATAAGGCATTAAAGTTATACTACAGCCCGTTACTGGAAATAGGCGCTCTTACTGAAGAGGAGTTAGAAGCTGAAGCGAAGAAACTCGGCGCCGATATGAACAATGCTTCCGCAGTATATGCCGCGATAATCAACATCTTAAGAAGGAAGCCTGCATTTGAGGTGATAGAGTTTACCTCTTACGGCAGGATGTCCATAGGTTTAAGGCAGATTTTTGAAAAAGTAAGGTTTAACATTTTTACCTGCATGTTTAAGATGCCGTCTAAGCTCGGCGAAGGCCCAGACAAGAACCACTCCTATCAGCAGAATATCGAAGACGGCAAAAACATGTTCTTCTCTACCTATTTTATGCCACTGATGATCCAACAACCTGAGTCCGTGAAATTCGATGAAAATTTCCTCAGGGCTTCGACCATCGGCACCGTAAAATCCATGATCAAAAATAAACGCAAAGTCGTCCTGATTACAGCTGATGCCGCTACTGAAGTGGCAGAACATGAAGTAGATGCATTTTTTAGAAAAGTTAGTGAATATTTAATAGTAAGGCCTGCGGGAGATAATGTGACTAGGAGTGAGGACGGCGGCTCCTTTGAGCAGAAAGCAGTTGTTGGTCTGTTGAAGATTAATCCAGCCACTACTACCGCAGCTTGGAAAAAGCTAGAGGAATTTTCTAGCGTAATGAAAGAGCAGCGCATGAGCGATATGTTCGCTGACCCGCGGCGTTTTGATAAATATTCCATTCGCTTTGAGGATATGCTTGTGGATTATTCCAAGAACCGGATTAATCAAGAGGTAATAGATACTCTGCTTAGTTTAGCAGGAGAAGTTGGCCTTAAAAATGCAATCGAAGCGATGTTTACCGGCGTCAAGATTAATGAAACTGAAAACCGCGCTGTTTTGCATACTGCCCTGAGGAACCAATCCAATACACCTGTTTACGTTGATGGTAAAGATGTGATGCCGGCAGTGAATCGAGTTTTAGGGCAAATGAATGAGTTTTCGGCCAAGGTTATTTCCGGAGAGTGGAAAGGCTACACCGGCAAGGCTATCACAGATATCGTAAATATCGGTATCGGCGGTTCGGATTTAGGGCCGGTAATGATCACCGAAGCTTTAAAAGCTTATGCCGCGCGTAAGGATTTAAGGGTGCACTTTGTCTCTAATGTGGATGGAACGCACATCGCGGAAACGCTAAACGGCCTTAATCCTGAGACCACACTTTTTATCATTGCCTCCAAGACCTTCACTACGCAGGAGACTATGACCAACGCTAATACAGCCAAGGCTTGGTTCTTGAAAAACGCGGTAAACAAAGAACATCTAAAACTGCATTTTGTAGCGGTTTCCACAGCAGAAGAATTAGTTAAAGAATTCGGAATTGACACGGCCAATATGTTTGAATTCTGGGATTGGGTAGGCGGGCGTTATTCTTCCTGGTCGGCAATTGGCTTGTCAATCGCCTGCTATATCGGTTTTGATAATTTTAAAGAGCTGTTCTCCGGCGCTCATGCTATGGATCTTCATTTCAGGAATACGCCGTTTGAGAGAAATATTCCGGTGATCCTAGCACTTTTAGGTATTTGGTACAATAATTTCTTTAATGCCCAGTCGCATGTCCTCTTACCTTACGATCAGCACCTGCATCGTTTTGCCGCGTATTTTCAGCAGGGGGATATGGAATCAAACGGCAAGAATGTGGGTAGAGACGGCAAGCCAGTAGATTATCAGACAGGGCCGGTTGTCTGGGGCGAGCCGGGCACCAACGGTCAGCATGCCTTTTATCAATTGCTGCATCAAGGTACGAAATTGATCCCCGCGGATTTCATCGCCTTTGCCCAAAGGAGCGCTCAAAAAGAGTTCGATAAAGACTATGATTTGAGGGAGCGTTTAGACATGCATCATAAAATATTCCTTTCCAATTTCTTTGCCCAGACCGAGGCCTTGATGCAGGGGAAGTCTACCGAAGAAGTCAAGAAAGATTTTGAAAAAGAAAATGCCAAGCGCAAAGAAAAGGGCCAGCTGGAATTAACCAATGAAGAAATATCCCGGCTTACGCCTTTTAAAGTTTTTGAAGGTAACCGCCCGACCAATTCTATCTTGGTTAAGAAACTTACCCCTCGCACGCTCGGTGTGCTCATCGCGATGTATGAGCATAAGATTTTCGTGCAGGGCGTAATCTGGAATATCTACAGTTTTGACCAGTGGGGTGTTGAGCTCGGCAAAAAACTTGCTAACAATATCCTGCCTCAGCTTGAGCCCGGAGTTGATGCCTCCAAACATGATTCCTCCACAACCGGACTTATTAATGCTTATAAGGATATGCTGGATGGTTCTAAGATTAATGTCCTTGATGAGGCATCTGGAGTTGAGAAGAAAGACGGCGGCTCCTTTGATGGTGGTTCACTTAGTAACAGCCTTGATAACTTTGCCGCCAATTTAATCGAATCTTTAGAAGAGAGAGCAAGGCAGGCTGGCTATTCTGTGGATAAAGATACAAAATTCTTTATCCTTGTGGGCGGCAATGTAAAAACCTCTCCTTCTTTTAAAATATTTAACCATCTTTTAAAGCTTGCCCAAGAGAATATAGTTTACCTTCCTTATGAAATCTCTTCAGAAAAGGAATTAGAAGAATTAACTCAGCTATTAAGAACCTGCCCGCGTTTGGTCGAGTTAGTAATAAGCGATCCTTATAAAGTAAGTGGGATTAAATATTTGGATGAGCTCTCAGTATTAGCAGAAAGAGCCCATGCAGTTAACAATATCGTTTTAAAGGATAATAAATTGTTTGGCTCTATGTTTGACGGTGTTGCATGGGTATATTGGTGGAAGATTATCTTAGGCCAAGGCTTGGATAATAAGAAGATTATTCATTTGGGCGCAGGTGGAGTAGCAAGAGCCTTTGCCGCAGCAGTTGCTGAAGAGGCATCCAATGTGAAACTTGTTTTTACCGATACTAACGAAGAGCGTCTTTATGCTCTAAGAAATATTATAGAATCCTGGGGTAAGGATATTAAAGTTAAAATAATAAAAGTAGCGCCTGATCAAGAGTCCGGCGATTTAAATAAAGAGCTGACGGATGCTGATATTATTATTAATGGCACAGGGTTAGGGAAAAACAAAGGCAATATTTACGCTTATCCCAAGTTGGATTATACGAAATTAAAAGGAAAGGTTTGCATAGATTGGAATTATCGTCCAGCGGCAAAGAATCTTTTCTTAAAGTATTCCGAAGATAATGGAGCAACAATTTATAATGCTTTAGGATTTTTAATCACTGGTTTTTATTATACCTTCCACGCTATTTTGGATAGAAGAGGGGTTTTTGATTATAATAAGTTATTAAGTTTTGCAAAAGAAGACCCGATATTCAAAGAAGCTGCTGAGGTGGATTTTGAAGGCGATATAAGGTTTATTAAGGCAAAAGAAAGGTTAGCTGATTGGTTGCTTACTCTAAATAAGATGTCTCCGGCCAAGGTTATTAAGGAAATTAAGCATCGCCTCAGCCGTCCAGAGATTGCCTCTATAGAGCAGATGATTGTTATCTTGGATTATTTGGCTAAACAAGATAAGCCTTTTGCCCGTAATATAGTAAATAAATTAAAGGATTATTTTTCGGTTACAGGATGGCAGATGCTTTTAGACGCTATAGAGTATCATCTTCTTGATTTTGAATCTGATTCTTCCTCTTCTTTTAAGTTAGGATTTGTCGGCTTAGGCAGGATGGGGGAGGGTATGGTCTTAATGTTATTACAGAGCGGATTTAAAGTAATGGTTTTTGACAAAAAACTGGAAGCAATTGAAAGAGTCGTAGTATTAGGAGCTGAGAGAGCAACATCTTTAAAAGACCTTGTGAATAGATTAGAAGAGCAGGCTCCTAAGATAGTTTGGCTAATGATTCCCGCGGGTAAGCCGGTTGAAGGAAGCATAAATGAGCTTTTAGGATTTTTAAGCAAAGGCGATATTATAATTGATGCCGGTAATTCCAATCCGCGGGATTCGCGAAGAAGGGCAGAGATTACAAAAGAAAAAGGTATATATTTCTTTGATGTGGGTACAAGCGGAGGCATTGAAGGAGCAGAGAAAGGATTGTCTTTTTCAATAGGCGCAGATAAAAATATCTATCAAAAGATTGAAACGATCATTAAAGCTCAGGCATGCGAGAGAGGAATTAGCTTTATCCCCTATAGCGGCATGGGGCACTTAGTTAAGATGGTGCACAATTCAATGGAATATGCAATTATGCAGGCGATTGCAGAGAGCTTAGCTTTGATTTATACGTCCTTGAGAAAAGATAAGGGATTGGATGAATTAAATGCAATTAAAGAGATTGAAAAAATATCCGGGGAGTGGGCTAAGGATGAAGTTGTCGGTTCCTATTTTTTTGATCTACTTAGCCGCGGATTAAAAGACGCTCAGCGTTTTATGCAGGTAGGAGATAGGATCGCAGGAGGAGAATCCGGTAATTGGGGATTAAGAGAAGCAAGGAGATTAAAGGTATTTACGCCGCTTTTAGGTGTTGCAGTTAATGAAAGATTTAGAATATCTCATCCAGAGTACTTTTCAAGTAATGTAATATCTTATCTTAACCGTTCTTATAAATTCGTTAAATTACAGGATATGTTATCCAATGCCGATAAGCAAAAGGATGATAAAACTACAAATGATCGCAATTTTATCGAAAGTATTCAGTATCTTTTAGCTTACACTTTGGAACAAATTTTATCTGAAGGCATAGAGGTAATTTATACTGCCTTAAGGCAAGATTACAATTTAACTGAAAAAGAATCGGCTAAACATTTAGGTGGTATTTTAGAAGCTTGGTGCCAGGGGACGATTATTCGCTCATTAATGTTAGAAAGATTAACTCAGAAGATTTTAAGCGGAGTTTCCTTAGATAACCTTAAGAGCGTTCCATTAAAAGACAATTATGAAGAAATTCTAGAGAAAGCTAATGCGCTTGAGGCTCCGCTGCTCATTCTTAATATAAGTGCAAAGAAGAGGTTATTGTCAGAAGAGAATAAAGTATTCTTAAGGCAAGCCAGGGGTACCGTTGATTTATCTGAAAAATTCAGAGAGAATGAAACCGAATCATTTATGGGCAGGATTGTTTCCTATTTGCGCTGGCTTTTTGGCAGGCATCCTTATGCAGAACGGCCTCTCTCAATTATTTTAAGCGAAACATTTGGCGCGGAATTGAAATCAGTAAATAATATACATTTAGCTTCATTTAAACAGCGCCCGGAAAATTTAGCTGAAGCAGGTAAGCTGATGTTTGAGAAAGAAGCAAAAAAGGCAATAGAAAAGAAAGGCATATTCACTGTGGCATTATCTGGCGGCAGGACGCCAAAATCCATGTTTGAACTATTAAGGAATGCTGATGTTGAATGGGGTAAAGTACACATCTTCTGGTCGGATGAGCGGCCAAGGAGGCCTGATGTCGGACAGACTAATTATGAATTAGCCCACGAGTCATTCCTTAAATATATAAATATCCCTGTAGAAAATATTCATAAAATAGATATTGAAACGCCTGAGCGCGAAGCTGAAGCTAAGCGTTATGCAGAAGAAATGATGCATGTTTTAGGTAAAGAAATGAGTTTAGACCTTATGATTTTAGGCGTAGGCGCTGACGGACACACAATGTCTTTATTTCCTGATTCAGAAGTGTTTAATAAAGAAAAACCCGAGCCTGTGGAGTTAGTAAGCAGGAAAGATACCGGCTTTGGTTATACGATGACTTCATCAATAGTAAAACAAGCAAAGAAGGTTGTGCTTCTTCTTACGGGCGAGGAGAAGAAAGAGGTTTTAAATAGCCTTATCAAAGGAAATAGATTAATTCGTAAGTTTCCTGTAGGTATTTTAAAGGAGCTGCCAGAAGGAGTTGCCTTTGTTTTTGTGGATTTTGAGCATAACTTAGAAGATAAAGAACCGGCAGCTTTTAAGGAAAAATTGGACGGCGGCCTGTCAAAAATCAATCCAACCAAGACCGCAGCATGGAAAGAACTAAAGGCGCTTTATAGATCTAGGGGCAGGCGATCAATGCGCGCTATGTTTAAGGACCCAGGGCGTTTTGATAATTACCATATACGTTTCGAGGATATGCTCGTAGATTACTCTAAGAATTTGATTAATAAAAAGGTAATGAATGCGCTCCTTGCTTTAGCCAATGATGTAAAACTTCCAGGTGCGATTGAAGCGATGTTTACTGGCGTTAAGATCAACGAAACTGAAGACCGCGCGGTTCTTCATACAGCCCTGAGGAATCAGTCTAATGCGCCGGTTAAAGTAGATGATAAAGATGTGATGTTAGAAGTGAATGAAGTTTTAGATCAAATGGAAAAGTTTTCAAATAAGGTTAAATCTGGCGAGTGGAAGGGTTACACCGGCAAGGCTATTACCGATATCGTTAATATCGGTATTGGCGGCTCAGATTTGGGCCCGGTGATGATTACCGAAGCCTTAAAAGCTTATGCCGCGCGCGATGATTTAAAAGTTCACTTTGTCTCCAATGTGGATGGCACGCACATCGCGGAAACCTTAAAAGATCTTAATCCCGAGACCACCCTTTTCATTATTGCTTCTAAAACCTTTACTACCCAGGAAACTATGGCCAACGCTAATACAGCAAAAGAGTGGTTTATAAAAAATGCGGCAGTCAACGAGAATCGAAATCGGGATTCTGCCGCGGCGAATATGTTTGAGTTCTGGGATTGGGTAAGCGGGCGTTATTCCTCACATCTAAAACTGCATTTTGTAGCGGTTTCCACGGCGGAAAAATTAGTTGAAGAATTCGGAATTAATACCGACAATATGTTTGAATTCTGGGATTGGGTAGGCGGACGTTATTCTTCCTGGTCTGTCATCGGCCTCTCTATCGCCTGCTATATCGGTTTTGATAATTTTAAAGAATTGCTCTCCGGCGCTCATGCCATGGATCTGCACTTCAGGAATACGCCTTTTGAGAAAAACATTCCTGTAATCCTGGCGCTTTTAGGCGTTTGGTACAATAATTTCTTCAGAGCCCAGTCGCACGTCCTTCTGCCTTACGATCAGCATCTGCATCGTTTTGCCGCCTATTTCCAGCAGGGCGATATGGAATCAAACGGCAAGAATGTGGGTAGAGACGGCAAGCTGGTAGATTATCAGACTGGGCCGGTTGTCTGGGGCGAGCCGGGCACCAACGGCCAGCATGCCTTTTATCAATTGATTCATCAGGGCACGAAATTGATTCCTGCGGATTTTATCGCCTTTGCCCAAAGAAGCAGCCATGAGTTTGATAAATACGAAGAGTTAAAGGCGCGCTTAGACGAACATCACAAAATATTACTTTCCAATTTCTTTGCCCAGCCGGAAGCTTTGATGAAAGGTAAAACCGTCCAAGAAGTTGAAGAAGAATTTAGAAAAGAAAATGCCAAGTTAAAAGAGAAGGGTAAACCCGAATTAAGCGAGGAAGAAATCTCTCGGCTTACGCCTTTTAAGGTCTTTACAGGTAACCGCCCGACCAATTCTATCCTGGTTAAGAAGCTCACTCCCTATACGCTCGGTATGCTCATCGCGATGTATGAACATAAGATTTTCGTGCAGGGCGTAATCTGGAATATCTACAGTTTTGACCAGTGGGGTGTAGAATTTGGTAAAAAGCTTGCCAAAGGCATCCTAAACTTAGACCCCGATCATTATTTGGATCAGCTTGAGCCAGGAACTGTTGTAACCGGACACGACTCCTCAACCAATGGCCTTATTAATGCTTATAAGGATATGCTGGACGGTTCTAAAGACGGCGGCAATGTTACAGAAGAAAGAGAAATTTTGTTTCAATTTAGAAAGAATCACAAAATAAGAAAATATGTAAGATATCTGATGCGATTTTGTTTCGAGCAATTTGAGGTAAGGCGAGTTGATGTCAATAGGATGATTTATATTATTTTTCAATCAGAACACAGCAGTTTTGAAGGAGTTAGAGAAGCTCTTTATGAGGCTGGTTTTAATTGGAAAAATAAGGAAAATATTTACAACAAGATTTATAGCAAATACAGTAGAGAAACAGCGCCTTTTGTAAAATACAACATTTTAAAAGAATATATTCAGCCAAAAGGATTTGGTTCAGATTCGGTGATTATAGACATAGGTTGTGGTGATCTTGCCATCGCAAAACAGCTTATTAAGGATATGCGCACGCGTATCCCTAAAGACTATTTACCTACAATATATGGTATAGATTTTCCAGAGCCGCCAAAAACAACAGGGGACGATAAGATTAAATACAAACAGCAGAATGAAAATAATGCTGGTAGGGTTACGATGGACGAAGAGGTAAAGGCCGATAGGATATGGATAATTTCCGCATTGCATCATATGCCTAAAGAAGTAATGGCTTCTATTTTAAAAGAAGCTTACCGCTTACTTAAAGCTGATGGCGAATTAATCGTGTTTGAGGACGTTGTTTTGGAATCAAAAGAACCGAAATTTAATGAAAAGAAATTAGCTAAAGGCAGGGTAAATAAGCTTTCAGAGGAAGAGCGCAGGATTGCTTTTACTATCTTTGATTGGCACGCTAATTGCGTTGTCGGTGGGCATGGTTACGTGCCTATGCCGGGAAATTATTATACAGAAAATAAATGGATTCAGGTATTTTCTGAAGCGGGATTCAGCGTAGAAGATTCAGATTATATCGGTGTATATAAGAAAAAGTTTAGCAATTTGCCGCATTCAATCTTTATATTAAAAAAGAAAGACGGCGGTAAAACTGGAAAAGAGCTTGTCCAAAATTTTAATAAAAGCTATGAGGAGTATTTGCAAAAAGTTGAACATGTTGAATTATCTGAATCGGTTTTGAAAGAAGTAGCCAGAAAAATAAGAAATAACCAAAAGGAAAGCAAAAACAAGATTTATGTTGTGGCAATCGACGGTAATTCAGGGGCTTTTAAGAGCACTGCCGCAAAGAAGATTGCTAGGTTAATCCGGAAATCAGGAATTAGAGCAATAGTGATTCATCGGGATTGGTTTATTGATGATCGGGATGCCAGATATGAAAGAATAGATGAAGCCCTGAAAAACAAAGAACTTATTTATAATGATGAAGAGATTTATCTACGGAAGCCCAAATTCGTTCATGAAGTATTAAGGAGTCTAAAAAGATTGAAGAGAAATTTAAACAAAGAAGTAAGGCTAAAATTTACCGAACTTTACAGTAAATACAAGGGAGGAAAATTAGTAAAGAAAGTATCCAAAAAAATCTCAAAAGGAACAGTTGTAATCATAGAGGGAAATTACTTGTTAAAGAAAGAATGGCTTAAATATTTTGATTATAAGATTGTTATGTTGGCAAAGCCGTCGATTGGCCTTGAGCGCAGATTAAAAAGGGATTCGCATACTCACAAAGACGAAGTAAAGAAGATGTTTTTAAGGGTTAATACTCCTTCTTATTTTAAATATTTAAGGAAAGAAAAACCAGAAGTCGCGGCTAACCGGATAATCACAACCGATTTACAGGGAGAATCGGATTTGAGAGCTAAATTTGTGAATGGAGAAATTTCAGTTGAAGCATTTGTGAAAGGTGTAATGCAATTATATGGCCGTTCATCCCTTATGGTTAAAGAAGGGATTGTTAGTCCGGAGAGTATACAATACAGATTTGGCAAAATGTTAGTCAAGGATTTTAACGGACAAGACGAGTTTAGCAGTATTATAATCCGGCGGAAAAAGATGGATATTGGGTTGTTGGAGCGAAGTACAACAGATTTAGATGTCCAGAAAAAGTTTAAAGACGCTATCATGCATCTTTTGTATAAAGCTGAAATAACGGAAATGTCCAGTTTTGAATTGCTTGAGCTAACCCTAGCAATAATACGTATAGCGGTAAATAGCGCTGATCCGGATAAAAAAATAAAAGATTCCGCAAGGCAAGAAGTATTAAACAACCTAGAGTTAGCGAAAGGCTATGTATCCGTTAATTCGGCTAATTCCCTTGAAGCGGCAATGCGTATTTCAGTTTTGGGCAACGGCCTTGATTTTGCCGACCCAGCTACGTTAGCAATTATGAATAAAGAGGGATTAGATGTTAAAAAAGAACTTAGCAAGGTAAAAAATACTAATTTCTGGGGAAGAAATGATTTAGAACAAATTATTAAAGTAATGGAAGAAAGAGGAAAAACGATAATCTTTAATTTTGATAACGCCGGGGAAGATATTTTAGATTTTATTTTGATAAATGAACTTTTAAATAAAGGCCATAAAGTTATATTGGCAAGCAAATCGAAACCGGCACTTAACGATACCACGTTCGAAGATTTAAAAGAGATACTGAATAAAAAAGAGATCAAAGATTTATTGGGAGAGCGGATCAGCAATATTGAGCTTTTAGCAACCGGGACAATCGCCTTAGGAACAGATTTGATGCGGATTTCTGAGGAATTTGCAAAAGCTTGGAAGAAGGCAGATTTAATAATATTCAAGGGCCAAGCTAACTACTATACGGTAAGGGAGTATCTCCCTTCCAAACCCAGCTTATTCTTATTAAAGATTAAATGGCCTAAAGAAATAGATGAGAAGTACGCTAAGGGAGATTTTGTTGCGGAATATCTTGACGGTAGTCAAAGCTACGATAATAGCGCATTGCCTCTTACCGAAAAAGAGCAAAGCGAAGCAAAGGCAAATTACGGGGAATATTTCTTAGCCAAAGTTTTGGTGAAGTCGGAAGCGGGAAAATATATTTTGCAGCCGCAAGAACAAATCAATAAGGAATGGGAGGATATTCTTTATAAGGATATAAATCTGTTAAACAAAGAGATCCGCGGCCCTCCCGATGAATTCCAAATCATTATTACCACTGCCCCGCATATTACCTGTGATAAAAAGATCAGGGTTGATATAAACTCCCCTACCATATTTATCCATCCTTCATATTTCGATAATAGAGACGGCGGGTCGCTTGATAATGTCTCGAGTGAATTACACACAGAGTTTGGGTTATCTATAGAAAAAATAAAAAAAATAATCGCTGCCTTTAAAGAAGAAATGGATAAGGGTCTAAAGAACCAGGAGAGTTCGTTAAGGATGTTACCAGCCTATGTAGATAATCCCACAGGGAAAGAAAAAGGTTTATTCCTTGCCCTTGATTTAGGTGGAACCAACTTCAGAGTAATGATGGTTGAGTTAAAAGGGGACGGTAGCGAACTGTTTGTTAAATCCGAGAAAAACGCCTTGACTAAAGAGCAGATTACTTCCACAGGCAAAGTTCTCTTTGATACTATCGCGGATTATATCAAAGAATTTCTACAAAAATTTGGTTATAAGGATACGTATAACTTGGGTTTTACTTTTTCATTTCCTATGGATCAGAAGTCAATAAATGAAAGTAAGTTGATTGTCTGGACAAAAGACTTTTCGGCTTCCGGTGTGGTAGGTAAAGATGTAGTGTGTTTGCTTAACGAAGCTTTGAAAAGAAAAGGAATCTACAATAATGTAAAGGTTGTATCAGTAGACAATGACACTGTCGGCACACAAGTGGCTGGTGCTTATCTAAATAGCAACACGGATATAGGCGTTATCTTGGGTACAGGCAGCAATATGTGTGTAAGATTAAAAACCTCTGAGATTAAAAAACAAACTGGTCCTTATTACAAAGATTACATGATTGTTAACATGGAATCAGGAAATTTCAATAAGGATTTGCCGATAACTTCCTACGATAGGTTACTCGATGTCCAGTCCGGAAATCCAAATTTACAGTTAGAAGAAAAGATGGTTTCCGGCAAATACCTTGGTGAATTAACAGGATTGATTTTATTAGATTTAGTCAATAAAGGTCTATTATTTAAAGGTAAGATTCCAGATATCCTTAAGACAAAAGACGCGTTTGAAACAAAATATATGAGTGAGATTGAACAGAAAGGATCTATTGAAGATACGGTGAGCTATTTGGCAGAGCTTGAGATAGAAGAAATTACGTTTGAAGAAGCAAAGCTAATTAAGGAAATTTGTCGCATAGTTTCAACGCGTGCCGCGAGAATCGCCGCTTCTGTATTAGCCGCTGCCCTTGAAAAAATAGATCCGAGTTTATCAAAGCGGCATTCTATAGCTGTTGATGGCAGCGTTTTTGCCAAGTATTTCGGTTTTAAAGAAAAGATGCAAGAAGCATTTAAAGAAATATTCGGTGAAGAGAAATCGTCCAATATAAGTATGAATCTAACTCAGGAAGGTGCTGGTTCAGGCATAGGGGCGGCCATTATTGCGGCTGTTGCAGTTTCGGAAGAAGGGAAAGATTATTTTGACGGCGGTGGTACAGAAAATTTAAGCAATAGAGAAGAAGAGATTGTAGCTACTTTAAAGGAAAGGGCTGTTGATCACTTCCATAAGACTGGCCTTTTTGATAAGGACCGTAGTAAGGAGGTATTTTTTACCGATTTAATTAAGAAGCTGCTTTCGAATGACCCAGAAGGGATAGTTCTCGACGCAGGAAGCGGGCCAGGATATCTTACTTTTGAGCTCGGAGAAGAAAGATTAAACGTTGTAGGTTTGGATATAAGTTTTGATATGGTAAAACAAGCTTCAAAGATAGCAAAAGGAAAGGTTATATATGTTAATGCTAATGGGGCACAAATGCCTTTTAAAGATAGAAGTTTATCGCTGATAATAAGTATGAGTACTATTGAGCATATGAAAAGGAAAGAAGTTCCACTGTTCCTTAAAGAAGCCTCTCGAACATTAAAGGATGATGGTTATATTCTTATATATTTCCCTGTTAAAACTCCTGCTTCAAGATTGATTCGTTTCCTGAGGACAACCTTTGAAAAGGATTTTCCCAAAGAGGCAATAGATGACAATATAGATACTACTCATACATGGTGGTACACACAGCAAGATTTTATGAAACTACTTCCGGATGCTTTTAAACCTGTTTTGGTAGATTACTTTATTTATAGAACGACAGTTTGGCCAAAGAAAATAATTGAATTAGCTAAGAAGGCCCAAAAAATTCTGGATAAACACGATAAGACTAAAGTTATAAAAAAGAATTTGGGTTTTGGGATGTATCTTTTAGCTCAAAAGAAAGCTCGTGTCAACTTATCTAACATCGATAATTATTATATTATTATACCTGCGATTGATTTAGGAGGAACAAACATAAGAGTTGCCTTGTTGCGAAGAGAAATTAGGAAAGGAATAATTATTGGAAAACCAGAGATTATCTGGCAAGGAAATGGTTTAAATCTTACTAGAGCTACCAGTAATAAAAATGTCGTTGACGTCGATAAGTTAGTGGATATAATAATTTCTTTTATTTCTGAAGGTCTAAATTCAAAAGAGGCAAAGAATGGGATAATTTCAAAGACACTGGGTATTTCAGCACCCGGGGCGTGGCAAGAAGATGGGTATGTTTATCCTGGGACAATTCCTAATATACCTTCGTTAGAAAGCTTAAACCTTGCGGAATTAGTGAATAATAAATTAGGTAATGATTGGAAGGTGTTTATCAATAACGATGGCGTGTCTCATTTCTTAGCCGCGATACATTATTTGCTCAATTCAATTGAACAAGAGTGCTACTTTGAGCTTAGAAGGACATTAGATCCCTATCCAAAGATTATTGGACTCATTCCTGGGACTGGATTAGGTGGCGGTGGTTTCTTTATCAAAAATAAGGAGGCAATTCCAATGCTTGGCCCTCAGCAGTTTTTTGATATTATCCTCCGTAAAGGGAAAGGTAGATATTCAGATAACGTCTTACTGGCTGATGATTTAATCAGTGGAAGAGGGCTTGAGTTGCTCGCTAGGCAGAATGAGATTTTGTGTACGATAGGTAATATTGGTGGACAGGTTTTGAGCGATTTAGCGCTTGGACGCAAGAGAGATGACTCTGTTCAAGCAGCGGCTATTAATATATTCGAACAGGCAGGTAAAGATCTCGCCGAAGTTATTATCAAGATTCATAATGGAGAAGGAAAAAAGGCAATTGTTAATCAACCGGAAACAATTGAGAAACAGTTTTGGCAAAATGTAAAAGGTTGTAAAGTTTTCGTGCTCGGAGGATGGCTTATCAAAGATGCAGCTCAGAAGTTTACCCTGCCTATTTTGAGAGAGGAACTCGTTAATAGAGGTTATAACGATATTATAGTAATTGAATCAAACCAAATTCAAGGATTAGAGAAAGTAGCGCAAGATACCGGGATCTTAGGAGCTGCCTTATTAATTCCCCCAGAAACAATTATGGCGGATAGGCAAACAATATGTCAGCAAATCAAGAATGAAAGTGGCGATTTCACTGGGGACGGCGGAAAGCGGGAAAAAACAGAACTGTTCCATCTTCTTGCAGATGAAGTAGTGAGCAATAAAGATGGAGGAGAAAATGAAACTGGGAAGTGGGTCCCGCTTCCGGAATTTAGGGGTACATTAGTCATGAATGAGGAAAGCAAGCGGCTCACGTTCGCCGGTAACGAGCCATGCGTTAAGCTTAAGTTTAGCTTGTATATTGTCCGTCACGGCCAGACATATTTTAATCAAATAGGCAATACATTTCAGGGAGCTAGTGATGGGAAAAACAATCAACTTACTCAGCAAGGGCAAGATCAGGCAAAAAAAGCTGCACCTTTACTTTGGAACAAGGTTAGCAGAATTATCCCAGAGGACATGGTACTTATTTCCAGCGAGTTAACCAGGGCTATAGAAACCGCGCGAGCCTTTACCGACTTTGTCCTAAAGGAAACCGGAGAGCAACGGGATGTGTCGATCGATCCGCTTGTGAACGAAATTAATCTGGGAGACTGGGACGGCAAGCGGGAAGATGAGCCGCACGGCGACAGTATGAAATTTATTAATGAGATGAATATTGAAGCTAAGTCAACTACTAAGGGATCAGAGAGCTTTTATGATTTGCTTGTTCGGCAGAAGGCGTTGTTAGATAAATTAAATTCATTGTACGAGGGTAAAACGGTGGTTCTTTTTTGCCATGGATGTATGAGCGCGGCACTGCGCGTCCTCATCAGAGATCCTGAAGTCCTGAAAGACGGGCTGGCAGATTGGCCGCACACCATGATTCCAAACGCAACTCCGGTATTATTCAATTCCCTAACCAGAGACGGCGGAGATTTCAGCAATGACGACCACATTGAAAAACAGATAGGGAAGTCATGGCAGCTGTGGTTAGAAGGTAAACCGCAAGAATCCCTGAAGGAATTTGACAAAGCTGTTAGGGATTGTAAATCTGTTCTTCAGGGTAAGTTATTTGATAATGCGTATTTGCGCCGTTTAGATATGCTTTCTTTAGCCTTAAAAGGCTATGGAGTGACAACTAACTATGTGGCCGGAACCGTATGTTCAGGTGCATTGAATAACTTCGAGAAATCAGTTTACCAAAAGATAATCGCTAGGGCCAGAGAGTCAGGAATATTATCCGGTCTTAACACGGTAACTCTATTTTTCGATGACAAGCTAAGTATAGATCCTTTTATCGGTATTGGGGTTTTACCAAAAAGCTTAGAGATTGTCGATTTCGCTGTATGGGATAGGGGGCTTAAGAAGTTATCGTTGATTTATCTGGTTAACCCGGAATTAGCTGATGAGATACTTGATTTGTCTTTACTGCATGAAGATGGTCACCTTCAGTTTATCAAGGATGTAAAGCAGGGTAAGTTTCCACCTTCTGCTGTAAATACAGAACTCGATGAGCAATACGCGGATACAAACGTTTTAATAAAAGCGGGGTTGCGCGGCCTAGGTGTAAGCATGTGGTTTTATGCTGCTTTTTTAAACTCTGTTTATGAAACCGAATTTAAGGATGATAATTGGATAGAGGCAAGGGTAAAGTTTCTATTAAAGTACCGGATTCTCGATTCGCCTATAGATCTACCCAAGTTTTTGCGTATCATGTTGCCATCATCTCTTTCAGGTTTACCCATTCATGAGAACCTGGGGGCAACAATTGAAGAAAAAGCTAGGGAATATTGTATAGAGTCTGTTGTAAAATCAGCTCTGGAAACCGAACAGAGATTCCAGCGGGCCAGATATAATAGACGTCTGGATAATATTGGTTCTTTCGATACTGCCTTTGGAAAAAAAGACGGCGGCAAAGCTAATTTAGCTTTCTCCCGTCTCGGTGCTTCCCTTAATCCTGAGGACTACAAGTATCTACCCATTCCCACTGAAAGAATTACTCCTGATTTATTTAAAGGCGCTTTGGAAAGATTAGAAAAAGACTATCCTCACTTAGCAGTTGCCTTTAAGGACGCAAATTTTGCCGGCTTCTTCTGGGCAAAGTATATGCCTTCAGCCGCGGCAATTATAAGATCAGGAGAGGAATATGGCTTCTTATTGGATGATAGACTAAGAGAGAGACTCACTCAACTTACACCAGATTCAGTTACTCTATTCCTGTATCTCTTAGTAGTGCATGAGGCAACTGAATTAACTCTGCAACTACAAGGAGCTACTCCCGATATAAATACTGAAATTGTTTCAGAATTAAATACCATAGATGCCTATAAAAAACTCACCCAAGAAGAGAAAGCTAAGTTAAGCGTTCTCTGTCAAGACTTAGATAACCTATTTAGCAATAATAGATTTACTTACGTTATAGATTTTTATGACGGGATTATAGAAAATAGATTCGCTCGAATGGAGACCATAAATAGATTAAGTAGATTTTTTAATCAATACCCCGGGATTAGTAATGATCAATTTAATTATAAAAAGTTAAATAAATTTTTCGGGTTATTTGAAAAGATAAAAGAAGAGTTACTGGAAAAGATATCTGATATTCAAACAGAAATTCAAATAATCTCAAAAGTTCAAGATCCTGAATTTTTTGAAGATGATACCAATACTATTGAATTGATGGTTAGTTATAAAGCCCACGAAGTTTTTAGCCCACGCCAATTAATGCAAATTGCCTCTCTGATTAAGCCATGCGATAAGGCTAGTGGAATTAAGATAATTGATATAGTTACCCAACACTGGAATGGGCCGGTCTCTCAGCATTTAAGCATTAGTTTAATTTGCGTTGGAGAGAGGGAAAGTTGGATAATTTATTCTAAAGGTTTAGAAAGTCCCGTACACATCATTGTTGATCCTCACAATGATGTGCGAAAAATAGACTTTAAAGTATTCAAACGCGCCTCTAAACAAACTGATGGCGGTTACCTTGATAACGGCGGGGCGTTTGACATATCTCAGGGGAAAGAGGGGAATAGGGTTGTGGAAACAACAAGCATTCTTACTAATAAAGGAGTAGATGATTTACTTATAAAAAATAGTAAGATTGTTCTTCCTTACGGAACTATCGATGGATCAATCCTAATCAAGGAAGGGAGAATCGCGCAGATTGATCGCAATATAGATGTTGATAAAGGAGTCAAAATCATAGATGCCAAAGATAACATTGTCGGCCCCGGCTTTATAGATTTGCAAATACGCGGCGCAGGTGACGTAAGGCCCATAAGCGGGAAAGCAAGGGATATAAAAGCAATGGCTGAATTTCTGCATCAATTCGGCGTAACTTTATTTCTCCCGACTGCTGAGGCAGCGCCTATATCAGAATTGAAGAAATTCTTAGAGGCAGTTCGTCAAGCCAGAGAAACAACTTTAGGTGTTGGGCCTGCGCATATTGAAGGGCCATGGCTCAACCCTGAAATGCGCGGAGCCTTACCAGCCGAGTATTTGCTTGCGCCTGAAGTAGCTCAGATACAAGAGTTTATTGATGAATCAGATATTTTACGGATTATAACGCTTGCACCTGAGGTATTCATGCGCCAAGGGCTCGAAGGATTAATTTTAAAGATATCTGAAGCCGGAATTATTCCTTCTATAGGGCATACTAAGCCGACACCAGATGAGACAGATAGGATAGATTTTAGTAAATTTGGCATTAAGATGGCCACCCATGTTTATAACGGCATGGACAAAAAAGACCAAAAGCTGATAGATAAATTATTTTCAGCCGACATTATATTTACGGTTATTCTCGATATAGCGCATATGCCTGTTGTAGCAATACAGAATATTCTTGGAAGAAATAAAAAGGTCGCTTTTATAACAGATGCGCTTAATGCAGGAAGAAAGAGCGTAAGCGTAGACGGTCTAAATTATAAAGCAATGGTTAATGATGAACGCGGCCCGGGGGAGGCTTTTTATGCCCAGAAGGAAGGAAAACTGGTATTGGGTGGCAGCTGCGTTACGATGGATCGGATTTTTAGAAATGCAATTGAGCATCTAAAGATCTCTGTAGAAGATGCGTTCAAAACAACTAGCACGATCCCGGCAGAGGCAATAAACGAGAAGGATTTAGGGACAATTGAGATAGGTAAACAGGCAGATTTGGTTATCCTGGATAAAGATTATCATGTTATTTTCACGATTATAAAAGGGAAAATCGTTTATTCTAAAGATGAATTATCAGCATTAAGTATTCCTTTTGATAATGGTATCTCCTTAGGCAAAGATGCATCCCTCGACGGCGGCAATAACCAACACTCTCTCCAAGTCGCGCTTGACTTTGTGGAAGCAGAACCGGCGTTAAAGGTTGCCCGAGAGGCTTATTTAGGCGGTGTAGATTTTATTGAGGCAGGTACACCTTTGATTAAAGCATTAGGCATGTCTGTGGTAAAAGAGGCAAAGCAGAATAATCCCGGTAGATTGATCGTAGTTGATATGAAGCCAATGGACACAGGTAAGCTTGAGATGGAAATAGCGATTAAAGCAGGAGCAGACATTGTAATTATCCCTGGCATTGCGCCGTTATCCACCTTAAAGGAATGTGTTGAGGCAGCACAAACAGCAGAGGCAGGATTTGATATCCTAAGAAAATTATTGATAGAAACTGGGCAAGAATATGATATTCGTCTTGATTCGTTTTTTGCTGTCGACAATATGGATGGAGGTATTAATAAGCGCATTAAAGGTTTGATATGGAAATCACTTTTAGACCACGGGGAAGTTTACAACATTGCTAAGAAACATTATGGGGAAACCAATAAAAAGATATTGATTATCAATGCGGATACGCATGATGATAAAAGCAAAACTAATTCTCCGAATGAAAGCAGTTGGGCTTGGTATTTAGAACAGGAAGATATTGCCAGGGTAGTTCATATGCCTTCTTATTATAATCAAGATAAAGGGAATAGGAATGAAAATAATTGGCGTACTCCGGAAATAGAAAAAGAAATTTTGTTAGCGGCAAAAGAAGCGAAGGAAAATGAATGGGGGATTTGGCTCACCATAGATTTTGATTTTTTTTCTTTTAAAAAGGTAGAGGTTGAATATGGACAGGTGTATGCGGATCATACATTCAGTACAGAGGTTATGTACGATATGGATGAAAATGAAGTATCAAAAGAATTAACAGCGATGGTGAAATTTTTTAATGATAATAAGATAATTATTAGTAGAATTATTCCTTGTGAATCAAGGAGATATTTAGCGAGCGCAGTTGTGAAAACTCCTGTGGGGTTTGATTATTATGAATGGGATGTTTATGAGAGATATCCTAAGATTGAAAAAGGGATAGATCTTTATTGTGAGATGATTAGAAAAAATATTATTTCGTTTTTTGGTAAGATGTCAACGCTTAAAAATTATGAGAAAAAAGAAGATGAACCGTGTCTTTCTGATGGAGGTATTAATCATGAAAAAGAATTTTCGATATTTGATAAAGGGACTGAAGGTCCTAGGTATGTTGGCGAAGATGGCGGAAGTAATCAAAAGTTAGAAGTCAAAGTTACTCCTTTCGAGGCGATTGACATACTTGTAAAACACGTAGATGGGACTGTCTTTAAAGGCATAAATTTTGAAGATGCCTACAAGTTATTCGGCATGATCTTAGAAACAATTCAGGCAGGAGGAGAAATTCATTACATCGCGGCAGGCAGAAGCGGCCAGGCAGCGAGTATTTTTGCAATTTTACTTAATGAATACGCAAGAGACGCCTTTGGCAAGCCGGTAGTTATCCATAGGATAAGCGCGGACGATTATTTCCCGCCGGTTAAAAAGGATGGGTTAGTTATAGGAATCAGCGGCTCAGGTTCAACGCCGTTTGTGAATGACAACTTGGCACTGGCAAAGGAATTAGGGGCAAAGATCGTAGTTATTACCGCAAAACCGCAGATTTGGCAGAAGAAAACAGAAAAGCATCCTGACGTAAACGATGTTGTCCCGGATTATTTAAATATTCCTGATGTTTGGGCAAAAGCGGTGTTTAGCAGGATAGGAAAAAAGGCAGATGTGAAGATTATGTATACAAGAGGCGGATTACGGCTGGCAGAGCATAATTTATTGATTGAGAGCTTAAAAGAAGCTTACAAAGGCCTGGCTAACGCTCCGCCGGAAATGGTGATACCTCTGGTTATTTCTTATTATTTCCCCCGCCCCGCCAGCGTTAACAGCGAATTAAAAATCAACCGTAATTTACTTAATACCGCTAACCTTGCCTGGAAAGCAAGCTCTGCCTTAAAACTTGCTCTTCGTAAAGAAATATTCCCGCATGAGTTGGAGCACTGGATTCAAGGTGATCTTACTACTGAAAGAGAGATACTCGCTAAATCATCAAATAATTTTAAGTCCCAGCCTGAAGTTTTAAGGGCATTGTTGTATCTTTATAATAATAAGGTAAACGGGTTTGTTTTGGATAAGCAGTGGAGGGCGAATCTAGAATTAATCAGCGCGCGAAAAGCACGCAAATCCTTACAAGACGGCGGGGAGAGGCGAAGCAGCCTTGCTCAACGTTTAACCGCTGTTACCAAAAGAGACCCGCTAGAGGTTATTCTTTGTTATTATGCGGCAAATTCAAGATGGGGTTCAATAAGACGGCTTTCTTCAGATGGCCGGATACCTTTAATCTTTACAAAGATTAAAGGTTGGTTTGGTTCGCGATTAGCGCGGCTCATTTCAATATTTTTTTGGCTTAGTTCAGCGTCATTCTCGACAATAAACACAATCAAAGCATCCGTTGGAATTCTTTCTTCCAAATCCGGGTGGTTAATAATATATTTAGAAAACTCATGGTTTATTTCGAGATTCTTTTCAAATAATTCTTTTTCAGTCATTTCGCGCCTCCTTCAAATTACCTCTTACCATAACCTCAAGTTGTATGACAAAACTTATGATATCATTCTTCAAGCGGCTATGCGAATATCGCCTTCTCGTATCTGGAATCAGTTTGGCAACATAGGAAATATTCTGAGGCTGCATAATCGAAGTATAGCTAACTTTTTTAATAATGTCAAGTTTGATGAAGGTAGGATAAAAATAAGGCTTGAGAAAAAAGACGGAGCGGTTGCTCAAACTAAGGAACTTGACGGGGGGGAGATCCTGGGAGTAGATAATAATCTCCGCCTACCTTTATATGACTTTTCGCGGGCCGAGCCGGAAAAATGGTCAATGCGTACCGCCAGAGTCCCGTGGGTAGGCGGCGCAAAATTAGTAATAAAATTTGCCTGGCAGAATAGGCCTCGCGAAGAACAAATTATAATGCTGGAAAGAGAAGGCCGGATGATGAAAAAATGTTTAAGTTTAGGCATAGACGTTCCTGTTGGGCAGCAATTTGCAGAGTGGGCATTTATTGTGATAGACGCGGGATTTGTTAATCAGTTAAATAATCAGGATACCGCAGGCATTCTTAAGGAAGGATTTGAAAGGTATAGTAAATATATTCTTGGAAAAAATGTTCCCGAAATAAACTTAGGCGAATATGCGGATTTTGTAAATAAAGTAATTATTGCCCGCGAAAGCCCACTTGAACAGACTAGGCATGGCGGCCAAGAGCTAGATATACCTGAAGAAAATTATAAGTTAATGGAGTTATTGAGCCCATATATTGATTTATTGATGGAAAGCGAGTCGTTGAACAAAATAATTACGCAAGCTCAGCAGAATGTTATTAATGAAAAAGGCATTAGCAAGGTAGATTTAAGGTCAGAATTTACGGAGAAAACTACTCAAGGATTATTGAATAATAATGAAGGCGAATTTTCGGTATTTAATGAGGGAAAAGAAGGTGTTAGATATATAGGTGAAGATGGCGGAAGAAGTCAAAAATTAGGGAGCTTTGCCGGAAGAAATATAGGTTTTTTTTATGGAAACTTATTAAAATCTTTTCCAAAGCACCTATTATTATTTAAGAAGTTTAAGGAATTGTTCCGCGGATATGCCCGCATCTTTGCCGGAAAGCAAGGGCGGCTTCATATCGCCAGGCTTAGGACCTTATGGGTTGAATTTGGACGGATATCCTTTGGATTGGGTTCTAAATATAATAGTATTGCTTCTTTAATGTTCTTAATAGTTTCTTTCTCGGTCTTGCCTTGGCTGTGGCATCCGGGCAATGAAGGAACGCTTGCGGCAATATATCCGTCTTGGCCTTTTTCAAGTACGATTTTGAGTTTCATTATTATCACCTCCCTAAACAAATATACAGTAGATAATTTACTAAGTCAAGGCGATTTTGGCGTCATCTCGAGAAGATTAACGGACGGCGGCAGGAAGGAAAAGGCACAAGTTGGAAAAGCAAAAGATGGCGGAGCGCTTGATTTACTTAGTATCCAGAGGCTTACGGAATTAAGAATTACCTGTGCGGATTTTCAGGCAATTGAAGTTTTAAAAAAGAGAGTTGGCCTTATACCGGAAGGAGCTTCTTTCGGTGTTACCTATAAGAAAGGAATGTATCGGTTGGTAACTTTTAATAGCCTGTGTTCGCAGGGAGAGATCGCTCTGGGCAGGGCGCAAGGATTTGATGCAAGCGCGGCAGTGGTTAATTTTAGCAAAATCTTAGAAGACAACAATGGTTTTGGAGGGGATCAAATAAAAAATGTTTTAGTAATAGGCCCGGGAAATACCCTGGCGGAAGTTAAGTTATTATTGTCAAAAAATCCGAATTTAGAAAAAGTGTCGGTTGTTGAATGGCTTAGGGGCAATATTACCGGTTTGTTAGATGAATTAGGCGCGATGCCAAAAGAGGAGAGGGCAAGCATTGAGGTTTATTGCGTTGATCCTAAAAATACGCCTTTTAACGAAAATAGCTTTGGCTTAGTTTGTTCTAATAAAAACGGCGGTACGAAAGTATTTGATGGCGGGCGGGAGGTTTACGGAAAAGAAAGCATCAAAGGTAGTATGGCGAATTTAATTATCCGTTTATTCAGATTGGTAGCGGATTTTGTTAAGTCATTAAAGGCCGAATCATTAGGAAAAAGCGCGGTGATTTTAGCGCCGCCTAGCGTAGATCTCAATTCTTTACTTGATATTAATAACTTGTTATTGGCCGCCGTTGGAATTTTAATAGGGTTTATCGGCTTTAAACTTTCCTCCTCAGCTAATTCTTACCGTAGGTACAATAATCTTATAATCATCGGGCCGTACAGTTTTTCGAGAAATCCAATATATTTAGGCGGAAATTTAGAATTCATTGGTTTAAGCATAATTGTGTGGGCTTTTGATCCTTTAGCGGGATTTGTCTTTACGATGATATCTGTAGTGTTTATTTTGTTAGATCCTTCTATAATTTGGGCTGAAGAAAAAAAACTTAAGTACGAATATGGCGATCAATATAAACAATATTGCAATTCTGTTCCGAGATGGTTTTCTCTCAAGCTGTTTTTGAAATTTATTGCTTCCAGTAGAGCAAAAGAAGCTTCTGAAGAAATCGTCACAAGCCATACCTCAAAAGACGGCGGCAGGCAGGAAAAGGCTCAAGGCGCAAAGTATCCTTCGCCAACGTTGGATTCCGCAAAAATGATATGGGATACTCTTGCAAGGTTTATTCCTCGGGCTGGTTGGTTGAGGCCGCAAGGAGTTATCCATATCCTTGATGTGGGCTGCGGTAACGCGTTTGGAGCGGCTTCATTTATAAGTTATTTTGGAGGAAAGGAGTTTGGAGAATTTAGCAGTGATGTAAAGGTAGTATGTTTAGATATTGAGCCTAGAACTCCGCATAAGTACCTTAAGTTAATCGTAGGCGTGGAAAAAGAAAATGAATTTGCCGGGAATATAAAATTTGTGCAGGAAGACGCGAGATATTTGTCTATGCTGAAATATAAACATCAGGATTTGCCCAAGGAATACGAAGTGATAATATTGAGAAATCCCGATCCTCGGTTAATCAATAAAACTATTATAAATACAACTATTTTAGAGGAAATAATTGAGCAATGTTTAGCTAACCTTAAAGATAATGGCCTTTTTATCATTACAGCCAACAGGGATTTTATAATTAATGCTGCCGAAAAAATAATATCTTTTTACTATAATCCCGAATATCTTAGTTTTTATTTAGATAAAAAAGTAGGCCGGGAAAACATTCCTTTCTCTGGCGAAATATTTTTTGATTCTTATATTACGATAGCGGTTAAAAGATCCAGAGAGGTAATTAACAATCCTAGGCTAAGAGAAGAAGGGGCAAATATTGCTGGCGGGAAAATTCAAAATAATGCGGAGAAATTTGACGGCGGCAGGGAACTATTTGGAATGCCGGTAATGGCAAGAATAGTAATATACCACAAAAAGGTCAATGATAATAATTATGAAAGCAATCAGGTAAGGGATAACGTTATCCATATAAATTTAAATTTATTTCCTCCCTTTTATGACCCAGAGGAAAATAATAAGAGCCAGTATACCCGCCAAAATATAGAAGGTCAAAAGATTCATTATTCTGCTTTTGAGATAACGTTCCTAAATTCCCGATTTGGCGCTGCGGACACGGGAAAGAAATTGATAGATTTAGGCATGGACCGGAAGGTTAATATTCAAATGCCCCAATTTTTCAATCGGCATCTTTTGGCTTACATCGAGAATTTCAATTCCGAAGAGTTTTCCGTTTTTGTCAATATCTATGAGTATTCCATCGCGCAGTTTACGGGTTTCTTTAGCCTTGCCGCTCTGGAATTGAATATACAAAGCATCCGCCTCTTGATCAAATCTTATTTCCATAATCTATCCCCTCTCTTTAAGCCAGTAAGTAGTAATAATAACTATTTCTCCATCAAGGTTTTTATAAACAACCTCAAGCTTTTTAGTTCCGAAATCTTTCTTAGCGATATGATCTCCTCCAAAACTAGAATGTATTTTGTCAGGATGAGCGATAGTGTTTTCGATTTGTTTCTTAGAAAGTTACCTTTGATTTATCCGAAGATTAGCATGTTTGGTATAGATGAATTTCACAATAAAAACCGTATCATGCCTGCGATGATAAGTCAAGATGGATTTGCCGCCAGCGCGCAAGGCCTTGACGGCGGCGCGTCAGTTAAATCGGAAGAAATAAAACCGTTTCAAATTATTTCTATGATAGTCAGAGACGGCAACACTGATGGCAAAAAAGAAAATCAGCCAGAAATAGATGTGTCTTTTGAGATTGCTAAAAAATTATTAGAATCGTTGGAAGTAGAAAAAGACGGTTACATTTACGAGATAAGAGTTTGTAAGTTTGATTTCGCAGTCCCAGAAATAATGAGAAAAATATCTAGTTATGTTTCATCTTCAGATTTCAGTGAAACTATTTCTTATATATTCAACGTAAGAAACGATGTTTCAGGAGTAGAATTATTAGAATATATATTAGAAAATAGGGAGATTGCTGTTTTTGATGATACTCTGATAGAAATTGGGCAAAGAAAGGGTGTGTTTCATCAAGAGGCTAAAAATGAAATAATGTCTGTTTTAGACAGGTTGAAGCAGGGAATTGTTTCAGAATGTGCAATTGTGCCTCATTCGGAGCAAACTATAAAGGATAAAGCAGAAAAGAAGATTCTTGAAGTGTTAGCTGAAATATCCAGAGGAAGGGGCGCTTTGTATTTCTGGCAAGAAACTTTCTATAAAATTATTGAAGAATTTGGTTCCGCTGCTATTGATTTTATCTTAAAGAAAATTAGTGATGCTGAAAATAATGACTTAAGGTATTTTGCTAATTGTTGCCTGACCACTGGGATATTGGGGCAGAACAATGAAGAGAAAAGAAGAGAATGTTATAGCGAAGTATTTGAGTTTTATAGAAACAGAATAAATAACACAATTCCTTTAGATGAATTATTCCATATTCTGAGATGGGAAACACGTAGGCTGAGCAGTGTAGTTGTTCCTGCCAGTTTATTTAACAGTATAGAAGATATTAAATATCTAATTAAAGCCGGACAAATGTCTCAATTCTATGGCCCCGGTTATTATATCCCTAGCGAAGATGTTTTTGAAATTATTATAGATTTTTATCCTTCGCCATCTAATTGGAACACAACACAGCGATTTTATTATATATTTACGCCCGAAATACCCTCTGTAGATACGCCTGCACCTTACTTCCAAGTAAAAAAGTTAAAATTTTGCGAATATGGATTGTATGAAAAAGAATTAGCTTGCGAAAGCCTGTCTATGGAAGATATGGATTCGTTGCGAAAGAAATTTAATGATAAAGATGGCCTGGTTATAATTACTAAAGGTGTTAGAGGCGCTATTACGACGGTTGTGCCTACGCTAGGCTTGCATATGCATTCTCATAATGATGGCAGGCGTGGCCCATCTCTTGAAGATTATTTAGATTATGAAAGATTTAATTTTGATAAGGATGGGGGAGAATTAACTGGTGAAAAGCAAGAGAAGGAAAATATTTCTAATTTAATTGTGACAGTGGATACGGAAAGAGACGGCGGTGAGTCAGCCATTATTATTGATATTGGCGCAGGATATGGCGGCGTAGCGAAGTATTTAGCAGGGAAATTCCCAGCCTCTCGGAGAATAGCTTTGGAACCGGAAGTTGACGAAACCGCGTGGCTTAAGAAGTATATAACGAGGGACGTTTCCCAAGGGGACACCCTTGACCGCTCAGCGCGCCTTGACGGCGGAGATTTGAATAAGGGAATTTTACTTGAGAAGTTTAATAAATTCTTCTACGGAGAGTCCAGCACCTTTGAGAATAGAATAGAGTGTTCCAGGTTTAATGGTTTTGGAGCCGTGAACTGGAACTATACAGCGTCTATTCAGGTCGGTTTGATGCCGCATAATAACATGGGAGCCGCTTTGGCGTTTAATAAAAAATCCGTGCTTTTCAAGGGCACGGATAACCTCTTTGCCAGAGACATGTGGCAATTTGGTCATACAGAAACCTCTATATCTCTTAATTCGACCTCTACGTCAGATTCCGGAATTGGCAATTTATCATCTTTCAATGACCATAGATACAAATTAACTGCCTCTTTAATATTAGCCAATGCCTCTTCTGTGGTTTCTCCTTGGGAAGCGCACCCGGGAAGCGCCGGAACATGGACAGAATATCCACCCTCGACCTCACTTTCAATAATTACCTTAAGGTGCCTCAACATATTTATACCTCCTACTTATAAAAATACAATACATTTATCCCCAAGTCAAGGTAAAACTTCAATTCCTCTTGGCAGGCAGGCTAGTTTTGGCCGTTCAGCGCGCCTTGACGGCGGCGCCAAAGTTAAAAACCAGCGCTCCAGAATACTTGTTGAGCTGGAAATTGCTAAGGAAAGATTTGAAAAATACGATATATCCCAAGGGAGCTTAAATAAGGCAAGCGATGAGCTTGAGGGTATATCCGCGGCTAAAGATATAGAGTCCATAGAAATTTTCTACCGGAATATAACTCAAGGGGTTTTTGAAGCGGCAAGGAATAAAGCGCCGCCTTTTGGAAATACCGCCAATGACGGCGGCACGGTTGGGCTTACTTTTTATTCTTTGCGAAGACGATATTTATCAGCATCTACGATAATGAGAGCCTTTTTAAATGCGGCAGGTTTGAGTTCTTCAAGCAGTTTGATTAAAGTATCGTGGATTTCTTCTTCTAATCTATGGCGAAACCGTAGAAGCACGATGCCATGGTGCAATTTGGGCGGATATAATTTGATATTACTAAAGTCCGTATCTTCAGTAACCAGAATCCTCTTTTTCTTTATCGACCATTTAAGAATCTCAAAGTCTGACTTGCCACCGAGGGTTGCTTCTTTAGCAGTAATTACGGAATATCCTAATTTGCGCAATAAATTTATTGTGGGTAAGCCTAAACATTCATCAGCTAAGAATTTTATTCTGCTGCGCTTATCTGACAAGGTGGACGTCCTCGTTCTTTACGAGTTGATTGGCGTATTCTATGCAAGCCTTGATGTCTTCTTTACTAATTTGCGGGAAATAATCGGTGATAATTTGGTCGAAAGTGAGCCCGTCTTCGAGCAGGTCAAGTATTTGCCAGACCATAATGCGGGTTTTGCGGATAGCGGGTTTTCCGTGGCAAATTTTCATATCTACGGTTATACGATCAAACATTTTGCATACCTCCTTAACAATGGAAATAAGTCTAGCATAGGAATATCACAAAGTCAAGGCGTCAAAAGAGGCGGCGGTAATGTTTCCCGGGATGTCACCCTTGGCCGCTCAACGCGCTTTGACGGCGGCGCGGCGAAGAAAAAAGCAAAACTGCCCCGGATTTTATCCGCGTTAGCTGCAGCGCCTGTTTTGTTGACCTTAGTTTCAATTTGGCTTTTTTATAAGGGTGAATTAGGTCTATCAATTATGATTCTTTTTACTTCACCAGTATTCTCTATTGTTTATCTAATAACGTATAAAGCTTATACTGAAAAAGCAATTCTCGAAGCTTTTACTGAGGCTCTTATTGAAGCTGTTATTTTAGCCTTACGCGACCCTAAAGTGATGGTTTATTTACATCCTGAAGTTTCTCTTGGAAAAGATGCCCAAGAGATGATGGTGCAGATAGGCGGATCCGGCGAGAATAACAAAATTTTGCAGTTAGGCCAAACAGAATTTTCGTTCCAAGATAATTCGTTAAAGATATTTAAAATACATATTGTTCCTCCGGAGTCAGATATCTGGGGACCGATTATTGGTGTTGGTAACGTTTTAGTAGAAATTTGTTTAACAACCGCTGAATTAGAGGAGATTAATAAGAGGTTAAGAGCGCAGAGCAGTAATGCCGTAAAAAGCCTTGACGGCGGCAGAAAAATAGAACCATCCCTAATTATTACACAAACTACTAAGCAGTCTCCTGCTAAAAGAACCTCACAGCAATTAATACTAAACCTTTTTAGTTTAGAAAGTAAACTTAGTGATTCTAACTGGACTGTCCGCCGTGCAGCAGCTGGTGTCTTGGGCCCGGTGTATGCGGCACTGATAAAAGAAGGAAAAGAAGTTTCTTTAACTCTCTTAGAAAGTAAACTTAATGAAGGCGGCGAGGATCTTAGCATTGCGGCAGCTAGTGCTCTTGGCCCGGTGTATGCGGCACTGGTAGAAAAAGGAAAAATGTCTTTGTCCGTTCTGGAAAATAAGTGGACCGACCCTAACGAGTATGTCCGTCTTGCAACATCTAATGCCGTAGACTTGGTGTATCTGGCGTTGATGAAAGAAGAGAAAGAAGTTTCCTTATCCTACTTAGAAAGTAAGCTTACCAACCCTGACTGGTCTATCCGCAGCCGGACAACAGCTAATACCTTAGGTCTGGCGTATACGGCCTTGATAAAAGAAGGCAAAGAAGTATCCTTATCCGTCTTAGAAAGTAAACTCGATGACCCGAGCGAGTATGCCCGCCGTGCAGTAGCTGATGCCTTAAGCCTAGCGTATGCGGCGCGAATAGAAAAAGGAGAGATTTTAAATGAGGATTATAATAAATATACGTTATGGACAAAAAGCAATTTACCTTATCAAGGTAAATTAATTAAGCAATACCTTGTTGCTTCCGATGCGCAGGGATTTATTTCCAGCCTTAAGCGTAAAGCAGAAAACGCAATTAACCGCGGCTTTGATTATAAGAAGGAAAAAGATTTGTGGCTTGCTTATCTGGGCATAAGGACTGCCGGTATTAATATAACCTATGAGGAATTTAAGCAAAGGATGAGCAAAATCGCCGAATTTGATGGCAAACACCCAGGGTATTTTAAGAAGCTTTTTACCAAAGCAGCCAAACCGATAGTAATTGAGCTTAGCGCGGAAGGAGTCCGCCAGATGGATACTTCTAGCGTGGACCTAAAAGTATTCAGTCAGAATCTCGCTGAACTTGATTATGTGCGCCTGGGGATAGACAGCTTTAGCTGGATGGATGAGGACTTTCAGCAAAGCAAGGTTTTTAACCTGCGTAACCTCTATTATCTTCTTAAGCGCCATCAGGCGCAGGAGGCAGGCATAGTAAAAGAAAGAGAACATTTTAGGTGCGAGTTCCCTCAGGAAGAAGCGATGAGGCGAGAGCTTCTAGCTAACAGGAAAAGTTTCTACAAAATAGTGTTTTCTTTGGCAAAAGACAGGTTAGGTGACCGTAGTATAGGCCCAAAATGCCTTCTTCTTATGCGAGATTTGATCATAAGCGATATCATGCTTGATGATGGTCTCTTAAGTCAGATGCGTTCTTCTGATTCTGAAACCAAGCTTTCTGCCTTTAAGAATTTCTATGAAGACTATAAGAACCATCTGCCTAATTCCTTAGGATTACGGGTAGCAAATATTAAAGGCTTACGGAAATGTTTTGAGGATTTTTCTTCCGAAGTTTATGCCCAGATATCCAAAGTCAAGGTTGTTAGGCAAACCGGCAGTGAGTCATACCGGCTGGTGGAGCAAGGGTTTTTAAGCATATTCCGTGGCAGGGCCGGGATTATCGACTGTTCATTTGATGTGGGTGATAAAGGGGATGCCTACACTAGGGCAATACATGAAGATACGAAGTATTTTTTCGTATACAAAGGCAAGGAGTTAAAAGGGTATATCGGCCTTATGTTTGGCAAAACTCCGGATGCAGAGAAGATATTAGCCATAGATACAATCAACTCTCCTTTTTTAGACGGGAAAAAGCTTTCAGGCAATCTTTTTAGATTATTGAATGATTTAGCTAAGGAGTCAGGTTGTATCGGTATTGCGCTGCCTGGAGATATGGCTCTTTCTTTTAATTTTGACAATAAAAAGACAATTTCTGAAATGGATTCCTATAAGAAAGCAAGATCCATATCAGTAGTGCCATTACATCAAGAAAGCTGGGGGTATTTTACTGAGATGTTTGGTCGGGATAAATATAACAGCATAGAAGAAGGTGAATTCAGGTGGTTATTAGAAATTGGATCAACTGATCGCTCAGCGCGCCTTGACGGTGGGGAAATATTTCAGGTTGTTGTTGGCACGCCAAAACTAACCGGACCATTTAAAGATAAAGTCGAGCAGATTGAGGAGTTTTTGAAGAAAAATCCCCATGCGGATTTATTAGTTACTAGTGAATTTTCCTTTATTGATCACAGCTCAGGATCAATTTATGCTAATTTCCTTACGCTTAAGCAAGCAGAAGAGGGGCATCATACGATTATCGCTGGCGCTATAAGCCTTATCGAAGCAATTCAAGAGATAAAAAAGATAGCTTACTTGTATAAAACTAATATTATTTTAGGAACAATTCTAGAGAAATTGGAGGATAAAAAAGTTTATTTTAATTCCGCCCTTGTTATTGATAATTTAGGGAATATTACGCATGTGGCAAGAAAACATCGCGATCTCTGTGGGAGGGATTTTCCTGAGTTAGTTCTTCCTACGGCAAGGCCGATCATTCTTTACAGTCGTGATAGGCGCAAATTCTCAGTTTTTATTGCTATTTGTTGTGACGCGGATAATGAAGAAATTTATGCAGTGAATAAGGATAAAGAAGCGGATGTATTTGTTGTTACTGCTTTCGGAGGAGATTTGCCGTATAGTTATATGAGCCAATGGGCATTGAAAGGTGAAATATCCTATATACCGCCTGAAGAGCTTCAATGCTATAGCGAAAATGCGGATTTTTTAACAAAAAAACTAGGTAAAGCTGAACGTGACTTTAATAAATTTTGGTGGAGAATTAAGTATTTGAAAGAATATAACATTCGCATAACAAGTGGGTTGCTTTTGGGTGTTGATGGGGAAAATTATCAGGCAGGGGATAGTTTTCAGGCAGGTTTAATTCCGCTTTCTAATAAAAATATAGAGGTGAAAGATTTTAAAATTAATAATTATGGGTTTAGCGGTAAAATAAACATAAATGTTCATCAAGACGGCGGGAATGAACAATCTCCGGAGAACAACCCTATGGAGCGTATTTTAGGCGGTTTAGTTAAGGAAGCGGTAATGAAAGTAACCTTCCCGGATAACCTGCAGGAGAAATTAAATAAGCTGAATGATGACGAAGGCATTAGCGTTACTCAAGAGGATATTATGCAGGCGATAGCGCAGCAGCTCGTAGCCAAAATGGTTTTAAAAGTTGAGCCTATACTTAAGGCGGGGATTGAAGATGTAAGCGGCATTAACAGGGCAGGCATTGCTGTTATCGGATTAACATTAAAGATTAACGGCGGAAAGCGGCAGATTTATATCTTGCGCACTGCTTCTGAATTGTCAAAGGTTGAGGCGCCTAAAGATGCGGGTTGGTTATTGGATATTGTAGATTTTATACAGAAGAATGGTTTAGAAAATGCAAGTTTTATCGTGTTATCAAAAGATATGAGAAAGGAATTGATTAAAACAAATAATATGCATAATTGGTTCTTGTATACCTTTTCCAGGGGCCATGCCGGCAATAAGATGTTTCCTGAGATACTTAGATATATTGCCAGGGCTAAAACAAAGCAGGATGCCGAACAAGCGGTGCGGAATATAGAAAACAATATTGGCCCTATTTTGAGGATAGCGTGTGAAAACAAAGCCGCATTAAGACAATTATTATTCGAAGAGGCATCGCGATTGGGCAAAGAGGCAACGGAAAACCCGGGGCCTATTTATAACGCTTACGAATTCATTCAAGAAAGCCTGATAAAAATGTCGATGCCAAAAGGATATAAAGATATAGAGGATTACTTTAATAGAGTTAAAGAGGTCAAGGATTTGTTTATGGGGTTAGGATTGTTTAGAGGTATCTTAGGGGACGGTTCTTGCACACTTGACTCTATGTCTGGCAAGGAGCTAGATGGTGGTTGTGAAAATAAGCTTGATGTAAATTTACTGATTAATTATGCCGCCGAGCTTATGGAAGAGAAAGAAGAAAATCCTCAAATACCTTTATTAAGTGAGGTTAAAAGGCAGTTAAGCCTGCGTAAGTCAAGGTTATTAAAGGCAGAGGAGTGGGTGCAAGAAAATGTTAAGCTTCGGAATGTAGGCGCGCGTGATATAGACATATATGAAGCTAGGTATGAAATAATGGAGTTGATTTTGAGTCTACCTGCTGAAATAGAAGTAGAAAGGTTTAAATTTAATTTTGCCATGGATACAAATGGCTGGCCGGGGTTACATATTGATAGGTTTCACAGTAATTCTTGCGGCTTTTATTGCGGCTGGGCGAATACATCAGAAAAGATAAGTTCCGCTATAAAAGATCAGATAATCAATGATTTAACTTCTTTTGGATTATCTTGGAAGGAATGGGAAGCTTGGGTAAAGAAAATAGAAGAGGTTTTTACTGTTTCTAACGATGTTCCTTTGAACAAAACGCAACCGTCACGTTTTGAAGGGCGTCTCAATATTGAACGAATTATTTTAAAAAAGATGATTTCTGGAGCAAAAGGTATGTCTCAGGAAGAAATTTTAAAATCTTCCCTTAAGTTCTATATAGAATCTCTTGTTCAAAAAGAAATTATTACTAAAGATAATAAGGCTATTCTAGAAGAAATCGCTGATTGGGTATATTTATATTTTAAAGATGTATATTTTAAATACAACCTGCCTCCTCTTCCTGAAATAACACGGGAATATATCAATTCTCCGGATAAAAGGAACTATATCGCAAGATTAGAAAAGAAAATAAATTCGATATTAGAAAGCCCGTTTGATTTAAACAGTGAAAGGGATTTAAGGTTAGCTTATTTTGCCGTACTTAAAGGCGGCATAAATATTTCTTATGAAACCTATATAGGGGTAATAAATAAAATAAAAGATTTTGAAAAAGAGAACCCGGGTTATTTTAAGAACCTTTTTGATCTAAAAGCATATCCATCTTTTAAGATAGTCGGAGAAGAGGTTGTAGAAGTGGCGGAAAATGAGAATAGCCCGAAAATCAATGCTTTTGCCAAAGAACTTCTTAAAATTTACGCTGATTTGTCGGATTTATCTTATTTAGACAAAATTGGAATTGAAGATATAGATAAACTTTTAAAGAATGTTTATGCTTATACGCGAATAAAGAAAAGCGAATTTGGCAATGGCTTAGAAGGGATTTCCGCGAAACATATAAAGAACTATTTAGCGCGGCATCTTGAAATAGAGAATTTAAATGTAAGAGAAGAAATACGAAAGATGGATAAAGAGTTGCTTTTTGAGGGAATGTTTGTTGTTGTTAATATCAGGTATGTTAATGCCGGCGCTGAATCCCGAGAGGTTTATTTGGAGTTATTGTCCAACATAGTATTGGTAAATGGCTTAAATGAGCGACAATTGAGAGAAATATTAGAGGGCTACAGGACAGAAGAAAAAATTATTGTTCTAGAACAGATTTATCAGGATAGAGTATCTCATTTACCTACAGCTACAGGCAAAGTTATGCCTGCGGAAGTAGTTAATTTCATTAATCAAAAGGCCAAAATAATAGGTGAGGAGAGATTGAAAATAAAACAAGCAAATTCCGGCATAAAAAAGACATATTCTTTTGTTCCTGTGAAGTTTTTAGCTTTGTTTAGAGGGTTTGTGGGGCTGGATTGCACAAACTCGATTTCTGGTTCTCCTTTTGCCAGGGCGATGCATCCGGATACGATTTATTACTATTATTATGAAAATAATAAAGCGGCAGGTTACGTTGGTTTATTTGAAGCAGAAACAGATAAAACTGAGGATAAGGAATTGGCAATAGAAACGATACAGAAGATACCTAATAGATTTTTGAGAAAAATAATAGAAGAATTTGAGGTGATCGCAGCCAATAAAAATTTCAAAGGAGTGGCTTTGCCAGATACTTTTACAGGCGGCGCGTTGTCTAATTATAGCGATACCCGCGCGGAGATTTCTTCTTGGAATGAATATAACACAGGTAAATCTATAAAGGTAAACTTTATTCATCAGGAAGCCTGGAATATTTTTGAGAAATATTTTGGAATGGATGAATACAATAATTTTTATATGGGCAAAAGTAGTTTTAAGCTAATAAAAATCCTTAAAGACGAAGACCTGCAAAGGCTTAAAGAAAGCAGAAAAAAGAAGAATGGTTTTGAATTCAGAAAACATAATAACGCGCAATTGCCATTTTCTTTATATTTTCAGATCAGAGAAACGTTGGATTTGTTGTTAGAGCCGCCTGTTACAGTGATAGTCCTGGGAGTTTCTTCGGAAGATTTTGATACAGTAGCAAACGAGATTGAACAGCTGATTATAAATACGCAAGTTAGATTGGAAGTAGTAGATTCAGACGGGGCGAGCATCAATCTTGAAGAGGTAGAAACAATATTTAATGCCGATAGGAGAAAAACAATTTACTTATCTAAGGGCAAAAAAGTTATCAGCCAGCTGGAAAATAAAAATAACGATTATGAGCAAGAAGTTAAAGCAGAGTTTGAAACAATGGCTTTAAGAGAAACTGGAAATATCGTGAATGTAAATTATATGTTTGCAGAGTTGGAAAAAAGAGGGTTAACAGTAAAAATGATACCGGTTTTTTATATCAACTCGCGTAAGTCAAATGAAGAGCTATTCGAAGATGAAAGAATGTTCCAAAGAATAAAAGCGTCTGAATTGAAAAATATCAAAACGGTCAATTTTGAATCTTTTGGCCAATTGCAAAAAGAATTCGCGCAATTGGAAGCATCTGAGGAGCTAAGGGTTCTGGAGTTGTGCGAAGACGATAATAAATTATTGGCATTCTTGGATGAGGCGGGCAGAAAATTCGGGATCAGCTTTACTAAGAATCCCCTGCAAGAGATTTGGTATTTTAGGCGGGGCGGCGTTCCTAAAGCAGGTTCAATAGAAGAAATTTTACAAATAGGTAACGGCGCCAAGAATTGTTATATCCCAAGAACCGATCTTTATATGCTGGCGGGATATTCGCGCCTAACAGATTTCGAGAAGGAACAGGGTACTAAACAGGGGCATGTTCATCGCGAAGGTATTTTTCCAACAGCCAATGATTTATTCCATTTCGCCATGTTACACGGACGTTTTAAAGAAGATATAAATTCTACTATAGTTGCTTTGGGCAAAGCAGCGGAGATCAGGTTTCAAGGTTCTGAAAGAATGCGAAAGATATTTGATGAATATAAAAAGTTGAATTCGGAATTTAATTGGCTTGGACCAAAGATACCTTTTGAAGCTACAGAATTAGAATTGTTAGCCATAAAGGATCCTTCGGGCTATTTGGAGAAAATTGGGGAATATGGAGTTACAATTAATGTCCGGGAATTGGATATAAAAAATATAAGTACAAGAAATGATTCGAAATCAATTTCCTTAAATGACGGCGGGCAGGATAGTTTGATTATATCCTCCAGGCTATTGCTTCCTAAATCTGAAAATAAGCTGCTGCGGGCTATCCTATTGACCGTGGCTGGTGGGATAAATTTGCCTGCGGCGGCTTTATATATTTTTTCCGTAAAAAAGAAAGCGTTTTCTCCTGAAGAGAGAAGGGACGGCGGAAGCGCTGCAGAAGATTTGGTAGTTTATGAGAAAATTCAGCAAGAAATGGAAAAAGGCGAAGAGAAACTGAAAATCATGAGAGAGGATGTAGAAGGTTCCGAGGCATTAGGAGATTTACTTAAGCAGGTAGGAATTAATAAGTTTGTCGAATTAGCCTATCTTCATACTGCCGCCGAACTCAAGATTATTCTTGAATCGATTTATAAGGATGAGAAGGTAACAGATAAAAATTTGCCGGCCAGGGCGGTGTCTATTTGGTCCAGGATTTTTCGGGATAATAATAAGGCCAGGTGGCTATTAGGCGAAGATTTAAAGTGTAAATTGCCTTCGGAGATAACTGAAAGAGAGATAATCGAGATCCTAAAGAAAATAATAAAGTCATTGGATAATGAAATTTACGTCTATAAAAAATATGGTTTTGGAAATAATGGAGGTAATATTGTTTTTTACTTTGTATATTCTAAAAAAGCATACAATATAAAATCATGCGATGAGAAGCGGCAGATAGGATTAACCGTCAGTTTAAATGAAGGCGCGGAAGAAGGGGTTACCGAAATAGAAATTCACGAAATACAGGGAGTAATGCCTAAAAAACAAGGTGTCAGCGGAACCCCTGATAAACAGGTTATCTCCTGCGAAGATATTGAAAGATCGATTAAAGCCGGAACAATATTCCAGATTAAATCTGAAGGCAGGGTAGCTTATAAAGCCGCGATGCCGATAATATGGTGGCATAATATGCCCAAGACGTTAAATATGAAAGAATGGGAGGCATATCTGGCTGCACTTAAATTGCAACCGCATTTTTCCAATATTTACTTAAAATTGGCCGGGTATGTAATGAAAAATAAAAACTATCTTACGGATTATTCATTTGAGCGCTTCTTTTTTAAATCCTTTGTTCTCTTGCATCATGGGAACGACGATATCAATGAAAAGGTGTGCGATTCGTTAACAGACATCGGTATTTTATTAGATTATAATAACGCATCAATTATAGATAACAAATTAAGAGAAATAGCCGGTGAGATCTCGGGAATTTATGAAGTTTCCGTAAAAAGAGGCACAACTTTAGGGCGTTTTAGCCGCCATCCCATAAAAGCAACGGGCATAAATATTGTTAACGGGCCCAAAAAATTTGGCAATGACTGGGAACAGGAGTGGGATGCTGTAAGCGGGAACGCAGTTTTTGAATTTAAGCATACGATAACGCTTCATAAATTATACCGGCAGATTTTCGGTATAGGGGCAAAGAGTTACTATCTTAAAAGCCTTGTTTACGGAAAGTGTGATGATCCTGTAATCAGCGCTTGTTTAGAAAATATACATAATATAGTTTTCTTTGGAGAAAATCTCTTGCGAAGCGGGCATATGAGGGAAGCCCTGCTTTATTTTATTGATAAACATAAAGGTGAAAAAGGATTGACTGTTATTGCTAACGGGAAATCCATTTCGGTGAAGTTCGATTTCTCCGCGATTATTGAATTTTTGAGCGATAGCCGGACTGTCGAATTAACGAAGCAAGAGCTGGAATTTGTTATGAATGGGGGGTGCAATAAAATCTGGCTGTATAAACGGTTGCTTGATCCGCAGGATATAAGAATCCGATTCAAAAATTATGAGGGAATGATAGATATTCTTGAACAAAGGGCGCGTAACAAAGGGCACAGATTCGATATTATTATAGGGATAAGTAATTTTGGCGAAATTCCTGAATCTATGATTAAGGAGAGCAAAGACGGCGGAGAAGCCAAAGATAAATTAATAGCTGAATTTGCAAAAATAGAAAATAAAGTTTTTATCACGGGAAGACAGTTTGAAATTATGCTCGGAACATTGCGAGGAAGGGCAATAGGCGAAAGTAAATCAGAGGCGCTCAAAGTACCGCGGCAACTTGATTTGGTGGATGAGAAATTCAATACTACCCCAAAATTTACGGAATTTATCACCCAGCTGGAAGAGGGCAAAATAACCACGGATTATCTTTGGGAAAATGGCCTTTCCAGATGGCTGGATGAATATGATATAGAACTTCTGCCTAATACCATCGTAAAATCTCAAGAAGAATTTTACCGGCTTTTCGCAGAATTGCAAAGCATATACACAGAAGCAGAGCTTAGAATATTCTTATTGCACAAATTAGGCGTGAAGCGGCCGGATATTATGAAAGTTTTTAAAGTTGAGTATCAGCAAGAGATAAAGGAAGATAAAGTAAGAAACATCCTTAATAAATTAAGTAAAGGGCCGGATAGGCTTTGGGAAATTATAAATAATAGAGAACCTATCTCTTCCGGTATGCTGGAAAAAATTATTACTAAAACAAAAACAGTAAAAGTTAAATCAAAACAGCCCAAGAAGAGACAAATAATAGATAGAACAGATACGCCAGAAATTCCTGAAAAAAAGATCGAGCTTAGCGAAGCAGAGTTTGAGATATTGAGAAAAATACCCGAAGAAGGAATTCCTGTAGAAAAGCGGACAAGAAGGGGGCTTGAGGCTATATTTGGAAGTATTAGCTTATTAATGGAGTTAAAGTCAGCAAAAGAAACCCGCGACTTATTTTATGACCAGCCAAACGAACCCCTTACGTTAAGCTCTAAAGGCCGCGCTTTAATCGAAAATAAAAAAGACGGTGGATTTTTTAAATATCAAGAACCCAAAGAAGAGATAAGGCGTAAAATTTTGCACGAAAACTCCCAGGGATCCCTAAAAGAAGAGGCAATAGTAATTTCTGAATTATTTGATTTATTTCAGGAACCCGGACATCGGATAGACATTCCTATAGGTATAATAACTTTAGGAGTTTATGCTGAAGTTCCGATGACTCGAGTGCGGGATTATATAGGTATCGGTCGCGTTGCTTTTAATTCCAATATGAATCATTTAGTAAATAATGGGAAAAAAATAATAGACCCTAAATCAATACGTAAAAAACATAAACTATACCCTGAAGCAAAGGACAAAATTGATATACTCTTTAACTTTATTAAAGATAAAAATCCTCAACTGAACAGTAATAATACAGAAAAAAGTGACGGAGGAAAAGATGAACGTGTATTTACGGTAGGGATGGCATTTGATTCATTGGTAATAGTAGTAACCGCTGTATTTATTAGAGATTATTTATATAGCCGCGCTAATTTATTGTTCTTCATATTTATGCTTGGCGCTTTGGCGGCGATGTTTATATTTAAGGAATGGCGGGAAATGCCGCTAAATGACTTCCGAATATCTATGCAACACGAAATAGCCCTGCCGTTTAAGATATGGCGTATCCAAAGAGAATTACACGGCCTCGGAATCAGCCAGCAGGTTATCAGGGAAAAATTTTATGCGGAGGATAAACGGCTTTATTATTTGCACCGGGGTTATTTATTTTATTTAAATGAAAGAAAGGCAAATATAGATAATCTGAAAAAGATAGCTTTAAAAATAATTGAATTAAGGGATAAAAAGATAGGAGAGGGATATTTTATTAAAGATAGCCAAAAGAAACAAGACGGCGGGACCATATTCGTTCCTCATTATAGTCACTATAAAAGAAGGTCGCGGACAGTTCAATTTCAGTTGAAAGCATTCAGACGCAGAGGTTATTCTCTTAGGGAACGCACGGAACAAGCAATGAAAGATTTGCGTAAATGGCTGGGGAGAGTAAATAATATTAACCGCAAATATAATCCATATACAGATGCTACCGAAAAAGCAATCGGAAATAATGCGGACTGGATTTCCGGTTTTGACTGTTATATTAAGCATGATATAGAACGAAAGGAAGATATTAAGTCTATTGGGGAGGGAGTAAAAAGATTTGCCAAGCTTTATGTTTCCCTTGAGCGCATAAAGGGATGGGGGATGAATTCAGGCAAGCGCAGGCTTGCGGATAAATTAATTTTATGGTTTGTCCCCATGAGTTATAAAGAGAAAAGGATAATCATCGATTACCTTTTCTGGATAAGAAATTATAATGAATTTATTTTTCAAAGAATGCTTGATAATCCTATTGAACATCTGCAATATAAAGTTACCATCGCTTTAAATATAATCTTGCGAGCGGATAAATTGACGGTCATTGAGGATATAAATGATATCCGTGTTCTTTACTGTGTATTAGAACTTATTAAGATAAGAAAGGTAGAATTTACTCAGGACGCGATTAATGAATTCATTAAATATAGTGTTAAGGGCAAGATTGCAGGATTAAATGAACAATTAGGAGTGGCAGGGAAAGATGGCGGAAAAAAGGGAAGAAAAAGGCTGTCTTCTGTTTCTCGCTCCGGGCTGCAAGATACTTGGGGAGATTATGATTTGAAGAAGCCTCAGATCATTGCCGCAGCTAAGGGTAAAAATAAAATGAAGATAAAATTGTTCAGGTCGGCTAAAGATAATTTTGGGTCAATTTACCGGATTTTTATAGCGCTTAATGAGAGTGAGGAAATAGCGCCCATTCAGAAAGAATTCTATGCGCTTATAGCAGAGATTGTAATAAGGCATGTGTTTAATGGTTGGATTATAAGAGATGGGAGAGCGAAAATAATTTTAGCGTTGTATAAATCGGCGCGACGAGAGAAAGATATGTATAATTTTAAAGAGTGTTGGCATAAAGATCTCAAAAAGGTTAGCGGATTACCAGGCGCGACAATCAGTAAGGGGAAAGAAGCTTTAAGCGAAGAGGAATATATTATTTTGAGTAAAGATAAGCAAATTATTATGGCCACGCCTAAATTGATTGAAAAACTACAAGGGGTGGATAGGTTTTTAGGTGGTTTTGAAGAGCCAAAGCAGCCGGTTCAGCCGATTGCGCAAGATGCAACCGGTGCCGGAGTACAGAAAAAATCTGATCCCAGCCATGAAGAGATTAGCGATATTGAAGATGCGATGAGACATGATGCTCGAAGAAAAACTGATGGTGGGGTGGTTGCCGATAGTTTTACAAAATTTTTAGGAATTGAGCCTTTCCAGACAGAACAGATGTTCCGGGTTGATTCGGAAGAGATAAATAAGCTATTCGATGAATTTTGCCGGGAAACCGGAATCAAGATAAATAAATTAAGCGAAAGGGAAAAAGCGCAAAGGCTGTTTGACTGGCTAGATTCCAATAGGGGTAAGTTTCACCGCGATGATTCTGTATTCTGCGTTCGGGAGATGATTAAGAAAAAAGGAGGAATTTGCGTTGCGTTCGCATCACTTTTCAAAATACTCGCTACCAGGCTGAAGTTAAAAGCAGGCTTCGTAATAAATTACGAACATGTGTTTAATTGGGTTGAGATAGAGAGTAATAAATACTGGATTGATGTTCATGGCGGTATTGTAATAGATGAGTCCGATAGGGTTAAGATGAAGGTGAAGCCGGTAGAAATCGGCGAAGATTTTATCATCCAACATATCTTGATGCGCTATCAATGCAGTAATAGTAAAGATTTTGATAAATTCGAGCGATATGTTAAAGAATCTTTAGCTAGGTATTCCGATAGCCCGCATGCTTATTATGAAATAGGGATATTTTATGTCCAGTTTAAAAAGTACGAAACCGCTATCCGGTATTTTGATAGTGCTTTGAATCTTGATCCCGGTGAACCCACGGTATTGATTAAAAAGGGTTACGCGTTTTACTATTCAGGAAGAATCGAAGATGCGCTTGCCTGTTTTGATAAAGCCTATAGCGAAGCAAACAGCAAGGGGGATCTCAGGGCTGCGGAGGCATTGACCTCTAAAGCAGTGGTGCTGCATAAGGCAGATAGGTATTCAGAGGCGCTTGAGTGTTACAATCGCGCATTAATGATAATGATAGAAACTGCGGGGTTGGTTAACAAAAGTGACGCTTTGAATAAATTAGGCAGGTACGCAGAGGCATTGGAGGTATGTGATGAAGTATTAAGGATGGAGCCGCAAAATAAATTTGCGTTGCTTAATAAGGTAGATGCGCTTCGCGGGTTAAAGAGGTTTAGCGAAAAGATTGCGGAGACGGAAAGCACCCGCGGGTTCTTCGGGAATTTGACTGCTGAGCAAATAGAAGGTTTAAACAAGGCAATCGCGCAAGGCAGCATGCAGTCTAAGCTAATTGAGGAGTTTAACCGGTTTAATATAGAAATAAACAGGAAGGCCGTTGCATTTTACGAACTAACATACGATTCCCGCGCTCCTCCGGTTGGTGGCTTAGCCAGTGCTTTTTCGTTTGCCGTAGAAAACGATACTGCCCTGAAAGTTTATTTTTCCGCCTCAGCTAAGGACATCTTTACGCAGGCCTTCCAAAATGAAAATTATCTTAAGATTGCCCTCCAGTCCGTAACCAGCCATGAAGTTTTCGAGTTAAAAACATATTTCCACCGGGAAGCAATTAAAATACAAAGAGCAGTAGATGGTTATCCGCAGATAAAAGAAACATTAGAGAAAATACAGATCTCCGGGGATTGTGTTGTCGTCGATGAAGAGATTGTAAAACATGGGGAAGCAATATTTAGAAACATATTTTCTCAAGAAAGAATAGATTATCTTGAGCTAATAAGGAAACAAGTTAACCCATTATTAAATAAAAAGGCAGTACTTTACATTGGCCCGGGTGGTGATATTTCTACGGCAATAGCTTCTACCGGAGGGAAAATATTTATTTTCGCAGATGTGTTAAATTTTGAACCGGCAAAGAGACTTACAGAACAGGAAGAAATAATAGAAAAAGCAAAATATTTCTATGATAAAACTAAAGGTTGGTCCAGCTCAAAAACACTGCGTTTTGATTTGGATTGCGCAAAGTATCCTCTTTTATGGGAATTAGAGAAGCTAGGAGTTGAAAACATAAAAATCAGTTTTAATCGAGAATTGGGCGCTTATGAGATATTCTTTAATTTACCCGGTGAAACTGAAACGAGAGAGATTATTTATTTTAAAATTGGACACGCATATTTTATAGAAAATTATCCTGAAGCATTGATAGCAGAAATCAAGAAGGGAATAGATTTTTGCATCATCAAGGCGTTTCCGCTTACAAATCTTTCTAAGACAGTCAGAGATTTAATTGTCAATAATTTAAACATAGATGGAATGATTATAACCGATAATGAAACACAATGGTTGATGAATTATAATGGGGGATTCGCTAATATTAAAAATAAAGAAATAAATGATTACGAGCAAAATAACAATATAAAATTTGGATATGATGTAGTTTATCTATTAAAAAAAATAAATAAACCCAGGGGTGGTTCTATCTTAAAGGACGGCGGGGCGCAAACGGAAGGTGTCTTGGCAGAAGCAGAAGTCCTAAATGTTTACAGCGAAGAGCTCTTGACAGTGAAATTCAGTTCACTTACAGAAAAGGATAGTATATTTTTAAGCAGGTGGAAGAATCCGGCGGTATTATTGAGATTAGGATATGGCAAAGAAGAAACTGCCAATGAAATAGAAAAGATTATGCGATGGCAAAACGCTTGTTTCAAATTGAAAAAAGCTGACTGTTTCAAGTTCAGTTTATCAGGAGCGACGGATATTGAAGGGGTTATTAGGATATATGATAAGCCAAAGAAAGGATACCTGCATTTTAGAGTCCTGCTTGCTCCTTATAATCGATACAGTACAAAAGAAACCAAACGGGATTTTATCGGTATGATGACCGCGGCAGTGGGATTTACCTGGATATTAAGTATTAGGAAAGGACACAATGGCAGAGTAAGAACTATAACCACTAAAGAACTCTTTGAGATATATTTTAGGGACTTAGGATTTTATGTAGTAGAGGAAAAAATATCCAAAAGCGGCGATATTCGTTATAAATGTGAACTAACAGAACCCGCCGGCCGTCTTTTAGAAGTGCGTATGAAGACAGGCGCTGATGGCGGCAAAGGAGAGAAAGAAGGCGTAAAGAGTTATAACCGCCAAGACAGTAAAAGGGTATTTAGATATAACACCCAGATGACGGAATTGACACGGAAAATAAATGAAATCTCAGGGCGCATAGCTGGGCTGAGGAGTGATTTTAAGAAATTATTAGAGTTAGAGATAAACCGTCTTAGCAATGTATTGTCCGAACTAAGTCGTATAGAATTAGAGCAGGAAGGTAAGCCTACGAAAGATCTTAAGTCCAAACAGGATTATATCGCAAGATTAAAGAAACGTATCAGCAGGGGGGAAGAAATTGATTTAAATGAATTTGCCAAGAATATGGCGGGCTGGGAGCATTGGGGTAAGGATGGCGGGGTTCGCAGTATGATTAATGAAGAAATTCAGAATATTACGACATTGCCCCAAGACGCAAAAAATAAGCTTATCAAAGAAGATTATATTTATAGAGCGCTTAAAGATAGCGGAATTAATTTAAATAAAGTTAAGCGCCCTTTAATCAGATTTATGACAGAGGCAAAAAAATATCAGGTATATTCTTTGGATATTTATAATGAGGGCTTATCGGAACCAGCATCTTTTATATTAAATATGTCATTATTTAATCAAGATAAAAAAGAGTTTGATTATGATTTTAGCAGGCATTTTCAGATTGCAAGACAACTTTATTCCGAATTCCCGGACAATATCCCTAGACAATACGGTTATCGCGGACCAGTCAATATCGAAGAGAAGATAGTCGGAGCTGCCTTCACAAGTTTTCCTTCCCCATCCCAAGTTGAATTATTCGCAGAATTAGTTGCCAAAATCTGGAAGACAACCGAGTCCGCCGGATACGGTTGGGTTTATAAATATATATTTTATAATCTGATGCAGAAAGAAAGTAGAGATATTGTAATTACAGATTTTGATAATATAAGTTCGTTCAAAACAATCGAAGAGTTATCGCCACATGAATTTATTGCGGGATACCATCCCATTATAGACAGGTATACTAATGAGTTTTTTAAAGGGCTTTGTAGAGGTATGTTGTTTAGAGAGTCATCCGTAGATTATTTAATAAAATTTTTAGAAGAAGCTTTATATGGCTATGATGGTATTGAAAGTCCATATATAAACCAGATACAAAATGCCTTAGAAAAATTTTCCAAGGAAACTGTTTCCCGCTCAATCGGGAAACAGGGGCAGCTAATCGCCCCTATTCTTAGGGACGGCGGGAATCTGTTAACGGCGGGCAAAAGTGCTTTATATGAGGTTAAAGAAAAATTCTTTGATTGGGAATTCTGGAAGAGGGTTTTTTACCGTTTCGGCAAAGTGCCCAGAAAATACGCCAGATTAGAAGATTATGTAAGGGCTTTTATCGGGATAGTTTTTACTTTAATACTAGGGCTGGAAAGAGCTTTGATTTATAATTCTATAGTTATTGTCCGCAATCTTCTATCCGACCAGACTTTCCTGCACCGGTTACCGTATAACAAAAAGCTAAAATTATTATGGAGCAGGAAGTATTTTAACCGCGAAAAGCTTTCCGGCGACATATTTTCTAAAGGGTTTGATTCTTTGGTTATTTATGCCGGGACTGTTATTGCTGCTTTATTGGGAAATGATCTTGGTTTTAATGTGTATCAAATGGGGACGCTGAATACGCTTATTATCGCTCCGTCTTTAATGTATACCGCGTATAAAGCCAGGCGGCTGCGCGGCTATAAGGAAAAACTCGCGTTATTAGAAATATTGCGGATTTTTGTTGTGGACGCGACCATATCTTTGGTTTTGATTGGCCGTTTAAATTCGTTTTTTGGGTATTCTATCATCGGCACTTCTTTGTATGTCGTAATCAGGACCGTTTTTTCTAATTTCATAATTCTTATATTTGAAACATTCTCCGCCTTAGGAGAAGTTATTGAGCCGGCAGCAGGCGGGCTTATGGGCAGGGTGCCCCAGGTGCTTATATTCATGAAGAGATACGGAACAAGGATTTTAGTTAGCGTTGGTGAAATTTCACATAAATTCAGGCAAGAGAGAGAAAAGGATATTAATATCAAGGAAGCGGAACAACAGGTGAAAGCAGCTTTAAAGACAGTAGCCAGTGAGGTTGATAATCTATTGCCCGGAGATATTTCTACTGAGGAGGGGATGAGGCAGTTTATCCGTGCCCTGGAAGAGTTATTTATAAATATAGGAATAGAAAGAGCGCATTATGGTTTAACAGAAAAAGGCGCGGAGAGGAAACTGAGAGAACTGGCTATTGATTCAAAGATAGGGCCGGTTAAATTAATGGAAAAATATAAGGCCAAAGATATAGAACACTTAATCGCGTTATTTAAAGCTGAATATGGCGAGTCTGGCGCAAAGGCTATCATCGCCCTATCTTCTTTGACTGAGAGCGGAAAATGGGCGCAAGAAAAATATTGGAGATTCTTAAAGGAAGATTTTGACCACAATCAAATAATACATATAAATGTGGTAAGCAATGAAGAATATCACCGGCTTATTGAAGAAAGCAGTGGAGAGGTTTTGGACCGGCTTTCCGGGCAAATATTGGTTTCGCCTCAAGCAGGGGTAAGTAAATTAGCGCTTTTATTGAGAATTTTAGATGATTTTGGCGAGATGCGTTATTTTGGCCGCGCCTGGGAATATTATTCTCAAAGTGATGAATATAATTTTGGGTGGAAGATAGTGAATTCTATATCCGGGCATTATAAGATTCCTGTATCGCTTTGGAGCGCGCATTATCTTGTTGAAGCGTACTCGAATTCTATTATGAAAAAAGAACTTGAAGGCCTGAGCGCGTATCTAAAGGGTAAGGGAGAGTATGCGTTAAGCAATGCTTTTATGGCTTTTGCTAAGTCATTTGATATTATTATGGAAGACGGAAAGAGGATTGTTAATCTTAATATCCTGGATCAGGTTAAAGCCGGCCACAATGGTACGGTATTAAATATTTTAAGAAGGGAATTTTTTATAGAGATCCTTAAATCAGCGGAGATAGAAAATGCGGAATTTCTTTTAGACAAGCTGCTTTGGGATATGATGGGCCGGGGCGAAGAGTACCGCAATGTTTTTGATTTGATTTCTAAAGAGAGTGATTTCAATTTGTTGCAAAAACGCATTGATTCTGCCCGTAAACTGCGAGCAGGTTCTCTGGAAGACGGCGGCAGGGAAGAGGGTGTGTCAATGGAGGAGTCAATAGAGACTAATTTACGGGAATTGCTTTATTTCGCTGGCTTTGAGTGGAAGGTTGAGGGAGGTTTGGGCAATATCCAGAAAATAAAGATTGATAAGATTGTACCTGAACAGCTTAAGGTGAAAAATGATAATCTGGAAGCGGTCAAGGATTATATGCACTTGCCTGTTACCTTGGTGAGGGCGGCAGATAGATATTATCTGCGTAACGGCCACCACAGGTATGTAAGGGCATTAAGGTTAGGGTTAAAGGAACTTCCAGCTATTGTGTTTGTACCGGCGGATGATGTAAATATCGAGAAGGCAAAGGAGAAATTCTCTAAATTAGATAAGAATACACCTGATAAGATTGAGGAAATATATTTAGTGTTTTATGAGAGATTAATCGCTTTACTGAAACTTCCTCCTCATATGGCAGAAGGATTATTCCACAAAAGAGGCGTATTGCTTATGGTAGATGAGTCGAAGAAGCATTATGTATCGAAAGATAATTATTTAAGGCTGAAACTACTGCTTGAGGAACACGACATTAAAATTACAAATGTATTGTGGAGAACTAGGGAAACAAATACCAAGGCAGCTTTTGTGTTAGAAGCGTTAGGTAAAGTGACTGGCTCTGAACAGGAAAAAGAAGAGGCTCCTTTTAAGGCTCTTTTCAGAGAAGAATTTAAATTTCGTAACTGGGCGAGATTCGAGGAGTTCCTTAATTCTAAGAAAGGCCAAAGCGGCAGAGTTGGTGAAGGTTATCATGCGTATGAGCATGGGATAGAAGTGGCATTTTTAGCCTATTTGTTAGGAAAAGGGAGGTTCTTTGCTTATGATGAATTACTGGAGTTTGTTGTTGCCGCTTCTTTGCATGATTATCATCTACGGGATAGGCATCAGGCTCCCAGCGTAGAGGCCACCTTGCACCATATACGGCAAGATGCGGAATTGCAAAGTATTTTAGTTACCATGGAGGTAAATATTGAAGCGGTAATGTTAATGATAGAGCGTACTGACGAAGAGTCTACGTGGGATGAAAAAAAGTTGATTACTTTCCGGAATAAAGTAGCTCATGTCGTGCGGGATCCGCTGAGAAGACAGTCTGTATTAGAACGGGCCGATTTTTTACAGCTTTTAGACAAACTGGCAACGTATGTTTGTCATGAGCCGGAAAGCGCTTATAAGAAGATTGTTGGGCTCCACTTGGAACAAAAACTCGATACTTCTCCAGTTTTTATAGCTAAACGCACAATAAATTTCTTTAACAATAGAATACTCAAAGACCACGATTTCGAGAATGTAATCGCTGATTTACCCGAATGGGTTGAATACAACTGGAGGAAAAATTATGAGTATTTTCTAGATTTAGCAGTTACCTTGGAGACTGAATCTGTAAAAGATAATAAGGAAGACGGCGGCGGTAAGATAAGGGTACTTTTGGATATGGAAGAGGTTGATTTGCAGCTTAAAAAATCAATAGGCGGTTTGGCGGATGCCAGAGATATTACCGCCGTTACTTTTGTGGGGAAAGAAGGCATTTTAAATGCGCAGGATATAGGTATTACAATTGAAGGCAAAAGGCATCTTCTGGTATTGTTGAGGTTTCTCGATGGAAAGGCCTGGATTATAGATTCTTTCGGGGAGCCTTTAGATTTATGGAAACATATGGATAAACTTTTGGAAATATTCCAGGAGGATCCGCAAGGGGTAATTTATAATAAGGATTTTATTCCGGTTGGTGAAGAATTCTGGAAGGTTAACGGCGCATTGGCTTTTAATGAAATATATCTAAGAGTAGAGGGTGAATTTAAAACCATATCTGAACTGGCTTGCGGTTATTTTATCCAGACTCAGGATAAAAATAGGCTAGACCGGAGGATAAAAGGAGTTTTTTCGCATTTTGATTCCGGAGAGATATATGTTTATCATGAAAATAAATCAAAGCCTGCTTTTTACCATGCGATAAGAAATGTATCAATAAATGAGGACGGTTTAACAAGTAATTCGCGCGTGGTCTTTAGAGGTTTAAGTAAAGAAGAAATATCTTCTGGTATTTCTAGGCCAGTTATGTTAATTACCCGCCACCTGGATTATCTGCAGCCGTTTATGACAGAAACGTACTACAGCCTGCTAAATAATGCTGATATGTTTATTGTTGGTCCTGAAAATAGGGCCAGGTATTATCAGTTGAAAAAAATGCCAAAGGGAAGGCGTATATTGGAATCGGTATCTTTTTTGCCGCAAGGTGAACATATATTGTTTGTTGCTGATATGGAAGCGCTGGAGAAACGTTTGCAAAATTTATATGAAATCGTTGAGATAGAAGATACGCGTAAATTATTAGAAAAAGACGGCGGGGCG
>JAUYBI010000013.1 GCA_030693145.1 Candidatus Omnitrophota bacterium
TTTGCTCAATATTACCAACAAATTTATTTTCAAAAAGAAACCTCTGGGATTGGCTTAATGCGCCGTTTCATGAAAAGAGCAACGCGCCGCCAGAGATTTTACAACTAAAATTCAGTTTTTGCTAATTTGGACAGCAATGAATCCTGATAATAATCTACCAACTGAGCTGTGTCGGCATTCCCGCCATATTTAGCGGAAACTACATTTCTTTAGCGCATCCGGAATCCGGCTGATAATGTCCGATGCGATTAAACCCATTTGCGTCTTATCCAAAGCGGCGATATCCCCGGCTAGCCCGTGAACATGTGCTGCATATTTTGCCGCGCTAAAAGCATCTAATCCTTGGGCTAAAAACGCGCCCACAATACCGCTAAGCACATCTCCGCTTCCGGCAGTTGCCATTCCGGGATTACCGGTCTTATTTATATAAAACTTTCTATCACCATCAGTAATAATGCTCCGGTGCCCCTTAAGGATAATTGTAATATTATAATATTGCGCATACTTTTTCGCAACCAATTTCCTGTTTTTCTTTATAAAATCAATATCTATTCCGAAAAGGCCGGCCATTTCTTTGAGGTGTGGAGTTAAGATAACTTTTCCTTTGTGCTGCTTAAGGATTACCAAATGCTGCTTAAGGGCTAAAAGCGCATCAGCATCAATCACCATGGGCAGGCTTGATTCCCGGACTACTTTTCTTACCAGGGTAAAAGTCGATTTATCCCGGCCCAAGCCCGGGCCGATGATTAAGACGTCCGTATTTTTAAGAAAAGGCCTAATTTTAGAAAATGCCGCTAAACTTAATGTTCCTGCTTTGGTCTCTGGCAACGGCAAAGTCATTACTTCTTTTGTTTTGTTTTTAATTAAAGCCGAATTAATGCTTGCCGGTATACCTACGGTTACCAATCCTGCTCCGGAGCGCAGAGTTGATTCGGCGCAAAGCAAGGCCGCGCCGGAATACCTGTTTGAACCGGCTAAAATCAAGACGCTCCCGTAGTCCCCCTTATGGGAATCATTTTTTCTTCGTAACAACTGCGTTGGCAACCGCATAAGTTTTAACATGTGAAATAGAAATATGTACGTTAATATTTTTACCTCTGCCGTTTAAGAACAGGCAGACCGGTTTGCCCTCCGGGTCATTATGAATTTGAATGTCCTGCCAGGAAAGCCGGTTATCTCCTACTGCCTTAAAAATTGCCTCTTTGGCGGCGAATCTTCCCGCCAGATGCTGATAAAAAGAAGTTTTGGTTTTGGCGTTTTCTATTTCCGCTTTCGTAAAAACGCGTTTTAGAAAATCCTCCCCCCATTTTTCAACTGCTTGACGGATACGGCGCACTTCAGTAATATCTACTCCGGTCCCGATTACCATTACCTGACTAACTCCCGCATTTCTTTAACTGCCGCAAATAACCCTACATATAAGGCTTTAGCAATAATGGAATAACCAATATTAAGTTCTTCTATTCCCTTGATTCCGGCAATCCGCTTAACATTGGCATAATCAAGGCCGTGTCCGGCTCCCACGGTTAATCCTTGAGTCCGGGCAAAATCCACAGCGTACTTAAGCTCGTTAAAAAATTTTTCTTTTTCTCTGGAATTTTTTGCCAACGCATAGCGGCCGGTGTGAAACTCAATAATCTCAGCGCCGGTTTTGGTAGCAGCATTAACCTGTTTTTTATCCGGGTCAATAAATAAACTTACCCGGATATTAGATGCTTTTAATTTTTTTACTGCCCCGGCAATAATTTTAAGGTTAGCGGCTACGTTTAATCCGCCTTCGGTGGTTAATTCCTTCCTTCTTTCAGGAACTAGGGTTGCCTGGTCAGGCCTGATCAAGCAGGCAATATTTAAAATCTCCGGCGCCACGGACATCTCCAGGTTAAGTTTAGTTCTAATTTTTTTCCGCAGAAGCTTAATATCCTGCTCTTGAATGTGCCGGCGGTCTTCTCTTAAATGCGCCACGATGCTCTGGGCACCGGCTTGTTCAGCTAAAAATGCCGCATAAACAGGATCAGGCAGATTTCCGCCGCGTGCCTGGCGTAAAGTGGCTACATGATCGATATTTACTCCTAATCGCGGCATCTATACCCCTTTTACATAAAACCAAATAATCACCGCCAGGAATAAAGAAATAAGTTTCAACCACGGGTGGTTAGAGATTAAACTAATAATCCGCAAAAAAATATTCTTCTGTTTTTTATGCATCTTCTTTTGTTTTAAGCAGCTCTTTAATTTTTACCTCTAACTGCGCAACGCCTAAATCTTTATAAAATTTCCTTCGGTAAACAATGGATATATCGTGCCTTTCTTCAGAGACCACAATTAATATCGCATCGGTCTCTTCACTCAAGCCCAAGGCTGCCCGGTGACGTGTCCCGAAGACCCTGCTTAATTCCTGATTTACCGCTAAAGGGAAGATACATCCTGCGGCAGCAATTCTTCCATGGCTAATGATCAGGCCGCCGTCATGCAGCGGATTATTCGGCGTAAAAATTGCCTCGATCAAATCTGAGCAAACCCGTGCATCAATCGCCTCTCCACTTTGAATATAGCCAATCAGGGAGTCATTTTTTTCGATGGCAATTAAAGCCCCGATTTTATTTTTAGCCAGATTTTCGCAGCCCTCTGCGATAATCTGGCTAAGCAGAATAATCTCCTCGTCCTTGAGATTATTTTTAAAGATTTGACGTTTACCTATCTGCGCCAGGCCCATTCTTATCTCCGGATGAAATATAATTAATATCGCAATAACGGATATTCCAAAAAGTTTTTCAAATAACCAGTTTAATACCAGAAAATCAAATTTTTTAAAAATTAAAAAAGCAAGCAGGAGTATGATTATCCCGCGTAAAGCCTGCAGGGCACGGGTACCTTCAAAAAAGAGCATGATCCGGTACATAAAGAACCAAAGAATAGTAATCTCAATTGCCGGTTTCCAGTATAGAATTAAATTGTGCGCTAACATTTTTTTACCGCTTCCGCCATTTTTAAGGATTGGCTTACTTCTTTTACATCATGCACGCGCACGATATTTACGCCGCGTTCGGCAGCCATTACGCAGGCAGCCAAAGTGCCGTTAATCCGGCTTTGCGAATTTGATTTTAAAACTTCTCCGATAAAAGATTTCCTGGAAGGGCCGATAAGCATGGGCTTACCTAAGGCCTTAAAATCTGCCAGGTGTTTGATGATTTTAAGATTATGAACCGGGGTTTTACCAAATCCTATGCCCGGATCAATAATAATTTTATCCGGGCGAATTCCGCCTGCCTGCGCAGAAGCAATAGCATCCTTCAGGTAAGCAGTAATATCTTCAATCAGAGATTCATAGGCAATTATTTTTTGCATATTCGCGGGTTTTCCCAGCATGTGCATAATTACCACCGCGGCTTTATATCGGGCAGCCACTTTAATCATGCGCTTGTCCCTTAATCCGCAGATATCATTAATGATTTGCGCGCCGGCATCTAAAGCCGCCTTGGCTACCTCGGGTTTAGCAGTATCAATAGAAATCGGCGTATTGATTTTTTTTGCCAACAGTTTGACTACCGGTATAGTGCGGCATAATTCTTCTTTTACGCTGATGTTTTTTGCTCCCGGGCGGCTGGATTGGCCGCCGAGATCAATAATATTTGCTCCGTCAGCCACTAATGCCCGCGCTTTCTTTAAAGCCAGATCCGGATAGTTATTACTAAGCTTTCGATATAAACCGTCATCACTGAATGAATCAGGCGTTAAATTAATAATACCCATTATTTGAGTTTTTTTACTAAGATTTAAATAACCTTTTCTTAAGGATAGGACAAAATCCTTTTTAGTAAAATTTTTGATATTTTCGTCTAACTCCTCCGCCAGCTTTTGCAGGCCAAATGGCTGAATTTTTAATTTATTGGCCAAAGCCACAAACTGGGTAAGTTCTCCGATCAAAAGAACATCGGTTTTTTTAGTTTTCCCGGTAAGCGCGCCTCTGGCAATTGCCGCGTCTGCTCCCAAAGAAAGCATTTCTTGCTTAAGGATATTCGCCGCGATGTTATTGATGGCGTTGGCGCGGATTAAAAAGGTACTCGCCTTGGCAAGCATGATCTTGATCCCGTAAGGATCAACACCAATCTCACGCATAATTTTTCTTACTTCCTCTGAGCAGCTAAATTGAAAAATACGCATTCTATAATCCCAACCGCTAAATTTTAAACCAGGTCGCTTTTCTCAATCCCCAGTATTTTTTTCACTTCTTCACCGCTTAAGACCTCTTTTTCTAAAAGAGAATTTGAAAGAAGCTTAAGCTTATCCTGATTACTTTTTAATAACTCTATCGCTTTATGATAAGCATCATCGGTTATTTTTTTTACTTCTTCATCAATGATGTGCGCAGTCTGTTCGCTATAGTTTTTTTCCTCCATAATATCGCGGCCTAAAAATACCAGCCCTTCCCTCCTGCCGAGAGTCAAATTCCCCAGCCGCTCAGACATACCGAATTGAGTAACCATACGCCTGGCCATACCGGTAGCCATCTCCAAATCATTTTGCGCTCCGGTAGTCACTTCGCTTAAGTTTAGCTCTTCGGAAGCCCTGCCCCCCAGGATCATGGTAATCTCTGCCAGCAATTCTTTCTTCGTCCAATAATGCCGGTCTTCCAACGGCGGAGTAAAAGTATACCCCCCGGCCAGCCCGCGCGGGATAATGGAAACTTTCTTTAAGGGATTGACTTCCGGTAACAGTAAAGAAAGCAGGGCATGACCGGATTCATGCAAGGAAGTAATCTCCTTCTCTTTCTTGGACATAATATGGCTTTTCTTTTCCGGGCCCATGAGCACTCTTTCTACGGATTTATCCAGATCAATTTCTTCTACCGCCTCTTTATTATTACGGGCAGCCATCAACGCAGCTTCATTACAAAGATTAGCCAGGTCCGCTCCGGAAAAACCCGGGGTTTGGCTGGCCACAGATTTTAAATTAACGGATTCGGCAAGCTTAATTTTGCGTGTATGCACTTTTAGTATCTCTTCACGCCCCCTGATATCCGGCAGATTAATAATAATGGTGCGGTCAAACCTTCCCGGACGCAGGAGTGCAGGGTCTAGTGTATCCGGGCGATTAGTGGCAGCAATCAGGATGAGGCCTTGCTGTCCGTCAAACCCGTCCATCTCTACTAACAGCTGATTAAGGGTTTGTTCACGTTCGTCATTGCCTCCGCCAATTCCGGAAAAACGCAGGCGGCCGACGGCATCAATTTCATCAATAAAAATTATCGCGCCTTTTCCCGAGACTACCCCGGCTTTACGCCCCTGATCAAACAAATCTCTTACCCGGCTAGCCCCCACCCCTACAAACATCTCGACAAAATTAGATCCGGATATGCTAAAAAAAGGCACATTGGCTTCTCCGGCAACTGCCCGGGCAATCAATGTTTTACCGCATCCCGGCGGGCCGACTAAAAGCACGCCTTTGGGAATCTTACCGCCTAATTTTTGGAATTTTTTAGGGTCTTTAAGGAATTCAATTACTTCCTTTAATTCTTCTTTTGCCTCATCCACGCCCGCCACATCATCAAAAGTAGCCTTCTCATTATTGCTTTGAATTTTAGACTTAACTTTTCCAAAAGACATAATCCTGGAGCCCAACTGTTCTCCGCGGGCCGCCATCATCCACCAGAAGAAAATAAGCAAGATTATCGGCCCTAAATTAAAGAGCAGGCTGATCCAAAATGTTCGCGCCGGTTTAATCTCAAAATTCTTTAAATTCTGCCGCATCAGGCTAAGCATCTCCGGGTCATTCTCCGGGATATTCACAAAAAATTTGGAATTATCTAAAAAGTCTCCCTGAAGCAGATTTTCAGTCTTGCTCACCTTTTTTATGGTCTCCGGGTTATTTTTTAGAGTTTGATAAAACTGGCTATAGGTGATCTCTTTAGGAATACCGGTTACGGGAAGATTATTAAAAGAATTTATCAACATAATCAGCAGGAAAAAAACTAACAACCAGCCAAAAGGAAAACGTTTGAAGGTGTTGGTTTTATTGAGTTTGGGTTTTTTTTGCGTCGCCATTTAATCTCTCCGGGTTTAAAAATTTGCTTAAATGATTAGTGAATTTAGATTTTTATTATATCCTGAAAAATATGTAAAATCAAGAGAATAAAGAGGACGTGCGTGGGACGGTTCTATTTTGGCAATTCACAGGACGGCAGTGTAACAAACCTTGTTGACTTTCCATAGTAGGGTGGGTTTAAACCATAGTAGGGTGGGTTTAAACCATAGTAGGGTGGGTTTAAACCCACCCTACTATGGTTAATAAAAGTCAGCAGAGTTTAATATAATGTCAAGGGGGCGGTTCTATAAAATAGAACCGCCCCCTAGTTTTTAGCGTTTTAAAAAAAGCAGGGTATTGCGGGATTTCTGCACAAAGATTCCTTTGGGCAAATCCACAATTGAACCGCGCGGACGGGCAAAAATTAAATCCTCAAGCTCTTTGATATGCTGAAAGCTTATTCTGCGCGTATCTCCCTGGATAGAGGATATGGACTGGCGCAGTTTGAGGCGCAGGATTGCCGGATGCAATTTCATAATTTTCTTGAGATTAAGCCGCAGGGGGTTGCCTTTTAAGGCGCGTTTAGCAACCTGATCCAGATATTCATAATCATAGGAAACACTTTGGGCTAGATTAGTCAATACTTTTAGGATGTTAATATTATATTTGGCCTTAAGTAAAGGAATTAAGTGATGACGGATCTTGTTGCGCAGGAAGATGTCTTCCCGGTTAGTGGAGTCAAGGCGCGGTTTTATACCCCTGTTTTTTAAAAATTTATCGATTTGGCGGCGCGGGGTTTCCAGGAATGGCCGGATGAACACTACACCCCGGATCTCTCTTTTGGCGGATATTCCGGACAAACCGGATAAACCGGTACCGCGTAATAGGCGCATCAACACTGTCTCTGCTTGATCATCAAGATTGTGCCCCAAGGCAATCTTATCTGCTTTTATGGTTTTTGCGGTTTGCCTAAAAAATTTTAATCTTTCTTCCCGAAAGAATTCCTCTAAAGAGCCTTTGGCTTTAACAAGCGGGTAAGGCAGCTGTTTTATGGTTACGGGAAGGTTGAGCTTTTGGCCCCAGCGTTTTACAAAAAGCGCATCCGCACATGAGTCTTTACGTAAACCATGATCCAAATGCGCGATATGTAAAGTTAAACCGAGCTTAGATTTCAGGCTAAAAAGTTTCAAGAGTAACGCCAGTGAATCCGGCCCGCCGGAAACTCCGATCAGGATTTTATCCCCTCGTTGAATCAGGTTGTGCCTTTTAATTGTTTCCTGGAAGTTATTCATGATTAGTTTATATTACCATAAAATAATGGGGACGGTTCTATTTTTTATTATGACTTAGTAGCTGACGTTTAAACGTCAGCTACTAAGTTGACATTCAATAGTAGGGGAGGTTTAAACCTCCCCTACTGCTTATCAATTATAGTAGGGTGGGTTTAAACCCACCCTACTATTGTTAATAAAAGTCAGCAGAGTTTAATATAATATCATTGTTGACTTTATGATTTTTAAAGTGTAAATTATGAATAATGGCTCAGAAAAAAATCGTCACGCATAAAGAAAGAAAAATTGTCCTGGGAAATTTTATTTCCCTCACCACTCTCCAGAGCATTAGTTATATCCTGCCTTTAGTTGTCCTTCCGTATCTGATCCGGGTGATCGGAATGGAAAAATTCGGCCTGATTGCTTTTGCCCAGAGCCTAGTGCAATACTTCTTGATCTTAACCGACTACGGTTTCAGCCTTTCGGCAACCAAAACAATTTCCTTAATCGGAGAACACAAGAGAAAGACCAGCGCGGTATTTTCATCGGTAATGACGGTAAAGCTGATCTTTGCCGGGATAAGCTTTATCATCCTTTGCGCAATCCTCTATTTTGTGCCGAAATTCAGAAACGATTGGCTGGTCTATATCTTAAGCTTTGGCGCCGTAGTTGGCAGTACTTTATTTCCGGTCTGGTTTTTTCAGGGGAAAGAAAAAATGAGTTATATTGCCGTGGTGAACGTAATCAGCGGCTTAGTCTACGCGATTTGTATTTTTATTTTTATAAAGGGGCCGGGAGATTTTCTCCTGGTGCCGCTATTAAACTCAATCCTCTCGATAATCAGCGGGATACTCGGGCTTTATATTGCTTTTAGAAAATTTCGCCTGGAATTTATTTTACAGAAATATGTGGATATAAAAAGGGAGTTAAGAACAGGCTGGGATATTTTTATTTCTATTTTAGCGGTGAATGCCTACACCACTACCCGGATTTTTGCGGTGGGGTTACTTACCAATAACGTGATTACCGGATACTATTCTCTTGCCGAAAGAATCGCCAATATTATTCAGACCTTTCCCATGGATTCATTTACCCGGGCAGTATATCCTAGGATCAGCAATGTTTTCGCAAAAAATAAGCAGCGGGCAGTAGCGATAATGTTCAGGATCCAGGATGGCATAACCCTGGGCTTTGTGGTCAGCCTGCCGATTGCTTATTTTATCGCTCCCTGGATTATTCAGATTGCTTGCGGAGTTGCTTATAAAGAAGTAGTGTTTGCTTTGCGGCTGCTGTTAGCCGCGGTATTTTTTGTGGGGGCGAATAACTTTAAGGTGCAGTTTTTGCTTGTCTGCGGTAAACAGGATCTCTACGCCAAGATTCATATTGCCGCCGCGCTCACCGGCTTACCACTCATATTCATACTTATACACCAATTCTCTTACGTAGGGGCAGCCTTAGCTACGGTGTTTACTGAAGCAGGCGTATTTATTCTTACCTCTTTGATTATCGAAAAACTCGCCAAGAAAATCTTAAAAAGTAATTAAAATCCAGTTGGTTTAATCGCTGGCTTGGGATAGCCTTTTAACCTTGGATACGTAATTTTTGACGACCCGGGGGGCGTTGTGCAGGCCGTTTTTTGCCAGGTTGTTTGGCCCCCAGACATAAGCGGCAAGCAAATTATCCAGGGTTACCGGAATACCCTTGGCTTTTAAAATCTTCTGCAGGAGATAAAGATAGTCTGTTCCGGCTTCTCTGGCTACCTGCGCTTTAGGCATATCCTCCCAGAAGTTAAGATTAGCGTATTTAGAACTATACTGCTTACGCAGTTCTCTCCAGGTAATCGGCGTAATCTGGGTAAGCCCCCTGGCTTTAGTGCGGCGGTTATAGGCGCGCGGGTTATTTGAGCTTTCTACCTGAATAAGAGCTTCGAGTAATTCCGGCCTAATCTCTATCATCGCGTAAGCAGGCGCAGCCGGTAGCATTGCCTTGAAATCGATAAAGGCGAAAGACAGCCGGTAAATAAAGATAGAGACAAAGAAAACAGGCAGTATCAGCAAAGTTAATCTAAATACTTTTACAAAGTGTTTAGTAACTCGCGACAAAAATATGTTTTTTAGCATGTACCTTCTCCTTGTGGTAGATATTTTGTGTTACCTGGTGTAAAACACATTAAGATTAACTTTAACATATCCAGGAGGGATTTTCAAGTGCGGAAGGAAATTTCTTTTCGGAAGGATTATAACTTACTGTGCTACAATAAGTTAGATATTAATTTATATTGAATTTTTTATGGCTCATCCTCTTCTGTTTAATTTTACTGCCCCAAATTACTTTAAAACACAATCTCCAAAATAAAAAAGTGACGGCGAGTGGAGTTGGACCACTGACCGAGCGGGTATGAGCCGCTTGCTCTACCAGGCTGAGCTACGCCGTCAAATTTCTCTTACTTTTTTCGATAAGCCTCTAAATACGAATCGCAATAAATATTTTTATTTAAAATGAGCTCCGCGGTAATTAAGGTGTCCATGAGCTCTTTATCTTTAGGGTCAAGTATAGCAGAATCTAATCCGGATGCAACTGCCATCGTCAAAAATGTGCGGTTAATCAGGCTGCGCACTTTCGCGCCTTGAGAAATATTACTTAAGCCGATAATTGTTTTTGGAGAAGGCTGCGCAATTATCTTCAACTCGGCAATCGTCTCTAAGATATCCCGGATTTGGCCTTGCGCTACATTCACCGGCATGACTATCGGATCAAGATACAGATCGGTAATGGGAAATCCTTCCTCAGTGGCATGCGTAAGAATCATTGCCGCTAACTCCAGGCGTTGATCTTTATTCTGAGGTATACCTGCGGCGCTGATGGTTATTCCAATGAGCTTAGATTTATATTTCTTAGCCAGCGGAATAAGTATCTCTAACTTTTCCGCATCGGCGGTCGTAGAATTAATTATCGTTTTATTTTTAGCAGCTTTTAGGCCTTCGGCAATAACTTTAGGCTTGCTGGAATCCAGGCAAAGCGGTTTATCGGTTACCTCCTGAATCACCTCCACCAGCCAGGGCATATCAATTAGGGGATTTTGAGAAGCCGGCCCGCAACATACATCTAGGGCATCTGCGCCGCTGGCAATTTGCTCTAACGCGCAGGCCTGCACGATTTTTTTATCGTGATCCTTAAGCGCCGAAGCGATATTCGCGTACATTCCGTTAATTAACTCGCCAATAATAAGCATTTTTACTCCTTGAATAATTTTTCTATATAGTTATTTACCTGTTGCGCGGCGCAAGGGTGGCGCATAATCAAAAGGTCCGCTCCGGATTGAATCAGGCTGGTGGCGGTAAGTGACTCCCAGATAATTCCCTGTTCAACACTGACTCTTGCCTCTTTGGCCTTCCAGGCCTCCTGGCCGATAAAACAAATAAACGGTGAAGCTAAAGTTTTATCCCCGGACAAAGCAGCCAGCCTGGCCCTCTCCATAATGGAATAAGCGTATTCCAATCCATACCCTAATGCGCCAATCGTCGGATTAATCACAATGCGCTCTAAATTTAATCCCATGTCGGAGATTAAAATATTTAACTGTTTGGCGATATTAATATCTATCGGGCTTTCAGCAATAATACTGTGGCCGTCAGCTAATACGCTGGCCACTAAAGTTTTATAATTATCCTGGACCGCGCAACCCAGCAGGCAACGCTGGCCTCTGGCTGCCTCGGAACAAGCCGGCAGGATCAGGTTATCTTTGGCGTCATCCCCGCTCCCGGTAATGATTAGAGGAACCTTAACCTTATTTAATAATAAAGAAATAAACTTTGCCGCGCTTTCCGGGGTTTTATTGCCAAAATCAGGATGCGTTCCCTGCATTTTTACGCAGAGTAATTCTGCTTTAAATTCATTTACGCATTTTTCTGCCCAGGCCAAGGGGTCGTTTATGGCTCCTGCGTAGGCGGAAATTAGCTCCTCCGGCCAGTCTTGCGGGGCAATATCCCAGATTTCAAAAGCAATTTTGGGTTTATGGGGGATAGCTCCCTCTTTAAATAATAAAGGTAAACTGTTTTGCCCGCCGATGGTTACAGTATTGCCGCGCGAACCGCCCGCTTCTTTTTTCGCTCCGATAATTACCGTCGAAACTACCCCCGGCCATTTCTCCAGCACTAATTGTGTTTCCATATTCGCTCTCCCCTTTAAAATTTCACCGTTGGAAATTTTGCTAAATCTGTATGCGGGAAAAATAACGCCTGGCTATATTCTTCCATATACTCTGAATCCATCGATAATTCAAAATAAGTCATCTTCGAGGCCAGCGCATCCGCCATCCTCCGCGCCTGGCTGGATAAAAGTATTTCCCGGGAGCCGGCCAAGGAACTATTCCCGATAAAAATAAATTTAGAACGCTCTAAATCCGGCAATAATCCGATGCGGATTGCTTTTTCGATATCCAGGTAGGTACCGAACCCACCGGCAATAAATATCTTCGAGATAGCAGAAAATTCCAAAGCTAAATGTTTAACTAAAATAGCGCAAGCTGAATATATCGCCCCCTTAGAACGCTTAAGATTTTCAATGTCTGCCTCGTTAATCACGATATCCGCTTGCGCCTGGATCTCTTCTTTAAAACAAACTACAAACTCTCCTCCATTATCGCTAGAGCGGATGCGTTTACCCGTAACCTTAATCTTTCCACTTTTATCGATTATTCCGGACGCTAACATTTCGCTGAGTAAATCAATATAACCTGACCCGCAAATCCCTCGGGGTAATTTATCCTGAATCGTCGAATACTTAACGCTAAAATCATTTTTATTGATACTTACTTTTTGAATTGCCCCGCTGGAGGCGCGCATGCCGCTGGTTACCCCGCTGCCTTCAAAAGCCGGCCCGGCCGATCCCGCGCAGGCGACCAGAAAATCCCGATTGCCTAAAACAATCTCTCCGTTTGTCCCGATATCAATTAAAATACAGAGTTCTTCTTTTTGATATATGCCGCTGGATAAGACTCCGGCGATTGCATCACCGCCCAGATAACCGGAAACTCCGGGAACGCAACTGAGCAGTCCTTGAGGGTTAATCTGTATCCCTGCTTCCGCGGCGCGCAAAACCGACGGAAAATTTGCCGGAGGAACATACGGCTGCCGGCGGATATGCGCCGGATCCATGCTTAAAAGCAGATGCATCATTGTCGTATTTCCCGAACAAACAATACGGTTGACAGCATTAAGGTCAACCTTATGCTCGCTGACTAACTCCTGGATAATTTGATTCATCGTACCGCTAAGGGCGTTATGTAATTTTTCTAAACCGCCGGTTTTAGCCGCATAGACAATCCGCGTAATTACATCGCTGCCAAAAGCAGCCTGCTGGTTATAAGCTGTTTTGGTTCCCAGGATTTTTTTTGAATTCAGATTTACCAGTTGTCCGGAAATTGTCGTCGTACCGATATCAAAACAAAACCCAAAGTTTTTACCTGGAGTGTCCCCGGGTTCAATCGTAGCATCGCACCTTAAGCTATCGGTTTGGATATCTTTATCCATCCGTGAACTATCCGGTATCAAAATCTCTAAATCACTCTGGATAGTAGTCAAACAGGCCAAATAGACATTATTTTTTTTCTCTTGCGCGGTGATTATTCCGTTGGGTTGGCTTTTGACTTGCCCCTGGTTAACGATCACCTTGCATCTGCCACAAGTTCCATCTCCAGCGCAGTTAGAATTAAGATAAATCCCCGCGGAGATAGCCGCGGCAAGAACAGTCTTATCCTTTTCCGCAGTAATCGTTAAATGATCAGGAAGAAATGTAACCTTAAATTTTTGCATAAATTAAAATTAACTTTAATTAAGTTTTTTTAAAAACGCGGGGATCCCGGCTGCTTCTTTAGGGCCGACAATTATTCTAAACCCTGATTGATCTTGGAGGTCTCCGCTGATCATGGCAACATAACCGGGAATAATTAAATCCTTATGCCGGATTACCTCTTTTACCCCGCAGGTTTCTAATGATTTTGTAATTGCCTCGGCGTTAAATTTTTCCGCGGCCCAGGCAGTAAGCACAGACATGCCTTGGGTATCGACGCTTAAGATGTATGCGGGTATTTTACTGGCCTCTACCTCTCCTAAAACAGTATAATAACTTAAAGAAAAGTTGGTGGTAACCAAAACCGGCGAATCCCGGTTTACCTGCCCAATGGAGTAAAGCTTAGGATCGATCTGTAAAGGTTTCTGCGGATCGGTATAAATATTTTGTCGTAAGGTCAAAATTGAAAGGACTTCCCAACTAGACCAGCCCTTAATCAAAACTAATCCCGCATATTTAGCGATATAAGCGCCTGCCTCCATTGCCTCTAGATAAGGGTCAGTTTGCTCAACTATGGCCAGAGTGGGATAGCCCAATGCGCGATTTGATCTCTTCAGCGCCTGCCGGCGGAGTTGGGTTAAATCCCAGATTTTATCCGCCAAAGGCTTTATCCCGGTATCTAAAATCAGCTCGCTTACTCCTAAGCCGTTAAGTTCTTTAGTCAGCCGGCTGAGTTGATCAATATCCTGCGCCGTTACTACCAAAGGCAGCTGAAATTCCTTAGCCAAGGCACCCATTTGCGCGAAATTTTCCTGTTGCGCGGAATAAAGCAGCGGCTTACGCTCTTGGCTGATAATTACCGCCTGTTTTAAAGCAATTAAATCATTGCTCATCAACATGATCGGCAAAGTAGTATTATCCAGAAACAATTTTACCGCCTCCAGGTACCTGGAGGCATCCTTATTTTGCTTTAGGGCAACTAGATTAACGCTTAGCTGTTGGCCTACGCGTTCGAATTTCAATTGATTAATTTTCCTAAGCCGCTCTCTTATTTCGCTGTCGCTTAGGCCATCCTCAATAATAAAACCAACTCCCGCCGGATTACGGAATTTTTCTTCATGCCTGAACATTACCGTTTCATTACCAATATCAAATTTCGATTCCTTACTGCCTAAAGTAATTAATTTAATCGCCGGCATTGCCTGGGCTTCCAAAATGGTTTTAGCCTCCGGCGAAATAAAAGGGCATTTTTCAATCGCCAATGTTTTCTTAGCCAGCTGCATGGCAAAAGCCAGGCAAGTGGCTAAACCACACTGCCGGCAATTTGTTTTAGGCAATAACTTATAAATATCCAGACCCGAAAGCGCCATAATTATTTCCTATTGATACGTTCGACGGCACCAGTTTTTCCCTTTTTACGACGGGAAGGCTGGTGCCGCTCAGTATCAATACTGAGCGAAGTCGAAGTATTGATTAAGCTGGCAAAATAACCTGCTCCAAATCCGTTATCAATATTTACTACGCTCACTCCCGGCGAGCAGCCATTGAGCATGGTGAGCAGCGCGGCCAGCCCGGAAAAGCTGGATCCATATCCACAGCTAGTCGGTACAGCCACAATCGGCGCCTTGACTAATCCGCTGACTAAACTGGCTAAAGCTCCTTCCATGCCCGCCACCACCACAATTACCTGAGCCTTTCTTAATTTATCAATATTCCGCATCAGGCGGTGCACTCCGGCTACACCTACATCATAGAGCCTTTCGACCCGATTACCCATAACCAGCAGGGTTTGCACCGCTTCTTCAGCTATCGGAATATCAGCTGTTCCGGCAGAAACCACTAAAACCAACCCTTTGGAGAGGGTTTTGGGTTTGGTTAAATAATAACCGATTTTTGCCAAAGGATTATATTTTAAAACAGGGATTTTTTTCTTTAAAAAGGAAAATGTGGTTTTATCTAACTTGGTTAAAAGCAGGTCTTCCCGGGAAGCAATTATTTTTTTAGCAATTTCTTTTAAGTGCAGGCGATTTTTTCCCGGGCAATAAATAACTTCCGCGAATCCTTTTCGTTTCTTTCTTGCGGTATCAATTTTGGCAAACCCTAAATCACAAAATCCCTTACCCGCAGTCATCGCTCTAGAGGCCCCGGTAAACCAGATATCCCAAAAGGACGACGAAGATCAGGGCAAAAATATAAAAATCATTGAAATAAAGAAAGTCCTGGATCTTGCTGCCTAAGCCTTCGGATTCTCCTTTAGCCGCCTTAGGCTTTAGGTGGCTTTGATTCTTCTTGTATTGTTCAACCTGCTCCTTCTTAAATCTTAGATATACGCCTCCTACCTTATAACCCGGGATCGTCCCATTCTCAGTCAGATCCAAAACATCTTTTTCCGAGACCCCCAGCATAGTTGCTACGTCTCTAACGGTAAGCATTTTTTCTTCAGTCATTTTTTTAGCAGAGCTTTATTTTGCGATTTTACCTGAAGCTACCCAGGAATCTATGGCTTTACGTTCAAATTTCCAGTCGTTATTTTCTTTACTGGCCGGCACTTTTCCTGAATTAGCCCATTCCATGATCGAGCCTAATTCTACCTCCAGGTATTTAGCCAGTTGTTCGGAATTAAGAAAATCATGCAGCATTGAGCACTGTCCTTGGAAAACCGCGCCTTCGGCAATATTAAGTTTTGCCGGATAGATATGTCCTTCCACTATCGCCTGCGGAAGCAGGGTAAGCCTTTCTTTAGCCGTAATCTTGCCCGTAACCCGGCCGCCAATAATAATATTATCTCCCACGATATCCGCGTTGATTACCGCCGTAGTGCCGATAGTCAAATTTCCCCGGGTATCCAGATAGCCTTCAAATTTTCCGTTAATCCGCAGATTAACCGGATCCTTAAAGCTTAAAGTCCCCTGCATTGCGGCATCGACATCCAGCGTTTTTTCCTCCGGGTTCTTTTTAAAGGCCATGTTTACCCTCCTTTGAAAGTGGCACTTCTACAAAGCGTAAAAAATGTAAAACAATTAAAACCAAAATTGTGGTATAAAGTGCAATTTTATTAAAACCCACCCCCACCGCTAAACCAATCCCCGCAACCACCCAAAGACTAGCCGCTGTGGTCAACCCCTTAACTCCATCGGATTCACGGATGATTGTACCGGCGCCAAGAAAACCAATACCGGTAACTACTCCGGCAGCAATACGCACAGGGTCTAAGGCCACCTGAGCTTTATATATATCAAAAACATACAGAGATGTCAACATGATAAGGCAGCTGCCCAAAGCGACTAATATATGCGTGCGCAGGCCGGCATCTCTGCGGTGCACCTGCCTTTCCAGGCCGATTAAACCGCTTAAAACCAAAGTTAATAATAAACGTACAATCATTTGTCCGTCCGTAGGCATACGTTCTCCTCATTTTTCCCCAGCCTCCGGCGCTTGGGGAAAAATGACCCCGAGCTCCCGCGAGGGGGAATACTATTTACATATTTAAATAAAAATCGCTTCTTGCGCCGTGCTTATAAAGATAGCCTCCCAGGCCGGCAACCATCGCCGCATTATCCATGCACAGATCAATATCCGGAAAAAAACAATTAATTCCTGCAGCTTTAGCGCTTGCCATTAATTTTTGACGCAAAACCCCGTTGGCCGCCACCCCGCCGCCGATTAAAAGATGCGTAACCTTTTTTCGTTTACAGGCAAGCAGGGATTTTTTTACTAAGACATTGACGGCGCTCTCCTGAAAAGAAGCAGCCAGGTCTTTGATCAATTTAATACCGGGTTTTTTATCCTTTAAATAATATAAAACCGCGGTTTTTATGCCACTGAAACTAAAATCCAGCCCAGTATTCATTTCCCCACAGGCAAACTTAATTTTATGCTTATTTCCACCTTGAGCTATTTTTTCAATTAATGGCCCTCCGGGATAACCCAACCCCATAATCTTGGCTACTTTATCAAAAGCCTCACCGCAGGCGTCATCCCGGGTTTGCCCCAATACCTGGATTTTATAAAAATCTTTTAGATAAAAAAGAGAGGTATGCCCCCCGGAAACTACTAAAGCTACAGCCGGCAATTTAATATTTCCAGGGTAAAGGAGATTGGCATAAATATGGCTATGAATATGATTAACCCCCAGTATCGGCTTGCCTAAGCTTAAAGCCAGCGCTTTGGCAAATGCAATCCCCGTTATCAGTGACCCGGGTAAACCGGGATGGGTGGTAACCGCAACCAAATCAATCTGCTCAGGTTTTATTTTAGCGATCTGCATTGCCTCAGTAAATATGCCGGCGATACTTTCCAACTGCATACGCGAGGCAATTTCCGGGACCACCCCGCCATGGCGGCTATGTAATTTTAGGCTAGAGGCAACGACATTAGCTAAAATCTTTCTCTCATCCTTAACCACGGCCACCCCGGTTTCATCACAAGAACTCTCAATTCCTAAAACGATCATTCTACCACCTGCGAAAGAAAAACAAATCGATAACCTTCTCTTTCCAGCGACGGAAGCATCTCCTTTAATACCAGCAGGGTGTTTTGACGGTCATGGCCGATACCAATAGCCGTGCCATGCCTTCCGGCCAAATTCTTTAATTTTATCAGCTGTCTTTTGATATATTCAAAATCATTCTGATTATCTAAAAATACATCCCTTTTAGCAAACCGGATCTTTATTTGTTTAGCCAAAGCAGGGCAAACGGATTTGTTCGTTACAAAACTATCGAAAAAGTATAGCTTACGTTTTTTTGCTTCGGCCATGACCATGGCGCTGGCTTTTTTATCTTCAGTGATACGCGAACCCATATGATTGGATATACCTTTGGCAAAAGCAACGCTGGATAAATCTTTCTCAAAAATATTTTCGATTTCTCCGGCATTCATTCCCAGGGTAATCGTATTGTTTTCTAAATGATACTTTTCTTTTGGCTCCATGGGTAAATGTAAAATTATTTCAAAACCTAAACTATTTAATTTTTGCATAACCGAATTTGAATTTTTTAAACCGGGTAAAATCGCGCAGGTTAAAGGTTGTTTTATTTGCCCGATAATCAAAAGATTGTTCAAGCTGTATCCCCAATCATCAATGACAATAGCAATCCGGCCGCCCCGCCTCGGTGCTTTCCTAAGTGCGGCCTTTTTATGAAGCGGGGTCAAAATGAGCGCAATAAATACAAACAAAAGTAATATAATCCCCACAACTTTAAAGGTTTTGTTTTTCATTCGCTGATAATATTAATTGACGCTTAAATTACTTAACCTGTTTATAAATCCGGATTACTTTTAAAGCATCTACAGCGCGCATCAGCTGCGGATCAGCCTTATAATTAAAAGCATCTTTGGCCGGTTTATTTATTTGCTGGCCATTCTGGATTTCATCAAATATCTCGTCAGCCTTTTTGTCAGCCACCGCATCAATTTTGCTATCCGGAACTTTATTTTCTTCTACCAGGATATCCGGAGTAATCCCCTTGCCTTGGATTATTTTTCCGGAGGGAGTAAAATAATGGCTCGTAGTTAAACGTAAGGCTGAACCATCCCCCAGGGGAAGAACTGTCTGCACAGAGCCTTTACCAAAAGACTTTTTCCCAATAATTATAGCCCGCTTATAATCCTGCAGGGCTCCGGCAACAATCTCACTTCCGGAAGCCGAGCCTTCGTTAATCAAAATCACCAGTGGTAACTCTAAACTTGTATTTTTAGCCTCGGAAAAAAATTCCAGCTCCTGAGCCTTCTGCCTGCTTTTGGTATAGGCAACCAGTTTATTCGGCCCCAGAAACTTTCCGGTCACCTTAACCGCAACATCCAGGAGCCCGCCGGGATTATTACGCAGATCAATAATCAATGTCTTCATTCCCTGCTTGGAAAGGATGCCTAAGGCCTTATTTAATTCCAGGAAGGTATTTTCACGGAATTCACTTAGCCGGATATAACCAATCCCTTCTTCCAGGATACGCGCATATTTTATATCCGTAATCTTAATCATGCCTCTGGTGATTTTAAAATCTAAAAGTTTTTTTTCAGAATCCCTTAAGATGGTAAGGTTGACGGCTTCACCGGGCTTCCCGCGCATTTTTTTAACCGCATCCGTAAGGGGCATCTCGCGGGTAAGAGAGTCATTAATTTTTACAATATGGTCATTGGCTTTTATCCCCGCCTTCCAGGCAGGAGTATCTTCCATCGGCGTAATTACGGTTAACAAACCATCTTTTATAGTGATCTCAATACCCAGGCCGCCGAATTTACCCTGGGTATCTACTTTTAATTCCTCGTAGGTTTCCGGATCCATGAATTGGCTATGTGGGTCTAAAGAGGCGAGCATGCCTTTTAATGCCCCATTGATTAAATCTTTAGTTTTTGTGTCATCAACATATTCTTTTTGGATAATTGCCAAGGTATCGGAGAATAATTCAACCTGTTTATACAACGCGTCATTATTCTTCCTTTTATTATCGGAAAAACCCAGCCTGACGCTGATAAATACCAGCACGATTAACAAAGAAACAAAAAATATTTTTTTACGCATCCGTAAGCCTCCGTCTTATTAATTCTCCGGCTACCTTAGGGTTAGCCCTGCCGGAACTTTTCTTCATTACCTGTCCGACCAGGTACATCAACGCGTTAGTCTTTCCCGCTTTAAAATCACTCACTGATTTTGCATTTTCCTGAATAACCGTTTCCATTACCTTAAGGAGCGCATCAGCATTAGATATTTGCCGGAGATTACCTTCCTCAATTAAATCCCGCGCGGATTTCCCGGTATCCAGCAATTGGCTTAATACACTCTTGGCCGAAAGATGTGAGATATCCTGTCTTTCCACAAAACCAATTAAACTGATTAATTCATTCTTATCAAGATTTAACTCATGTAATTTTATTTTCCGCAAATTAGCTTCGGACAATAACGGGCCAATTAACCAATTGACCATTTCTTTTTTATCTTTTTCCGGGTAATCCCGGATACAGCTTTCGGCAAACTCCGCGTCATTTTTAGAGCTCACTAAAATCTTGGCATCGTATTCAGTTAACCCGTACTCTTTAACGAAACGGCGCATTTTTTCCGGGGGCAGTTCCGGTAACTGCGCCTTAATCTGAGAAATTATGGACTGGTCAATGATAAAAACGGTTAAATCCGGATCCGGAAAATACCGGTAATCTTTTGCCCCCTCCTTGGTACGCATGGCTACAGTGATTCCCTTTTCCACATCCCAAAGCCGGGTTTCCTGAACCAACTTCTGGTTTGCTTCCAAAAGCAGGGTTTGGCGCTCTACCTCAAAGGTTAAGGCATCTTTTACCCCTTTAAAAGAATTCATATTCTTTAGTTCGGTTTTCACGCCCAGTTCTTTAGCCCCTTCTAGCCGTAAAGAAATATTAGCATCGCAGCGCAAAGAACCTTTTTCCATATCGCAATCTGACACATCCAGATATCCGATAATACTTTTTAAACTCGTCAGGTAATCAAAAGCTTCTTGCGGGCTGAATAAATCCGGTTCACTAACGATTTCAAGCAAAGGGATCCCGGTACGATTAAAATCCACCAGGCTTACTTCTGTTTCATGGATGAGCTTACCGGCATCTTCTTCTAAATGCACCCGGGTAATCCCGATGCGCTTAGGTGCATCTTGGCTGATAATATCCAAATATCCGTTTCGGGATAAGGGCAGATCAAATTGTGAAATCTGGTAATTTTTTGGTAAATCCGGGTAGAAATAATTCTTCCGGTCAAATTTAGTATGCTCTTGAATCTGACAGCCAAAAGCCAGGGCTAACTTAATAGCGGAATTTAACGCTTGCTGATTATAAACCGGAAGCGCTCCGGGAAATCCCAAGCATACCGGGCAAACGTTGGAATTAGGGGCTCCTCCAAAATCCGTAGAACAGCCACAGAAAGCCTTGGTTTTGGTATTTAGCTGCAGATGAACTTCTAAGCCGATAACGGTTTGATATTTCATAGCCGGGGTTTAATTTTATGCCAATCTGTATTCTGTTCAAAAGTATGCGCTACCCTAAAAAGCATCTCTTCATTAAAAGGTTTAGCCATAATCTGTAAGCCTACGGGCAATCCTTCTTTGGTGAAGCCGCAAGGAACAGATATCGCCGGGATTCCAGCCAAATTTACGGATATCGTATAGATATCGGAAAGATACATCTTCAAGGGGTCAAGTGCCTTTTCACCAATTTTAAAGGCGCTGGTGGGAGAGGTGGGAGCAACGATACAATCAAAATCCCCAAAAACTTTATCAAAATCCTGCTTAATCAGTGCGCGCACCTTTAAGGCGCGTAAATAATACGCGTCATAATATCCATGCGATAAAACAAAGGTTCCTAATATGATTCTGCGTTTGGCCTCCTGGCCAAAGCCTTGCGCGCGAGTCAACTTATACATTTGCATCAGATTATCTGACTGTGCCCGGTATCCATATTGCACTCCATCAAACCTGGCCAAATTTGAGCTGGCTTCGGCCGTAGCGATAATGTAGTAAACCGGCACAGCGTACTCTGTATGCGGCAAGGA
>JAUYBI010000014.1 GCA_030693145.1 Candidatus Omnitrophota bacterium
TTTGCTCAATATTACCAACAAATTTATTTTCAAAAAGAAACCTCTGGGATTGGCTTAATGCGCCGTTTCATGAAAAGAGCAACGCGCCGCCAGAGATTTTACAACTAAAATTCAGTTTTTGCTAATTTGGACAGCAATGAAATTTATTTATCTTGAACTTATTGTTCTTATATTCCACAACGGTTACGCTTGCCGCGGAAGGAACATGTCTCCAGAAATTCCTGCTCTTCAGTATGCTGCTCACAAATATGCCGATTACCCCGCCGTGACAGACTACGCCAATGGTTTTGCCGCGATTAAAACGAAGTATTTTATTTATAGCGCTCCCAACCCTTTTTTTAAAAACTTGAATAGATTCAGCATTCGGGATTCGGCCCTTATAGGGATCAATCAACCACTTTTTATAAATCTCGGGGTATTTTTCCACAATCTCATCATGTTTTAACCCTTCAAACACCCCAAAATTAATCTCCCTTAAACCTTTTGCTCTAGTAAAATCACTTCTTCCGAAAAGTATGGTTCTAGTCTGGAGCGCGCGTTTCCTATCACTGCAATAAATTCTATCAAAACTGATCTTATTAAGGCTCTTGCGCAATTTAATAACATCAAGCTTACCCTGACTACTTAAACTCACATCTTTATATCCGCAATAACGCCCCTCTTTATTCCATTTGGTTATACCGTGACGAATTAAAATAAGTTTTGTCGTCATTATCTCTCCTCAAAAAAATACCCGACCTAGTACGTTTTGTACTTGGATCGGGCTGCACCCTAATAATACTTTGACCCATTCCGCGAGGCAATACATTCTTAATATAGGCAGGTCTTCTGGCTTGAGTCTCATTCTACTTGCCGCGCCTTCCCATCCTGACATCTGTCAGCACAGTGGCCTTTGCAGCTTTCGTCAACTCTTACAGCGGCGGGACCGCATCCGATTTAACGTAAAACGTTACGCCGGCGCAATGCTTTTAAGCGCCGGGTGTCTACGGATTTCCCTTAACCTATATTACCAATTTTACTTCTTTTACCTTAACACTCAATAATAATTTGTCAACAAATTTTATCCTTTTATTACTTTTATTAAAACTAGGGGACGGTTCTATTAAGCGGTTTTACGAAGGATAGAACCGTCCCCTTGATTTCTTTATTTCCTTTATTTTTAAAACTCAATCCCCCGGCGAGCTTTTACCCCTTTTGTATAATAATGTTTAACTTCCTTAATCCGACTAACCAAATTCGCAGCCGCAATTAGCCGCGCAGGCGCGTAACGGCCGGTTAATACCAGTTCAATATTTTTTGGAGTAAGCCTGATTAAATCCAGCACCTCTTTAAGGGGAACCAGTTTAAATTTCAAAGCAATATTAATTTCATCTAAAATAATCACCTGATAATTTCGACAGGCAATAATCTTTTTTATCTTCTCCATTCCCTGACGGGCAAATTCCACATCCATCGGCCGGGGCTTATCCCGGATAAAACATTCTCCGCCGAATTGCTCTAATTTTATATTTTTTATTTTCCGCAATGCTTTATGCTCACTGCAACTGCGGCCTTTGGCAAACTGGCCGATATAAACATTTAACCCGGCTCCGGCTGCTCTTAAAGCCAGCCCAAAAGCAGCAGTGGTTTTACCTTTCCCGTTTCCCGTATAAACCTGAATCAAGTGGTTACCGCCTTGTAGCTTAAAATACCTAAAACACATAATGCTGAAACAATCAGCCCCGCGCAAATCACCCCGGCAATAATCGCTAAAAACGCGTAACGAAAACGAATCTTAAATAACGACGCGGCAATCACCCCGCTCCAGGCTCCGGTCATCGGCAGAGGTATGGCCACAAAAATAGCCAGGCCCAAAGCTTCGTATTTCTGAATGGCATCTGAATTTTTCTTAGTGCGTTCAAAGATCCAGTCAAAAAAACGCGCCCAGACCTTAAATCTTCTTAAAATATTGGTTACCGGGGCAAAAAGAAAAAGCGCCGGAGCCACGATCAGGCAATTGCCCAGTACAGAAAGCCAAAAAGCCTTAACTAGCGGCATGCCGAATGACAGCCCCAACGGTATTGCGCCTCTTAACTCTGAAACAGGTAAAGCGCCTACAATCATCACTACATAATCTTTAGGCAGTTGGTTTAAATATTCCAGGATAATATTAAGCATGCTTAGGGGGACGGGTAAACTCCAAAATTATAAAACGCAAAAATCTTAAAGTATCCACCAAAAAATTAATCTGGCTTTTTCCTCCGGAATAGATTGTCTTAACCGGAATAGGCTCAATCTTAAAACCCAGATGCGCTGCCTTAATTAAAACTTCGGATTCCGTCTCATACCTGGAAGTTGACAAATCTATTTTTGACAATAATTCTTTTTTTATGAGGCGAAATCCACATTGCGTATCAGGAATCTGCTGCCCAACCACCAGAGAGATAAATTTTGACATCAGAAAATTGGTAATCACCCGTAAGACAGGCATTCCTTTGGTCATCCCCATACGGTTACCGATAATCAGCGCGCTTTGAGAATCTCCAGCCTTCTGGATAAAAGCCAAAAGGTCACTAGGTGAATGCTGGCCATCCCCATCCATACTAATTACCGCATCAAAGCCTTGCTGGAGAGCAAAATGATACCCTTTAATTAAAGACGCCCCTTTACCCATATTCCGCAAGGAAACCAAAACCTTAACGCCGCAGGCAGTAGCAATCTTAACTGTATCATCAGTCGAACCATCATCAACGATAATTACCTCCAGCCCTAATTTAGTAACCTGGTTAATCAAATCCGCGATTGAGCGGGATTCATTATAAGTGGGGATAATTACACAAGTACGCATATTTATTCGGCCCAAAACCTGCGAAAGACATACCACTGCGTCGGATACTTACGAATATAATCCTGAATAATTTTTTTGTATACGCCGATTAAATCCGCTAAATCCTTTATTTTATCTCCGCTGGGCGAAAATTCAATTGCTTTTTCTATGCTTAGGGTAAAGCTATTATCCGGATTCCTAAGCATAAATCCCGGAACAATACTGGCGCCGGTCATCAAACTCAAAGCTGCCGGGCCTTCGGGAAAATGCGTAGGCCTGCCAAAAAAATCTATTAAGATCCCTTTTTCGGAAAAATCCCGGTCACCGACCAAAGCCACCATATGATTTTTCCTGATTTCGGTAATACAGCTCCTTACCGCCTTACCCATGGCAATAACCTTAACCCCTTTGCTATTTCTCTGGGCATCAAAAAAATCATTAACCTTTTTATTTTTATGCGGCAGAGCTACCGCCCAAAAAGGATAACCCAATTGCGCAAGAACTACTCCGCCTAACTCCCAATTACCTAAATGCGCGGTTAAAACAACTACACCCTTACCCTTAGCTAAAGCCTCATCAAAATAACGCAGATTCTCTAATTTTATTTTTTTATCTATATATTCACGATCTAACTTTTCAAAACGGAAGAAATCTACCAGGTATTTAGCAAAATTCCGAAAAACCATTCTGCTGATTTTACGCAGCTGACGGTTAGATTTTTCAGGAAAAATAACCCGTAGATTAGCTTTTACGCTCCGCCGGTCGCCGAAAGAAAAAAAATAATATCCTTGCGCTAAAAAAGACGCTAAAAAATAAACTAATCTTAGTGGTAAGGCTAGCGCGATAAATTGGCCGAAGCGATAGATATAATAATTAGACACGATTTATAAGTTCAAAAGAAGTTTGGCAATATCCATACTTGCGCTAGGTTTAGCAATCTTTAATCCGGCGGCTCTCAGCCGCTCTAATTTTTCTTTATTCTTTAACAAATCATCAATAACCCGATAAACCTCTTTAGGCTCATCCACTTCGATTGCCGCTTGCTTTTGAGTCAAGAAATTAGTATTATTTATTTCCTGGCCGGGGATGGGCTTAACAATAATCATGGGCAACCCCATACTTAAGACTTCGGCAGTAGTGACCCCCCCGGGTTTAGATATAATCACCTTGGAAATATACATCAATTCGTGGATATTTTGGATGAAACCAAACAGATGAATATCTTTCTTATAATGTTTTATTTTTCGTTTCAACGAACGGAATAATTTCTTATTCGTCCCGGCAACAATCAGCTCCTGAATATCATGCTGGCTTTTTTCCAGCGATTTAACAATCGTTTTAATCGGCCCCAGCCCCTGGCCGCCTCCCATAATTAAAACCACCGGCTTATGCGGATTTAGTTTCAATTTACTGAAAATATCTTCCCGGTTTAACTTCTGGTTAAAGTTAGGATCAAAAGGGATCCCGTAGGGCTTGATCTTAACAGGCTTAACTCCTTTTTTCTCCAGGCGCGCGGACACTTCCTCCGAGGGAGTTATATAATAATCTACCGCATCATAGACCCAATAAGAATGCGGGATATAATCCGTAAGCACCGCCACCAGCGGTAAATTCACCCCATAAGTTTTCTTGAAATCCGCGACCATCCCGCAGGGAAACGCTTGAGTACAAACCACCAGGTCCGGATTAAAACTATCGAAGAGTTTTTTAAGTTTCGGCGAATTTGACCTATGGATGTACCGTTTAATATTTTCCAGCCCCTTAACTACGCTGGGGTTATCATAAAGATAGTCCCAGATCTTAGGGGTACGCTTAATTACCTCCATATAAATCCGGTTAATCACTTTTTCGGATATGGGATTAGTATAATTAAAGGCGTTAATATTGAGGATCTCGCTATCCGGATGCAGCTGTTTAATTGCCTTTTCAATCGCCAGCGTCGCACTGCGATGGCCGGAAACTTCAGAAATATACATTAAAATTATACGTTTAGGGTGCATAGTAGAAATTAAATTTTACCTTCCCGGCAGAGTTCCAAAAAAGTATCCGTAACTTGCGGAGAAAATTGCCGGCCGCTTAAATGCCCGATTTCATTAATCGCATCCGCCTTATTCAGGGCTGCCCGGTATGACCGGTCAGTCCTCATCGCATCAAAAGAATCTGCTACGGTGATTATCGAAGCAATCAGAGGAATTTGATCGCCTTTTAAGCCTTCGGGATACCCCTTGCCGTCGAATCGTTCGTGATGATACCTGACTCCTGTAACTGCGCCTTCCAGTTCTTTAATCGATTTTAAGATATTTACTCCGATTAGGGGATGTTCTTTAATCCGATTGCGCTCACCCACAGTAAGGCTGCTTCTTTTATTCAAAATATGCTCCGGCACACCGATCTTGCCAATATCGTGCAGGAGGCTGGAAATATGTAAATTCTCCAGGAATTTACCGTCAAAATTTCTCTTCGCCTTTATTCCCATCCTCCGGGCAATCTCCATGCTTAAATTTGTTACCCGGCTAGTATGTCCGTGAGTATAATGATCTTTGGCTTCAATCGCCGCGGCCAAGGCGATAGTAGTACGGATAAACAACTGATGTTTACGGTCTAATTCATATTCCAGCTCCTTAAACAATTGCGCGTTTCTGATGGCCATGGCCAGATTAGAATTAAGCGCGACAAAAAAATCCAATTCCTCATCAATAAATTTCTTGCCGTTATCCTTATTACCCAATAATAAGAGCCCTAACAATTCATCCCGGAAATAACTGGGGATACAAACCACCGCTTCCAAAAGCTCCATTTGATAAAGAACCTGGGCCAGTTGCTGTTTACCTTCTGGCTTCAATTTATTGCCTTTTAATACCAGTTTTGCTTCATCAAGTAATAACGCCTCTCTCCCAAAGATAAAACTGCTCTTATGCTCCCTAAAGAAACGGATTAACACATCGTCTTTATCAATACAGACTAAATCCATAGGGATTTTCTTGTTCAATGACCCCCGGGAAACCGTAAGCAGATAACCTTGTTTTTCTTTATTGTGTAAAAAAAAGCTGGCGTGGGCAATCTTAGCCTTATCCACCATCATCCGCACGACCATTTTAATTAAAAGGTTCGGATCATGCACAAAGATCATGTTTCTGGCTGTATTCTCTAATTCTTTTTTATAATCAATTGCCATTTAGTTTAGCACTTTCTTTTTTCAAACTTATCAAAACTTATCTTATTTATACTCGAGAAGTCAGATATTGTCAATGAGAATGGCTAGCTTTCGTTAATCACGGCTAGAATTTGCCCTACGTTCACAGTATCCCCTTCGCTATACATAATCTCAGAGATTATTCCTTTGCCTGGGCTGGGCAGATTAAAGGTAGATTTATCCGTAGTTAATTCCACTAAATCATCATTTTCATTTACCATTTCACCATCCTTAAAATACCAATATGAGACAGTCGCCTTAGTAATCCCCTCCCCCAATTCCGGCAAAACAACTTTAATCATCGAATCCTCCTCAATTTTTGACATTATAATAGACTCTGCTAACTTTTATTAATTATCATTATCGTAGAGGAGGTTTAAACCTCCCCTACTATTGAAAGTCAGCAAGGTTTGTTACACTGTCTAATTTTTAAGAGTTTCATGTAAGCTTTCAGAGAAAGTAGGATGCGCAAAAATCATCGCGCCAACTTCACTGACAGTAAGATGGCTGGAGATGGCTACGGCTAAAACAGCAATTAATTCCGTAGCCTGCGGGCCAACAATAGATGCACCAATTATCTGGCCAGTCTCTTGATTAGAAATAATCTTAACAAACCCTTCAGTTTCATCAATAATCTGCGCCATTGCGCTCGCCCGAAAATCAAATTTGTGCACCTTAATCTGACATCCGCAGACTAAGGCATCCTCTTCTTTTACGCCCACGCTGGCAATCTGCGGCTCGGTAAAAATACAGGCAGGTATAACTAAATTATCGGCCTTTTGCCTGTTCCCGGAGGCCATATTCTGTACTGCCATTACACCTTGATAAGCTGCATAATGCGCAAGCATTACTTTGCCCGTACAATCCCCGGCAGCATAAATATTATCCAGGCTGCTCTGAAGATAATCATCAACCGCTATCCAATTATTTTTTAACTGAACCCCTAAATCCTCCAAACCTAATCCCTGGGTATTCGGGGCGCGCCCAACACAAACCAGCACTTTAGAATAATTTTCTAATTCCAGGATAGAAACATCTGCGCCGGTAACTACCTTAATTCCTTTTTTCTTAAAAATAACTTCTATTTTCCTGGCTACATCCCTATCCTCTGACGGCAAAAGCAGAGGCATCTTTTCAGCAATCGTTACTTCCGCCCCAAGAATAGAAAATAAACTGGCAAATTCACAGCCAATAACACCTCCGCCGATAACTAACAGAGATTGCGGAATCTCAGATAAAGCAAGGGCCTCATCGCTTGAAATTATCTTTTTCCCATCAATCCTTCGACCTTGCTCAGGATTGATGGTGAGCGAAGTCGAACCATCAAATTTTAACTCCGGCAGCTGGATGGGCAGGCTTCCGGTAGCAATAAGTATAAACTTAGCATTGATTATACGGCCGTCAACTTTTATTTCCCGGGTAGATATAATTTTCGCCGGAGATTTAATAAAATCTACCCCGGAAAGCCTGCTCTGCATACCCTGCGCAAGCTGGCGGATAACTTTATCTTTTTTCTCTTGAATGGCGGATAAATTAACCCGTAAATTATCTAACTCTATACCGAAATTAGATGATCTTTTGGCAAGTGAAAATACTTTAGCGCAGGCAATTAATGTTTTGGTAGGAATACAACCGTAATTTAGGCAGGTTCCGCCAATCTGATTGGAATCAATAAGGCAAACAGCTAAACCCAGCTCTTTTGCCCTTAAGGCAGCGTTAAAACCTGCCCAACCTGCTCCGATGACCGCCAAATCATACATAGGGGTATGGTTCAAGCAAATAATTGTGCCGCTGTCTGAGCCACAGCCATAGCAGACTTAGTCAACTGGGTTAGCTCATCCGGTGAAAGATCTAGTTCAATAATTTGTTCAATACCGTGCCTGCCTAAACGACAAGGAACTCCAATACAAGTATCTTTAATCCCATATTGGCCGTTTAGATAACTGCATAAACCAATAGTGCGTTTCTCATCCTTAACTATCGTTTTAACGATTGAAGCAATTGCCGCTGAAGGGGCAAAAAAAGCACTACCTGTGCCCAGGTTAGCAACAATCTGAGCCCCGCGGTTAATCGTACGGCTGATTAACGACTCAAGTTTATCCGCGCTAATAAACTCATCCAGGCTTACCCCTTTAACTTTGGCGAAACTAGGCAAAGGCAGCATGCCTTCACCATGAGCGCCGATCACCAATGCCTCAATATCTGTAGCGGGCAGGTGCAATTCTTGCGAGATTAAATTAATAAACCTGGCAGTATCTAAACTAATCCCCATGCCAAAAAGTTTACTAGGTTTAAAACCAGTGATCTTTAAAGCAAACAAAGTCATAATATCCAGAGGATTAGTGACGATAATAACAATCGCATCCGGCGCTAATTCTTTAATCTTGGAACATACATCTTTTAAAATCTGGGCATTTTTAGTGATTAATTCCTCGCGGGTCATTCCGGGTTTACGCGCTAGTCCCGCAGTAACCACGATGATGTTGGAATCCTTAATTTGAGCAATATCATCACTGCCTTTAATACTATAATTACTTTTTAGAAGCGGCCGGGCGTCCTCTAAATCCAGAGCCTTTCCCAAAGCCAGGCCCTTGACTACATCAATCAACAAAACATCCCCTGAGCCGTCCGCGGCGATGCGCATAGCAGTTAAACTTCCCACGTTTCCAGCACCAATAATGGAAATCTTCATATGCTTATATTTTTTTTAATTTGTCGATAATCGCATCCGCCATTTCTGCCGTACCCACAGCCGATGGATCAAGCGGATCAGGTTTTAAATCGTAGGTTACAGATTTCCCTTCGGCAATTACCTGCCTAACTGCTTCCTCTAATCTATCCGCTGCTTTATTTTCCTGAATATAACGCAGCAGCAGAACTCCGGATAAAATCATGGCGCAAGGATCGGCCTTATTCTTTCCCTTGTACTTAGGAGCAGAGCCATGCACTGCTTCAAAAACAGCCATTTGCGCGCCGATATTCGCCCCGGGAGCAACCCCTAAACCGCCGATAAGCCCCGCGCAAAGGTCGGAAAGAATATCCCCGTAAAGATTGGGCAACACCAAAACATCATAATTATGCGGTTTTTGCACCAACTGCATCGCCATATTATCCACAATCACGTCCTCAAAAATTATGTTTCCGGCAAACTCGCCGGCAACCTGACGGGCAACTTCCAGAAATAAACCATCGGTAAATTTCATAATATTGGCCTTGTGCACACAAGTAATTTTCTTGCGTTTATTCTCCAAGGCATACTGAAAAGCAAACCGGACAATCCTTTCGGAAGCAAATCTGGATATCGGCTTAATACTTATTCCAGAATCATTCCGGATACTCTTATTTGTACTCTTTTGTATCTGCGCAATCAGGCTTTGAGTTTCAGGTTTACCCTCCTGAAACTCTATTCCCGCGTAAAGATCTTCGCTATTCTCCCGGATAATGACTAAATCAATATCCTTAAAACGGCTCCTGACTCCGGGATAGCTTTTCACCGGGCGCACACAAGCAAAAAGATCCAAGGCCTGCCTGATCGCTACATTCACGGAACGAAACCCCGTACCCACCGGCGTAGTCAGCGGACCCTTCAGGGCAACCTTATTTTTCTTGATGGAATCCAACGCGCTCTGCGGCAGAAGTTCTCCGGTTTTCTCCAGGGCATCCTGGCCGGCCAGCACCTTATCCCACTGGATACCAACGCCGCAAGCCTCGATGCATCTAGTAGCAGCCAGGGAAACTTCATAACCAATACCATCACCGGGAATCAAGGTTACCTTATGCATTTAAAATTTTAATTCTCCGTATTTTTTATAATAATTAATTATCCCGCCTTCCGCCAAAAGATCCTGCATAAATTTAGGCAAGGGCTTAATCTCTAAATCCATACCTTTAGTTAGATTCTTCACCAACCCCTTATCTAAATCAATTTGCAGCTGATCACCCTCGTCAATTTTACTCGTGTCAGTTTCAATCAAGGGTAAACCGATATTAAAACCATTACGGAAAAATATACGCGCAAATTGCCTTGATAAAACCGCCACAATTCCTGCTTCTTTAATCACTAAAGGAGCCTGCTCCCGGCTGGAGCCCATCCCAAAATTATTACCGGCGACAATAATCGACTCACCCGGAGAAATCTTTTGCGCAAAATTAGGATCAATATCCTCCATAATATGCTTAGCCAACTCCTTTATGTCGGTAATGGCAAACTTATACCTGCCGGAAATAATAAAATCCGTATTAATATTATCACCGAGTTTTACGCTTTTTCCCGTGATACTCATAGCTGCTTAAATTCCTCCTTATTTCTTGTTTTAGACATCGCGACATCCAAAGTAATTAATCCTTTCTGCATCAGATTTTTAAGGCAGCTATCCATGGTATTCATGCCATATTGTAAACCTGTCTGCATCGCGGTGGGAATCTGCTCAATCTGCTGCTCACGAATAAGATTGCGAATACTGGGGGTAGCCACCATAATCTCCGTAGCCAACACCCTGCCTTTTCCTAAGGCATGCGGAAGTAAAAGCTGTGAAACTACTCCCTGCAAACAATCAGCAAGCTGCAATTTTACTTGCTGCTGCTGATGCGGAGGAAAAACATCAATAATCCTGGAGACAGTTTGCGGAGCATCCGGAGTATGTAAAGTAGCTAAAACCAAGTGTCCGGTTTCAGCGGCAGTTAATGCGGTAGAGATAGTTTCTAAATCACGCATCTCCCCAACCACGATGACATTAGGATCCTGGCGTAAAGCATGCCGCAAGGCCTGAGCAAAAGAATGCGTATCCGCATAAACTTCCCGCTGCTTAATAATACTTTTTTTATTAACGTAAATAAATTCTATTGGGTCTTCAATACAAGTAATCAAACACTCTCGTTCACTGTTAATCAAATCGATCATCGCCGCTAAGGTGGTTGTTTTACCCATACCCGTAGGGCCGGTGATCAAAACTAAACCGTTTGGCTTTCGCGCTAAATCCGTAATAATCTGAGGTAAACCTAACTTCTCAACCGTAGGTATTTCGATAGGAATCCGGCGAAAAGCCCCCTCGACACTACCTTTCTGCAAATGAATATTTACACGAAAGCGGTCTAAACCGGGCAAGGCCAGTGAAAAATCCAATTCCATTTCCCGCTCAAAAACTTCTTTCTGAGCATTAGAAAGAACGCTATAAAGCATCTTTTTTAAATCCTGTTTATTTAATGTCTCCAGATTAGTGCGCAGCAACCTGCCATCAATCCTTAAAATCGGTGGTTCACTTTCCGTAACGTGTAAATCCGAAGCGTTTTTTTCAATACACATCAGAAGTAAATCACGAATTTCCATAAAACACCTCC
>JAUYBI010000015.1 GCA_030693145.1 Candidatus Omnitrophota bacterium
CGGCGGTAGTTTACTTACCACAGATATAACCATTGCCGTCTCAGCAGCCTCAACTGTTTATACCTTAACCGGCAATAGCCAGAGTATTACTGATCTAGGCGCAGATGGTGCTAAGGCTTTAACAGTTAAGATTATTGATACTGCAAATAATACCGGCACTGCTTCAGCTGCTGCTAACATTACCAAGGATGTTACTGCTCCCAATGCACCTTCAGGAGCAACTATTGCTTCTGGCAGCGGTTGGAATGCCAATTATATCTCTAATACCAATAAGGCCGCAGTCAAGGTAAGCGGCGTTAAATCTGCGGATACTATTCAGATTAAGATTGATATTGACGATGAAGATACCTTTACTAACCCTAAGACAACCACCTTAAGCGGCTTAGGCGCAGTAACTACTTATGCGGACGCGGAAGCAACCGGCATTGACGTAACCACTGCTACTGCTTTAGCTGATGGCAATATTGCCATACGCATCACTGCCTCTGATACTGCGGGTAATGCTGCAATCCAGACGGTTTTAACTGGCGCTGCAACCTTTAAGAAAGATATTATTGCGCCTACAGCTGCGATAACCTATTCTGATGCTGATGGCGTTGTTAAGCAGGGAGATTCTTTAACCATCACTGCAACTTTTAGCAAGAGCATGGCTGATTCTCCTGTGCCTAATATTGCTATTTCAGGGGCAAACACACTTGCAGCTACCAACATGACAAGAACAGACGCCACACATTATACCTATATTCATACTGTAGGGGCAGGAAACGGCACATCCACAGTTGCCTTAAGTGTTGGCACTGACTTAGCAGGAAATGTAATCACCTCTGCTCCTACTATTGGAGCAAACTTTACCGTAGATAATACTGCGCCGCAAGTAGCAGTAACCATAGCTAATGCATACTATGTTGCCTCTGATTGGGTTACTGCCTCAACTATAAATGGCACTTTTCTGGAAGCAGGTGGCTTGGTAGCAACCACAGGATTACAGGTATCTGTAAAGAGAGAAGACGGCGCTACTTACTATTATTGGGATGGAACCGATTGGACAACCACTCCGCAATGGAATAATGCTACTCAGGGAGCAGGTACGTGGACATACTCTTTAGCTAATGTTAATTTAAGTTCAGGCAGGAGTTATGAAGTTACGGCAAAAGCAACCGATAAGGTAGGTAATGAAACTACCTCTGCTGCCGACAGTTTTGTTTATATACCGATACTGAAGGTAACCCGCGCCAGCGGAAGCGGAGATGTTACGGCAGGCAGCACCGTAGAATTGACGATTACCGCGGTTGATTATCTGGGGACGACAATTACCTCTTATTCCGGCAATAAGTCATTGATTTTCTCTGGGCCGGGTAATGCGCCCAGCGGAACAGTTCCCACGGTAGAAGGTGTAAATATTGGCACTGCCACTAGCGTAAATTTTACCAGCGGTGTCTCAGGCGCTAATTTAGCTACTTTGATTCCTTATCTGGTTGAGGCGTTTTCATTAGACGTTCAGGATGCCGCTTCCTCTACGATAAATTCAACTTATAATGATACATTTGATTTGGATTTGAATGTGGTTGCCGCTGCGTATGATCATTTTAAAGTAACCGGCACTGCTTCAATGACTGCAGGCGGCAGCAATGAATTAACCGTTACCGCCTACGACCTATACGATAATATTGCTACCTCTTATGCAGGAGCAAAGAATTTAACTTTTTCAGGCCCGGCTGCTGCGCCTGACGCTGCGCCTCCTATAGTAGAAGGGGTAACTGTAGGTTCACCTGCTCCCGTAACATTTACCAATGGTGTTTCTGCATCCGCAGGAGCGACGTTAACTGCTTATAAGGCAGAAATCACCACTGTGGATGTGACGGATGGAACAAAAAATTCAGCGGCAAATACAACTTATGATTTAGACTTGACGGTAAACCCCGCCGCTGTCTCGACAATAAGTTTTACTACTCAACCTTCATCTACGGCTACAGCTGGAATTGACTTTACCAGCCAGCCGGTGATTACTTTATATGATGCTTATACGAATGTCTGTACTAATAATTCATTGAGAGAAGTCACTCTCTCTGCGGTCTTATCCAGCGACACTGCCACTGCTGGAGGCGGGACCTTAAACGGGACTCTCGCTGTAACTGCTGCTTCAGGCGTGGTAACTTATTCCGGTTTGGATTATACCAAAGCAGAGAATATAAAGTTAAAAGCAGTTTCTACGGGGTTGACTACGATTTATAGCAATCAGATTGCGGTAGGCCCGAATACTGTCTCGACAATAAGTTTTACTACTCAACCTTCATCTACGGCTACAGCTGGAATTGACTTTACCAGCCAGCCGGTGATTACTTTATATGATGCTAATAATAATATCTGCACAAATAATTCTACCACTCAGGTTACTTTATCCGCGGTCTTATCCAGCGACACTGCCACTGCCGGAGGCGGAACATTAAACGGAACGCTTACAGTAACTGCTGCTTCAGGCGTGGTTACCTATACCGGCTTAGACTATACCAAGTCAGAGAATATAAAATTAAAGGCGGTTAAAAGCGGCTTGACTACTATTTACAGTAATCAGATTGCGCTGAGCCCTGCGGTAACCTATAAATATACGCTTACTGCGCCGCCGGCTGACATAACTGCCGGAGGAACCAGGGCTGCCTATACTGTAACCCGTTATGACCAATATGATAACTTAGTTACTTCTGGAGCAGAGACGGTTTATCTTTATACAAGTTCTACGGGCGTAAATGCGGCATTTTATAATGCAGTTTCAGCAGGAAGTTCAATTATTAGTATTCCTATTGCCAGCGGAGCTTCTACCGCTAATTTCTGGTATTATGATGAAAAATCCGGCGCTTGGACAATAACAGCTTCTGATGCGGCACCGGCAAATGGCGCTATTGGCATAATTGATGCTACGGATGCTTTGGGTGTTACTCCTGCCAGCGCCTCTAAATTTAAGGTTACTGCCGGCGCATCGACCATGGCCGCGGGTGGTTCTTTAACCACCACAATTACAGCTTATGATACGTATGATAATATTGATACTAACTATGTCTATGATTCTTTTTCTCCCAGGATAGCGGTTTTCTCCGGAGCAAATTCTTCTGCCAGCCCGGTGACTGTGCCTACCTTTACTGATTACGGCGGAACCGCCAGAAATTTAGGAGCAAATACCTCGCTTACTTTTGCCGCCGGTGTGGCTGCTACGACGATGAAATTATACCAGGCGGAGACTGCGCATATTAAAGTTACCATCGCAACTCTGGCCACAGCCGATGCTGATGATTTGGATATAATAGTTTCAAGCGATACCGTTTCTAAACTTACTTGGGGTACTCAATATGCTTCAGGGGAAAAGACTGTAGTTAATGCTCCCTGGGCTGCTTTTAAAGTGAATGTAGCAGATGTTTATGGGAATACTGTTGTAAGTTCCATAAATGTGACTGTAACTCCCACGGGAAGTTCAGCAGCAGCAACAAGCACAAACACAGTAGTTGCAGCTTCAGGTATTGCAACCTTTAGCAATTTTGCAGTTTCTGCCGCAGGTACAGTTACATTAGTTGCTACCTCAGGAGCTATAAATAGTGTTGCTTCTAATCCCGTAACTGTGGAGTCTAATTATATTGTCAGTTATACGCTTAAGGATTCAATAACTGCTGCCACTCTTCCGGCAGTTACGCTTACAATTACCGGAATTTCTACTCCCGCGCAGGACGCAGACGGAGTATTCAGAAATATCGCATTGCCCTATAACGCAGCCGGCTATACATTTGAAGCTTCCAAAGAAGGTTATGTGACTGATGCCCAGACAAAAACTCCTAGCAGCTCTGAAGACGGTATTGACGGTTATAATAACATGATAAGCTGGATTGCATATATGACCTCGGTTCAGGAATCTCTGGCTGATTATAAAGTATTATCCAGTTTTGTTTATGTTGAACCTGTTTATGAAACCGACGGCACTACTTTAAAATCCGCAACTGACAAACTCAATATCAGATTATGGATGGAAAGAAGAGGGCAGCTTATCGTCAATACCGCGATTAACCAATTACGCTCAGCAAAAGTTGAGGTTTATGATGATGCTACAGCCATCTGGACCACCATAAGTACTTGGGATGCAGAGCCGACTGCTTATAGCGTTTCTTTGTCAGCGGACGAGATGAGCGGCCTTTATCAAGTGCTTGTACCTCACATTGCAACTTCTGGTACCGGCAAGCTTTTAACTTTAACTGCCGGGAAAACTTATTTTGTTAGATGTAGTATTACTTGGGGAGGCGCAACTTCCGCTACCCGCAAGACTTATGTTACAGGTGCTACTTTTACGGTAACTACCAGCGAAAAATTAAAAGAGGCGACTGATGCCATAAAGGCGCAGGTTACAGGTGTTCAAGCTTTAGTTTCTACGGAAGCAGTTACCACTAGATCATCGGTTACTTCTGCATCCTCGACGATTCAAAGCAAGGTTACATCTGAAGCAGAAACTACTCGCACAAATGTCGCGGGGGTCAAAACCGAAACCGCCAAGATTTTAACTGCTACCGGCACCGAGTCATTACCGACAAAAATTACCGAAGTAAAGACCCAGGTAGTCGAGCAGGTCCAGCCGCATGTGAAATCCGCGATTCTTAACCGTGAAAGCGCGGTTAAGCTGAATTCAAAAGTTGCTATTCGCTACCGTACGGAATCCGGATTGGCTCCGCAGATAAGTGTTTACAGCCCGAAGGATGTTTTGTTGGTTTCCTCTAAAACCATGACCGAAGTAGGCACAACCGGTGTTTACGAATACACGGTTACTTTCCTTACCGGCTGGGGCAAAGGAGATTTTACGGTAATTTGTTCTGAAACGACAAAAGGTACTGTGGATGCCTTGGTGATGACGGTAACTCAATCTGATCTAGAGGATGTTTCCGGGCAGGTTTCCGCGGTTTTAGGTTCAACCTCAGGTTTAAGCGGATTCAAGAATGTTGCTGAAACAATAGGCTTACAGTTTAATGATATGGATAAGCTATTGGCTCAGATCAGCAAAGATGTTGCCGGCAAACTCGGAGATGCCCAGAGCGCGGTTAATGATTTGGCTGGCGCCTTTAAACAACTGGAGGAGATGAGCAAGCAGATCAAGAATATCGGCGGGACCAAGGGTATTAATTTGGAAAAACTTTATGAGGTTTCTCAAGAGAAGAAAGAAGATATCGCCTATATTAAGAATAAGAGCGAAGAATTAAAGGCAGTGATGGATCTAAACCAGAAGATGCTGGAAAACGCCGCCCTTAAACCGGTGGTGCAGAGTTGGTTTGAATTTAAGTAACGAACTGAAGAACTAAAAATAATGGGACCGTTTCTATTTTTTAAGAATGGAAACGAAGAAAAAATAGGAAAAAATAGAAACGGTCCCATTATTTAGAAACGCGTCATCCCCGTGAAAACGGGGATCCAGATTCCCGCTTGCGCGGGAATGACAAATATGATAAAATTAGTGAAATGCTGTATAAGTTGATTAAAAACTGGAGGAAGTTTTAATGAAAGCCTTTCTCTGTCTTCTGTTCTCTGTCTTCTGTTTTCTTAATGCTGTTACTCTTTCTTTTGCCGGAATAACCCTGCGCGTGGTGGCGGTGAATCCGGCGGATAATGAGCAAACTGTTCCGGTGAAGGTTTATCTGCCGGTAGAAACTAAACCCGAGGATATTCTTTATAAAGAAGACTTAGAAGTTGGTTATGATACGCAGCAGGGTTCTTATTATGTCCATGGCGAGTATACGCTTAAGCCCAAGGAAGTTTTAGAAAAGGAGATTGAGCTTAAAGATATTTGGGTAATTGATGAAGCCCAAGTTCTTTCATTACGCCAAGAGGCTAAAAGTATTTCCGATGATTTTAAGAAAACCAATTACGCGGAAAAGGCGGCAATGATTTATCAGGGTATCGATAAGAAACTTAATGAAGTCGCTGAAATGCAACTTGCCTCGTCAGTTAGTCCCGGATACCACATCTCTAATTACCGTAATTCTTTGAGTTTGTTAAATTCAGCTAAAGCGGACCTGCTGGCGGCCAAGATGCTGTTGGCGGAAGTCAGCCCCAAGGGGCTGGCCCAGTTTACCTGGAAGATTATCGTTTTTATTATTATTTTCCTGGGCGTTTTGGGTTTGGGCTTCTTTTTTATTTGGCAGCGGCAAACCAAAATTGAAGCTGAGCAAAAACCTCAGGAATGACGAATAGAACCGTCCCCTTTATTTTTTCCTTTTTTCTTTTCTCCAGGTTATTTTTAGCTCAGGCGGAAGTAACCAGTTCTTTATGGCAGACCAAGAATTCCCCGCACTTTATCATTTATTATCAGGAAGGCCCTTCCGGATTCGTTGACGAATTGATTCTCCGGGCGGAGAACTATTATAACGGCATCGTCGAGGATTTGGGTTTCAGGAGATTTGATTTCTGGAGCTGGGATAACCGCGCAAAAATATACTTATATAAAAGCAGCTCCGATTACCTTGGAGATACCCGGCAGGCGGCCTGGAGCGGGGCAATAGTTTCGGTAAAACAGCGCACGATCAAAACATATAGCGGACAGGAAAATTTCTTTGACTCCATTCTTCCGCATGAGTTGGCGCATATTATCTTCCGCGAATTTATCGGCGACAGAAATGACCTGCCGCTTTGGCTGGATGAAGGCCTCGCCAGCTCCGCGGAGAAAAGCAGTTTAGCCTTGCGCATGCAGAGAGCCAAGAATTTAGTTAATCAAAATATATACATTCAGTTCGAGGAACTTTTTGAAATCAGGGATCCTGCTTTGATCGTGCCTTATGTGTTCTATGCCGAGTCAGCTTCGATCATCGTTTTTCTTAAGGAGCAGTTTGGCAAGGATCGTTTTCTGGAGTTTAGCCGTCAGTTACGCGACGGAGCAGGCTGGAAAGAGGCGCTGCTTAGTTCTTTTCGCATCGGAAGTTTTGCTGAACTGGAGGATAACTGGAAAACGTTTGTTCTAAAAAGATAAGTCAGGGAATGACAAGTAGGGGGCGTTTAAACGCCCCCTACAGATGTAGATAACTTTTAGGTTTTTAATGAGAAGTCCCCTAGATTCCCAGTAGGGTGGGTTTAAACCCACCCTACTGTAAGCAAGAGAACCTAAAAAGATAAGGTGATAGATGTGGATAACTGTAAGCAAGAGAACTAAAAAGATAAGGCGGCAGAATGACAAGTAGGGGAGGTTTAAACCTCCCCTACAGATTTAGATAACTGAAAGTAGAAGGAGAAAATATGGCGAAAGATGTGAATGTTTTGATTATCGAGGATGATGCAGCTTTAGCTGCGCAGCTGGACAATACGCTTAAGGGTTTTGGTTATCATACGTGGATAGTGGCAGACCCCAAAGAAGGAATAAATCTTCTGCAGAGTAACGCCTTTAGCGTGGTGATTACCGAGATGCGTTCAGCCAAAATGAACGGGGCGCGGGTTACTCAGGCAGTGCATAAGATTTCGGAACAGACCAATGTTATTGTAATTACCCTGTACTCTTCTATCAGCTCGGCGATCGAAGCGATGGAGGCCGGCGCTTACGGCTATATCACTAAGCCCTTAAACAGCTCGGAGATCAGGATTGTTACGGAGCGGGCGGTAGAAAGGTATTTCCTGCTTTCCGGCAGTAAGGATAAAGAATTTCTTGTGGACCTTGCCGTGCGCGACGGTTTAACCGGGTTATTTAACCGCAGGTATTTTAATGAGCTGATTATGGTAGAAGTCAACCGCCTGAAACGCTCCCCGGCGACGCTCTCCGTACTAATGCTTGACATCGATAATTTTAAAAATTATAATGATACTCAGGGCCATCCGGCAGGGGATGTTTTACTTAAGGACGCGGCCAAGGTTTTTAAGAATTCCGTGCGCCCCTCAGATATTGTTTGCCGGTATGGCGGAGAAGAGTTTATCATTATCCTGCCGCAGACGGAAAAAAAGGCTGCTACCATCGTTGCCGAGCGCCTGCGGGTTCAGGTCGGGTTATACCTGCCGACAACCGTAAGTATAGGCATTGCCAGTGTCCCTGAAGACGCGCAGGAGATTAGCGCGCTGATCGAAAAGGCGGATAGCGCTTTATATCAGGCGAAAGCAGCCGGTAAAAACAAATGGTGCGCGGCTTAAAATGGAGATTTCAATATTAGAGCCGAAAAAAGTAGTCTGGGAAGGCCGGGCAAAAAAAGTGCACTTACCGGCCCAGGACGGAGAGGTTTGCGTTTTAGATTTTCACCAGCCTTTTTTGATGCGTTTACGCAAAGGGGTGGTCAGAAGCGATAAAGAACGTATGGCAATTAAAGACGGAATTGCTTTTTTACGCAGTAATAAATTAATTTTATTTGTAGAAATTTAAAACTAGGGGACGGTTCTATTTTTTCTTCGTTTCTATTCTTAAAAAATAGAACCGTCCCCGGGATTTCCGGGATTTTCGTCCCCGGGATTTACATAATATGTCAACTTTAGCCTTGATTTTTGTTATGTTCTTAAGTACTGCCGGGCCGGCGGCAGTGATTGCCATGGTGGGTTCGGCGGCAGTCAAGTCCGTGGCGCGCAATCCTTCGGCATCAGCCAGGATTTTTATTGTCATGATTTTATCGTTTATTTTTTCCGAAGCCATAGCGGTTTTAGCGTTATTGATTATTTATAATTTATTCGCGAAATAAAGAGAAGAATCAAGGGGACGCTTCTATTTTTTCTTCGCGAAGTAAAGAGAAGAATCAAGGGGACGGTTCTCTTAAGTAAGAGAACCGTCCCCGGGATTTTCGTCCCCGGGATTCCTTGATTAAAGAAGGGAGCGCATGCTTTTAAATTTATTAATTATTCAGGGGATTACCTTTATCGGAATATTTATCCTTTTACGTTTTCTTTTTTCCCGCCATTTAAATACTGCCTTAAGCAGGTTAAATACCCTGCATGAAGAGAATTTAGCTAAAGAGCAGCAACTCACAGAAGAACTTAAACGCGCCCAAGAAGAAGGGGCTACCGAGATTAAACGCGCCCAAGAAGAAGCCGGCTTAATTATTGAAGAGGCGCGTAATGATAGCCTCAAGTTACGCCGGAACCTGGAGGATCAGGCTAAAATCCAGGTAACGAAAATTATTGCCGATGGCAATATTGAAGCGGAGAGATTTAAAGAAAAAAGCATAAAAGAGACAGAGGCCCACAGTTTGGATTTAGCCATGAAACTGGTCGAGCAGCTTTTAAGTGAAAAAGAAAAAGAAAATATGCAGCAAGAGTTTATCTCTGAGATAATCTCTGAGATTGCTAAACTCTCTAAAGATCAATTCAGCATGGTTTCGGATCGGGCCAGGGTGAGCTCCAGCCAGAGCTTGAGGAAAGACCAGAAAGAAATCCTGCAGCAGGTTTTAAGAGAAAAAACCGGCAGGGAGATGATTTTTGAGGAGATTTTAAGAGAGGATCTCATCGGTGGATTAATTGTTGAAATCGGCGGTTTAGTAATTGACGGGACATTAAAAAATAAACTGCTCAGGATTCTCCCCTATTTTAGAAAAAAATAATATGCAAATTCAAGCTTTAGATATTAAAGAAGTCGGCAGGGTGGAAGAGGTCAGGCAGGGGATTATCAAGATCAGCGGCCTGCCGAGCTGTTCTTATGGGGAGGTCATTGAGCTAGCTAATGGCTATAAAGGAATGATTATTGAATTTAATCCTACCGGAGCCTACGGAATTGTTTTTGGTGATGAGCAGGGGGTTAGAGTCGGGGATCTGGTTTCCAGTAAAGGGGAATTATTAAACGTTCCGGTGGGAGAAAATTTTATCGGCCGGGTGGTGGATGCCTTAGGCAAGCCTTTGGACGGCCGGGAGGAGATTGAACCGGCAGGTTTTAACCCGGCATTCCGGGAAGCGGCCGGGGTTATGGAACGTGAACCGATTAACCAGGCGCTGCATACGGGAATTAAAATTATTGACCTTTTAATTCCTTTAGGCAAAGGGCAGCGTGAGTTAATCGTCGGTGACCGGCAGATCGGCAAGACCAGCGTGGGCCTGGATACGATTATTAATCAAGTTGGGAAAAATATTATTTGTATCTATTGCTGGATTGGAGGCAATAACGCCGCTTTTAATAAAATTATCCAACAGTTAAAACAAAAAGGTTTGATGGATTATATCCTGGCGGTTTCCGCTCCTGCCGGAAGTTCTGCCGCCGAGCAGTACCTTTGCCCTTATACCGCCGCTTCTTTAGGTGAATATTTTATGTATAAAGGTAAAGATGTTTTAGTGGTTTTCGATGATCTGACCAAACACAGCTGGGTTTATCGGCAGATGTCCCTTTTATTAGAGCACGCGCCCGGGCGCGAAGCGTATCCCGGAGATATTTTCTTTTTGCATTCCCAGCTGATGGAGCGGGCCGGCCGCCTAAAAACTAAATTTGGCGGCGGGTCAATGACCTTTCTGCCTCTAGCGGAAACCTTACAAGGGGATATTACCGGTTATATTTGCTCCAATATTGTTTCGATGACCGATGGACAGATTTATTTAAATACCAGTCTTTTTCAGGAAGGGTTTAAGCCGGGAATTGATTTAGAGTTATCGGTTTCACGTATTGGCAGTAAGGTGCAATGTCCGGCGATTAAAGAATTAAGCAAGGGGCTGCGTTATGAGTATGTGCAGTTCCGTTCTTTATTGCGCTTAACGCGCTTAAGAACCAAGCTTTCTCCGGAGGCTGCCGCTCAACTACAGCGCGGACGGACTCTTTATGAAATTTTAACGCAGGAAAATAATGCTCCGGTTACTCAGGCCGAAGAGATTGCCCTCTTCTATGCTTTTCAGAAAAGGATTTTAGAAGCCTTGGATATCGCTCAAGTAAAAATATTTAAGCATGAATTTTTTAATCATTTAAAAAAACATAATCAAAGCTTAATTGAGGATTTAGATAGCCGGGGGGAGTTAACCGAAGAAATTAAGCTGCAGTTAGATAAAGTGATTAAAGAGTTCTTCAGGACCCTTATGCCGGGTGCTAATGAGCCAAAGTAGGGGAGGTTTAAACCTCCCCTACAGATGTGGATAACTAATGAGCCAAAGTAGGGGGAGAAGTGTCAATTACAGTAGGGTGGGTTTAAACCCACCCTACTATTGGAAGGACAGTAATGATTCCGATTGGGAAGTTAAAGCAGAACCTGCTCTTTAATAAGAATCTCGGGGATTTAATTGAGGTTATGAAGATGGCGGCTACCTTGCAGTTTAATCAGTTCCGCGCGCATCAGGAGCCCGCGGAAAACTTTTATACTTTACTGAATTCCGCCTATAGCGCATTGCCGCTGGATGAGTCGACGCATAGTTTTTTTAATCCGCCGCCAAATCTGCCGGGTTTGACTGTTTTGATTAGTTCCGACGGAGGATTTTTAGGGGAACTCAATATTCTTTTAGTCAACCGACTCCTGGATACCAAGCGCCCGCAGGATGAAATTGTCGTTTTAGGCCAGCAGGGGATCAGTTATCTTAATGAAGCCAAAATTAGTTTTATTAGTTTTGAATCTCCGGGGGATAAGTTAGATACCCAGAAAATTGGCCTGCTGAGGGATTATCTGGCGAAACGTTATTTTAAACAACAGATCAGCGGGGTAACTGTAATTTATTCTAAGTTTATTAATATTACTACTCAGCAGGTAGAAGTGGAGAACCTTTTGCCTTTAGAGCACAAAGAAAATGTTGTGCGTAAAGGCAAGGAGGTTCTGGTTGAGCCGGATATTAAATCCGTCCTGGAGGGATGGATTAAATTATGGCTGGATTTTCGTTTTTATCATATTTTCTGGTCAAGTAAACTGGCAGAGCATGCTGCCCGGATTATGCATCTGGAAGGAAGCTCGCAGGAGTTGACTAAGATTAATCAGCATTTGCATATGGAGTATTTTAAATATTTGCACGGGCTTTCGGATAAGTCGATTCGTGAGCTTTCCGCGGCGCGCCTGATGAGAAGGAATAATTAGGGATGTAAATAAAGAATGACGACAGAAGAAAAATTAGGAAAAATAATCGCGGTTTACGGCTCAGTAGTGGATGTGCAGTTCCCTGACGCCGTGGAATTGCCGGAAATTAAGGCTTTGCTCAAAGTCCTGGGCAATCTGGAGAAAGAGGTGCTCTTGCATGTTGTGGAGCACCGGGCGAACCATGTTTGCCGGTGTATTGCTTTGGGGTTTACTTATGGCGTGGGCAGAAATATGCCGGTTAAACAGGAGAAACAGGGGTTGGTGATCCCGCGCAATACTGATGCTCTCTATGGCCGGGTTTTAAACGCGATGATGAAGCCGATGGACCATAAAGAGGGGTTTGATTTAACCGATGGTATTCCGATTACGAGTATGGTCGCGCATTCTAAGCTTGAGGTTAAACCGGAAGGAGAAAGCAAAACCGAAATTATCCAGACCGGGATCAAGATGATCGACCTTTTGTTCCCCTTGGCTAAAGGCTCTAAAAGCGGGCTGCTCGGAGGGGCTGCCTGCGGGAAAACAATTTTAATCTTAGAGATCATCCATAATATTATTACTTATCAAAACGGAACTTGTATTTTTGCCGGTGTTGGCGAACGTATCCGTGAAGGAAATGAACTTTATTATGAATTTGAACGCGCGGATTTATTGAAGCGTTCAATTATGATTTTCGGGCAGATGAATGAATCGCCGGGTATGCGTTTTCAGGCAGCTAATTCGGCGGTGGCTTTGGCGGAATATTTATTGGAACAGCGCAAGGACGTTTTATTTTTTATGGATAATGTTTTTCGTTTTGTTCAGGCCGGAAGCGAGTTGTCGACGCTCTTAGGGAGAATTCCCTCGGAAGGCGGATATCAATCAACCTTAACCACCGAGATCAGCCAGCTGCATGAAAGAATTTGTTCGGAAAAAGGAGCAAGCATTACGGCGATTGAAGCGGTTTACGTGCCGGCGGATGATTTAACTGATCCGGCAGTTGTGGCTATTTTCGCGCATCTGGACAGCTTGATTGTTCTTTCGCGCACCCTGGTCCAGCGCGGCCTTTATCCGGCAATCGATCCATTATTGTCTTCGGCGAACTCGATGAGCCCGGCCATAGTTGGCCGGCGGCATTTTGATGTTGCCCAGGAGGTAATCCGGCTTTTTCGGCGTTACGATGAATTAGAGCGCATCGTTTCGATTATCGGAAAAGAGGAGCTTTCCCCGGAGGAAAGAATTATTTTTGACCGGGCCAGGAAGCTGCAGAATTTTTTATCCCAGCCATTTTTTACGGCTGAGGTTTATACCGGGAAATCCGGAGTTTATGTGCAATTAGAAGATACGATTAGCGGTTGTGAAAAAATTGTTCAGGGCCAAGCGGATAAACTGGATGAATCCCGCCTGTATTCTATCGGAAAACTGGAGACCACATGATATTGACAAAATTACTTGGAGAGTTATCAACAATAGTAGGGGAGGTTTAAACCTCCCCTACTCTATCCGGAGATCATATGATATTGACAAAATTACTCGGTGAGTTATTAGTTAAAAAGAATATGGTTACACAGCAACAGGTTAATGAGGCATTGAAAGAATCCGGGGATAATGGGGATATGTTGGGCAAGATTTTAGTCAACCGGGGGTTAATTAAAGAAATCGACCTTTTAAAAGTGCTTGCTGAACAGTTTAACTTACCTTTCCATTTGCATTTAAAAGAAGTGCATATATCTACTGATGCAATTAAAGCCGTGCCGGCGAAATTCGTCCAGCATTACGGTTTTATGCCGATTAGCCTGGAGGGGTCGGTTTTAACGGTGGCGGTATATAATCCCATGGATATCTGGCTGGCGGAAAATATCAAATTGAACTTAGGGTTTGCCGTAAAAAAAGTTTTAGCCACGCGGCGCGAGGTGGAGATAGCCATACATAAATATTATGGCGCAGTGGCCGGGACAGTGGATAAGATTATGGAAGGCAAGGTGAGCGCGGGGACGAAATTGATTAAGGATGAGAGCGTGGAAGATATTGAAAAAAACGCCGATGAAGCATCGGTAATTAAGCTCGTTAATCAGATCATCACCGAGGCGATTAAGATGCAGGCCACGGATATCCACATTGAGATTTATGTGGATAAAGTAGTTTTGCGTTACCGGATTGACGGAGTTTTGCGGGAAATGAAGATGCCCCAGGATGCTTATTATATTGAGCCGGCGATTGTTTCGCGGATTAAAATTATGTGCCATTTAGATGTGGTGGAGCACCGCGTTCCGCAGGACGGCCGGGCTAAGGTCCGGCTCCTGGACGGCCAAGAAGTGGATTTAAGGGTTTCTATTCTGCAGGGTTATTTTGGAGAGAATGTCGTTATCCGGATTTTACCTTCCCATGTACTTTTAGATTTAGATAAAATCGGATTCCTGCCGCAAGATTTAGATACAATTAATAAGCTTATCCAAAAACCGAACGGGATTATTTTAATTACCGGCCCCACCGGAAGCGGCAAGACGACTACGCTTTATACCTGTTTGACCCGCCTGAACCGTAAAGAGGTAAAGATCATCAGTATTGAGGACCCGGTAGAATACGCGATCGAAGGCATCACCCAGATTCATGTCAATCCTAAAGTGGGGCTGACCTTTGCCAGCGCCTTAAGAAGCGTCTTAAGGCATGACCCGGATATTATGATGATTGGCGAGATTCGCGATTCGGAGACAGCCGACCTGGCCATCCGCTCATCGCTTACCGGGCATTTGGTTTTTTCTACTTTGCACACTAATGATTCTGCTACCGGTATCGCCCGGCTGATGGACATGGGGATCCAGCCTTATTTATTAGCTTCTTCGGTAGAGGCAATTATCGCTCAGCGTTTAGTGCGTTTACTTTGCCTGCAATGCAGAGGCAAAGGATGTGAAGCTTGCAGTGAAACAGGATTTAAGGGCCGCCGGGCAATTTATGAGATTATGACAATTGATGATGATATACGGAATTTAATTATTGAACATAAGAGCGCGCAGGAGATTAAAGCTAAGGCCCGCGAAAAAGGTATGCGCACGCTGATGGAAAACGGAATGCTTTTGGTGGAACAGGGATTAACGAGCAAGGAAGAAATTTTACGCGTAGTGGAATTGGAGTGATATTCGTCATTGCGGGGAGCAAAGTAGAGTAGAGGAGGTTTAAACCTCCCCTACAGATGTGGATAACTCGGGGAAAATAAAAATGCAATTTAAATATAAAGCCAAAAAGAACTTAAATGAGATGGTCGAGGGCAATATCGAAGGAATCAGCGTCAAAGGAGTGCTCGAGGATCTTCAGGAGCAAGGCCTGGTGCCGATTTGTGTTGAGCCATTGGCGATACCCGCGGCTTCGGAAACGCTGAACTTAAAAAGCAAAGCGAAATTAAAAACCGGAAAATATGGCTTAAAACAGTTAGTTTTATTCACGCAAAAACTCTATAATTTAATTAATTCCCGGGTAGAGTTATTAAGCGCCTTAAGGCTGCTGGAAAAGAATTCTGATAATCAGACGGAGAAAACATTGCTCGCAGAGATTATCCGGAATATCAAAGACGGCGTCCCGTTTTCCGCGTGTTTGGCCCGTTATCCGCAATACTTTCCCCGGCTTTATATTAATATCGTGCACACCGGGGAGTCAACCGGAAAGCTTAAAGATGCCTTAATGCAGCTTTTAGAGCATTTACGCCGGCTCCAGGATTTAAAGTTAAAAGTTAAGCAAGCCCTGGCTTATCCGATATTTATGAGCCTGGTCGGCGTAGGCACAATTTTTGTGATGCTTACTTTTGTCCTTCCGCGCCTAGCCGGAATGTTTGATGATTTCCAGGCCAAGCTTCCTTTACCGACACTAATCCTGCTGAAGATCTCTAATTTTTTACAAAGTTATTGGTGGGGGATAATTATTTTAATGGCGTTGGTTGTTTTTGCCTTAAAGCTAAAGCCCGCGGGCAAAGAAAGCATTTTTAACCGGTTAAAATATTATATTCCGGTGGTTAAAGAGATTGTTTATAAACAGTCAGTGGCTAATTTTTCGCAGAGTTTATCTTTACTTTTAAAAAGCGGAGTAAATCTACTTTCCGCGTTAGCCGATGCCGGCCCGATAATCGGAAATCCGGTTTATATCTTACAATTAGAACAGGTACGCAAAGATATTGGGGAAGGGGTTCCTTTTTCCGCTGCCCTGGAAAAATTTAAAATCTTCTCGGATTTTTTTGTGCAGATGATTCGTGTCGGTGAAGAAGGGGGAAGGCTGGATAGCGTGCTTGCGGATATCGCCGAGTCTTATGAGAAAGAGATAGAGGCAGATTTAAAAATCGTCAGTTCTCTTATCGAGCCGGCAATAATTTTAGTTCTGGGTTTAGTGATTGGGGCAATGGTGATTGCCATGCTTTTGCCGATATTTAATATGAATAGTATTGTTGGTGGTTGATTATTCTTTTCGTCATTCCCGCGTAAGCGGGAATCTGATCCCCGCTTTCGCGGGGATGACAATTTTGCTGTCTCTATTTAACTAATTATGAGAACGAAAGTAATCGTTGAGCTCGTAGAATCATGCCTGAAAGTCTGCATTGGCCGCAAGATCGCGGTTGAATTTCTATCTAATACTGAACCTGCCTTTATTTCCGCGGCCTTAAGCAAGATATTAAAACAAAACAGATGCGGCAAGGATTTTGATGTTTTTGTAGTGTTTAACCGCAATAAAATAACCGTGCGCCGCGTAGAACTGCCTTCGCAAGACCCCAAGGAAATCGAACAGATGCTGGGCTTGTATCTTATGCGCCAGATACCTTATCAGAAAGAGGAGGTTTGCTGGTCATACCAGAATTTAGGGTTTGATGGCATAAGTAACAGCCATCTGATCTTAGCCGTGGTTTTAAAAAATGTTTTCAAGAACATTGTCAGTTCTTTTGTTCCGGTAAATATTCTTCCCGAAGCTATTTTAATGAGCTCTCAGGGGTTGATCTATTATGTAGTTGATGCCTGCAGAAATAAAATTGATTTGCCAAATTCGTATATGATTTTAGATATTGATACAAATTACAGCGATTTGGTTTTGGTGTATAATCAAAAATTGGGCTCTAGCGTCGTAATCCCCCAAGGCGCTGAGCAGCTGCAGGACCCTTTGGAAAAAGAAAAATTTGCCGCGGAATTTAAGCAGGCCCTGGGGGCTTTAAATAATGAGATACCGGATGCCCGTTGTGAGAAAATATTTTTAACCGGCTCAGCGAGTTCTTTAGTATTGTTTGTGGAAAATATTTCAGCCCAGGATTTTAATTTGAAGGCCCAGTATCTTTCTTTTAAGGAATATGATAATTTCCTGGCCCATAGCTTAAAAGACATTTCTTTATCCGCGATATTGGGTTTTAGCACCCAGGTGGCCAAGGATGACCTTAAATTTATTCTTCCGGAAATCCAGATCAAGAAGGAGATGAAGCTTAAGTTAAAGCAATTAATGATCTTGGGAGTGAGCCTGATCTATATTTTAATTATGTTGGGCGGGATTGCCCTAGTCCGGCTGGCTCAGCGGCAAGCATATGCTTTGAATTTAAAAAATAGGGTTGCATCTTTAGGCAAGGATGTCAAAGAGCTGGAGGATATTACCAGTAAGTTAAAGATTGCCCGGCAATACGCGGATGCTAAATCCTCGGCGTTAACTTATCTTAACGGTTTGAACCGCTTGTGCCCGGATAATATTATTATTACCAATTATAATTGGGAATTAGGCAAGCCGTTTACCATTAGAGGTTATGCCCAGGCAATTCCGGATATTTTAGATTTTACCAATACCCTGGGAAATACGGAAACCTTTAAAGGCGCGCAGAACCGTTATACGCGTAGAAGGAAATTAAAAGACAAAGATGTGATCGATTTTGAGATTTTTGTAAAATGAGAAAATTAAATAACAAGGAAAAAATATTAGCAGCTGCGATCGGGGCCCTGTTGATTTTGCTGGCGCTTAAGGTTTTTGTTTTGGGCCCGATTTATGATAAGACGGGTATTTATTCCAGCGAGATTGAACAGGCCAAAGTAACGATCCGCAAATATACGGCCTTAGAGCATAACCGCATGGAGATCCTCAAGGCCCAAAAACAGATTGAAGGGTATTCCAGCCTCAAGGGCTCGGATGAAGATAAGTCCGCGATGGTGATGAGCAAACTGGAAGCCGAGGCCAGAAGGTCTAAGCTGCAGATATTGGATATGAACTCCACCGGGGTGACTAAGGTTAAAGGCGGGGTAACTCTTTACCGGGTTAATTTAAGTGCTGAGGGCCAGTTAAAAGATTTTCTGGATTTTATTTCCGGGATTGAGGGGGCAAATATCCTGTTGCAGGTGGAGAAGATTACTTTAGCGGTTAAGGGTGAAAATACCGGATTATTAAAAATTGATGTGGTGATTTTAGGAGTCGCTTTTGCTTAATAAGCAGGGGAGGTTGAAACCTCCCCTACAGCTGTTAATAATCAACTATGGAGGATACTTTTGCTTAATGAGTAGGGGAGGTTTAAACCTCCCCTACAGCTGTTGATAATCAACTAGGGAGGATACAATGAAGCGAGGTTTTACTTTAATTGAGCTGATGCTCGTGGTTATTATTATCGGCGTTTTATCGGCGATGGTTGTGCCGCGGCTTGCCGGAAGGAGCGAGCAGGCGCGTATACAAGCGGCAAAAACGGATATTAATTCCAGTATCCCGCTGGCGCTTGACCTCTATGAAATGGATACGGGCCATTATCCGGAGCTGCTGGATTACCTCAGGATTAATTCGGGGTTAGGCGCGGAAAGCTGGCGCGGGCCATATTTGAAGAAAAAACCCATGGATCCCTGGAATAAGCCGTATAGCTATAAATCCCCGGGTGAACATAATCAGGATGGTTATGATCTTTTTTCTTCCGGCAGTGATGGGCAGCCGGGGACAACGGATGATATTGTAAACTGGGGTGAGTAAGTTGAAGGGGTTTACATTAGTGGAGATAATGATCAGCGTGCTTATACTGGGAGTGGGTTTGACCCTGGTGGCCAATTCTTATCTTGTCGCTTTAAAAGGGGTAAATGCCGTTGCCAGTAATCTTGAAGCCTTGAATTTGGCTAAAGAGAAACTGGAGGCGCTGGAGGTTTTAAGTTTAAAAGACGGTTTGCTTGCTTCTAATACCAGTGAGGCCATAAAAACTCCTGCCAAGAATTATAATTTTACGCAGGCAGTCGTGGAGATAACCCAGCCAAAAGTTTTGGCTGAGCACCTCGTGCAGGCCTGCTTAACGCTCAACTGGCAGGAACAAAATTCCGTAAAAAATGTTACCATTTCTACGTATCTATCCAAGCAAAAAAAATAAATTAAACTCAGGCGCTTTTACTTTGGTTGAGCTGCTGATCGCTGTTTCTATCTTCTCTGTCGTCAGTATTGCCATTTATTCGACTTTTAGTTCAGGGGCCGCTATTTTGCGCCGGGTAAAAAATATTGACCTTGCCCAACAAAGGATTTTACTCAAAACTGAAAGATTTTCCCGCGAGTTAAGGGAACAGGCCGTTTATAAAAAAAAGTTATTTTCAGGAACCAAAACAAAAATTATTTTTCCGGGAAATTCTGATTATCTTCCCTGCCGGATAACTTATTATTATGACCCCTCCTCTTTTTGCCTGATGCGCGTCGTGGACAAACTAAGCGCAATCATCACCCCGGAGGGGAAAGTGGATGCGGAATTAAAATCAAAGCCGCAGGTTTTTTTATCCTCAATTAAAGAAGCAAATTTTTCCTATCTCTTTCTGGATTTAAAGAAGAATGTATATAGCTGGACAGAGGAATGGCGGCAAGATTATCTTCCTCTGGCGGTTAAGCTCACTATTATTAGCGAAAATTATGAACATGCCTCGACAATATTTTTACCCACAGCATAATCAAGCAAGTATCCTGGTGGTTTGTCTTTGGGTGATCATGATCCTTTCCATGCTGGGCATGGGCCTGACCGGCCTGGTTTTTCAGGAGATAAAGTTTGCTAAGGTTTATCAGCGGATAAGTTTTTCCCTGCCCGCCGCCAAAGCCGCGCTGAAAACAGTTTTTTACCTGAGGCAGAGCGATCCTACGCCCGGTTTTGATACTTTTGAGGAGCTGGTAGAAGAAAATACTTGGGTTTTGTGCGCGGATAATTCCTATAAATATTATTTCGCGGATAAAAATAATTCCGCGGACGGGATTGAGGTTATTGACGAAGGCGCGTTGATTAATTTGAATACTGCCTCCCTGGATGTGCTGAAAAGGCTGCCGGGGATGGATGAGGATCTGGGGGAAAGTATCGTTAATTCCGGGGTGCGGCCGCTTAGTTCAATTCATGAAGTATTTTTGATTGAAGGTATGAGTAAGGATAAATTTATACTTTTTAAAGACTTAGTTACTATATATGGAACAGGCAAGATCAATATTAATACCGCCAGCAAAGCGGTGTTATTAGCTTTGGGTTTGGATAATGAATTAGCAGGGGCGATTTTGCGTTTTCGGCAGGAATATAAGATCAAGAATCCTGATCCGGAATCTACCGAGGACTTAGGGTATGGTTTTTCCAGTGTGAATAAAATAATTGATGACTTAAGGAGTTTTACTTTTTTGGGTTTAAGGCAGGAGCAGGATCTCCTGGTGCTGCTTTCTGTATTCGACGTAAAGAGCGAGTACCTGCGCTTTAATATTATCCCTTACTCCGGCGGCAGGGAGGGGCTGCACTACAGCATTGTTATTCATCCCGCAACTAAAAAGCTTCTTTCCTGGAACGAGTATTGATACTATTTTAAACTCTGCTGATTAACAATAGTAGGGTGGGTTTAAACCTTGGTTAACAATAGTAGGGTGGGTTTAAACCCACCCTACTATTGTTAACCAAGGTTTGTTATACAGTCGGAGATTAATTGACTTGACAAAGGAGCCTATCTTTACTAAAATTATATAGTAAAATTTTACTATATGCAAAAGTAGCGCAGGTTTAAACCCGCACTACTTTTGGGTTATTCAGTTGGTAAAATAACTCTTTTATATCACTAAGGCTAAATCATGGTTTGGGAAGCAGCGACTGAAAGCAAGTTTAAGGTCTTAATTTCTAAGATCCCGATATTCCATCGGCGGATTACCGAATCCGTAGTTAGGCGTCAAGCTGAAGAGATTGCCGCCAGGCGTAATGCATCTGGAGTCCAAGAGCAGGATGTGGTGGCGGCTTTTTTTTCGGATGTTCCCTCGCCATTTTACAGTATGATGGTCCGCCTGCTCGGGCAAAATGGGTTTGATTATAAAAAGTACGGTTTTCCTAAAAACATTAAAAAATAATGCGGATTGCGGTTATTGGTGCCGGAGCCATAGGTTGTTTAGTCGCGGGTTACCTTAAAGAAAAAGGCGAAGAGGTAACTTTAGTCGGGCATGGCCATACAGTTAAGGCGATTCATGAGCATGGTGTCGCTATCTCCGGGGCCAGGGGAAGTTTTAAGGTGCCGGTGAGCATTGCCGACACCTTAAACTATATTCCGGATTTAGTAATTTTAACCACTAAAACGCAAAATATTGATTCGGCTTTAGCGGATAGCGCGCATTTAATACAAAACTCTTTGTTGCTCACCACGCAAAATGGCGTGCAGGCGGATAAGTTGGCGGCAAAATACCTGCCTGCCGAAAAGATTATTTCCAGCATCGTGATGTTCGGCGCGACCAGCTTAGAAAGCGGCAAGGTGGTGCATAATTTTGAAGGCAGCTGGATAATCGGCAGCCTTTTTAATTCCCACCCTACGGAATCCCTGATTTCTTTAAGCTTGGTTTTAGACAAGGCCTTTCCTGTGATTATCAGCCAGGATATGCAGGGAATGAAATATTTGAAAATTTTTGTCAATGCTAATAATTGCCTGCCGGCGATTATCGGCAAGAGCATGCAGGAAGTTTTTAGCGATTTAACGATGAGCCGGATCAGTATCGCTATCTGGAAAGAGGCTTTTGAGGTTTTTGATAAAATCGGGATAGATTTAGTTTCTCTTCCCGGGTTTCCGGTGGAGAACCTCACCAAATTTACTACCATGCCCAGCGCGCATGCCGCGGAGATCTTTTCGGCCATGATGAGGAATCTAAGCAAAGACCCGTTGTACGGCTCAATATTGCAGAGCATCATGCGCGGTAAACTTTCGGAGATTGATTATATTAACGGTGAATTCGTGCGCCTGGCTGAGGAAAACAATCTGCAGGCGCCATTGAATAAAATTTTGGTGGACATGGTGCATCAGGTAGAAGCAAACCGAAGATTTTTTAGTAAAGAAGATTTAATCCAGAAGACTAAGGAGCTGGTTTAGATAATGAATGAAGTAAATACCCCCTTTCCGCGGCTAAGGCTTACCGTAACCCAAGTTATGGGTGTCTGTTACCATGGTTACAAAATTGGCGATGAGATTATTTTAGAAGATTTTACGCATGGGCCTAAACATTTCTGTTTAGGATTGGCGCACGCTCTTTTTCCGGTAATCTACGCTTTAAGCTTTGGCGCAAAATTTGGTTTTCGTGATAATCAGCGCTCGCTGTTGGTGACCTGTCCGGATGGAGGCAAGCTGGAGTTTAAAGCCGAGATTTTGGATAAACAGGGTAAGCTTGAGGAAATTCCGCGCGACCCGGAACATAAGGGGCCGCAGCCTAAGAAAATGATTCTGGAAGTAGTGCAATCCAAGGGCAAGTGCACTTTTGGATATAAAGTAGGTGATAAATGGGAAACGCAGGGTTTAAAATGTATTCCGGATTTTTGCGGAGCGGCATTTCACACTGCTTTTCCGGCTTTGTTTGCTTTAAATTTTGGAGCCCAGTTTTTCTTTATGCCCAATCCGGATACAATTGATACGGTTACTTGCCCGGATGGCGGGAATATTATTTTTAAAGTGAAAAGGATAGATTAAAGTAGAGTAGGGGAGGTTTAAACCTCCCCTACAGTTGTGGATAACTCACAGTGTGAAAGGAAAAAGAGAAGTGATTAAACGCAGGGTAGTGATTACCGGCATTGGGGTAATTTCGCCTAATGGCATCGGTAAAAAGAATGCCTGGGAAGGTTTTGCCGGCGGAAAATCCGGGGTACGTTTAGTTGATGGTTTTGATGTCTCAGTATTTAATACTAAAATTGCCGCGGAGGTGCGCGATTTTGATCCTTTTAAATTAGGCTTAAGCCATGAAGAAGCCATGCGCATGGATCGCTATGTGCAATTTGGCGTAGCTGCCGGTAAAATGGCAGTGGAAGACAGTAAGTTGGACTTTTCTCAAGAAGATGTTCAGCGCATCGGCGTTTGTTTAGCTAATGCTATCTGCGGGACCAAATATATGGAAGAAGAGTTTGCTTTGGTTACTGACGACGGGAAAAAACCCATAGATCCGAGTTTAGTGCGGCCGGATTTATATGATGCGGCAATGTTTAATACTCCGTCAATTGAAATCAGCGCGCGTTTCGGCTTAAAAGGAAGTTGTAATACTATTTCCACCGGATGCACCGCAGGCACGGATTCCTTAGGTTTTGGCCTGGAAAGTATTCAGGATGGGTCGTTGGATGTGATGATTTGCGGAGCAGCCGAAGCGCCGCTTACTCCGATTACCTTTGGCGCTTTTGACGTGGTAAATGTCTTATCAGTGCATAATGATGAGCCGCAAAAAGCATCGCGCCCCTTTGATAATAAAAGGGATGGGTTTGTTTTAGGAGAGGGGGCCGGGATACTGGTGCTGGAGGAATTAAATCACGCCTTAAAGCGGAATGCCCCGATTTATTGCGAGATTTTGGGTTTCGGCACCAGTTGTAATGCTTTTCATATGACGGATCTTCCTTCTGATGGACGGGCAATGGAGACCTGTATTGCCCTGGCCTTAAAAGATGCGCAGGTTAAACCCTCTGAAATTGATTATATCAACGCGCATGGCTCAAGTACGCGGATGAATGATATTTTTGAAAGTAATGCTTATAAAGCGATTTTTGACGAAGCTGCCTATCAGCTGCCTATCAGTTCATTTAAATCTATGATCGGCCACCCTCTGGCTGCGGCTAATGCTATTGAGATGACGATTGCCGCGATGATTTTTGAGAAAAATATTCTTCCTCCGACGATAAACCAAGAGGAAAAAGACCCGCAGTGTGACCTGTATTATATTCCCAATGAAGCGATACAGAAAAAAGTAAATATTATTTTAAAAACCAGCAGTGGTTTTTCAGGGATACACTCTTCGCTGGTTTTGAAACGATTTAAATAAAGGGGACGGTTCTATTTTTTATAGAGCCTGTTTGATAAAAAAATAGAACCGTCCCCGGGATTTTAACTATGAATAAAATTGCTATCACGGGTATCGGCGTAGTCAGCCCCTCAGGGATCGGCAAGCGGCAATTCTGGGCGAATATTAAAAGCGGACGCTCGTTCATTAAAAAGATTACGCGTTTTGATGCCAGCCTTTATCCTGCGCATATTGCCGGGCAAATTGATGACCTGGAAAAGTATAGCCATATCTCCGAGAGGCTGCTGAAGAAAATTGATGCTTTTTCACATATGGCGCTGGTGGCCGCAGAGCTGGCTTTGCAGGATGCCGGGATTGATATTAAGAATGAAGATCCGAACCTGGTGGGTATCTTTTTAGGTAATGCTATTGGCGGCTGGCTTTACGCGGAGACAGAGTTAAGGGACCTGTATTTAGAGGGGCGCCAGGGTGTCTCACCTTACATGGCTAGCGCCTGGTTTCCGGCGGCACCTCAAGGCCAGGTTTCAATTTATTATGGGATTAAAGGTTTTAGCAAGACCGTAGTCAGCGACCGGGCCAGCTCCCTGATGGCGCTGGGCTATGCCCGGAAAGTTTTGGCTAAAAATAAACTAAACATGATTTTAGCCGGAGGGATGGAGGCGCCGGTTACTCCGTATGCTTTATTATGTTGTAATACCTATGGGGCGCTCTCTAAAAACAATGATCATCCGGCGGCAGCTTATCGTCCATTTGACCAGGAGCGCAGCGGTTTTGTGATTGGCGAAGGCGCGGGGATTGTGGTCATGGAAAGTATTCAACGCGCCAGGGGCCGGGGCGCGAATATTTTAGGCTTAATTAGCGGCTATGGCACTTCTTGTGACGGGGTAAATAGAATTAATTGCGCTAGCGACGGGAAGGAACTGGCGCGGGCGATAAATATGGCGCTGGCGGATGCCCAAGTGGCTGCTGAAGAAATTGGTTATATCAGTTTAGACGGCTTGGCAGTGGAGCTTTGGGATAACTCCGAAATTAAAGCGCTAGAATTAGTTTTTGGGGAGAACTTAAAGAAAATTCCTGTAAGCTGCCCAAAATCTATGTTCGGGAATTTGCTGGGGGCTTCCGGTGTTTTAGATATGATTATCGCGCTTTTAACTATGGAGCATAGTTTAGTCCCTCCGATATTGAATTTAGAGAAGCCGGCTTTAAACAGTTTAAATTATGTGGCTAAAGAGTCCAGGGAATATAAGGTAAGTAAATCTTTGATTATTTCACGCGGAAGAGGCGGGATTAATTCGGTTTTGGTTGTTGAGAAATTATAAGGCAGGGGAGGTTTAAACCTCCCCATGTTTTAAAACGGAGGAAATATGAAAATACTATTTGTTATGCCGAAAGTCGGTGCTTGGGCAACGCATGGAACACATCGTTCTCCGAATCAGTTATACGCGCATTGGGCGGCTTATGCGCGCGAAAGAGGCTATGAGGATGTTTCTGTCTTAGACGGTAAAGCAGATCAAATTCCGATGGACGCTCTGATTGAACAAGTAAAACTTAAAAATCCGGATATCGTGGTGATGGGGGAGCAGCTGCACGGTTATGGCGGATATGGAGTTCTGCGGCATTTTAAAGATGCGGCCCTGGGGATTAAAAAAGCGCTGCCGAGAACAAAAATAATTCTCGGTGGGTTATGGTATTCCGCAATGCCGGTGCCGACATTAGAGGAGAATCCCGCGGTTGATTTTGTGGTGATGGGGGAAGAAGAATCTTTCGGAGATTTGATTGAGGCCATCGATAAAAATAAGCCTTTTGGCGACGTGGGCGGAGTCACTTCCCGCGTTGCCGGGGAAATTGTCATGGGCCCCCATAAGCCGCTGATGGAAGATTTAGACAAGCTTCCTCTGCCGGCCTATGATTTATTTCCGATGGATAAATATGTAGGCCACACCTATTGGAAACCATTTGTGGATATCGTTACTTCGCGGGGATGCCCTTCAGCGTGCACCTTTTGTTATGAATGGGATCAGTTTGACCCGCGTTCACCTTCAGATTTCTTGAAATGGCGGGCGAAGTCTCCGGAAAGAGTTATGGAGGAGCTGAATCTTTTGCATCGAAAGTACGGAGTTAAAGTCGTGGTTATCCAGGACGACAATTTTAATGTCGACCCTAAAAGAGTACAGAAGTTCTGTGAACTTAAAAAAGCATCGAACAATCCGATTAAGTGGGTATCTTTAGGCCGGGCTATTGATTGGGTTAATTGTGAATCCATCCTGCCCCTGATGAAGGAAAATGGTTTATTCATGGGTGTTTTCGGTATTGAGGTTACCACGCAATCAGAGCTCAAGCGCATCGCTAAAGGTATTACCATTGACCAGATTAAGAAAACCATAGAGATCCTGCGCAAAAATGATATCGCGATTGTCGCCGATATCATGATGGGTTTTGATTATGACACCGAAGCGATTATCAAGCAGCGTTTTGAGTTTACGGATCAGGTGGATCCGGATATTCTTTGGGTGGGCTATGTTACTCCTGCCCCGAATTCGCCGATGTGGAGGATTGCTTTAAAGAAAAACTGGATTGATCCTAAAAAAGTAGATTTTAGCCGGTGGGATTTCTTGCATCCGGTAATTCCTACGGACCATCTGTCTACGGAAGATCTCGGACGCCTGGGTTCCTGGTGTATGCGTGAATTTTTTTCCAAGCCCGGGCGCATTAATAGAATTATGGAAAGTGATTTTGATCCATTAGCTAAGCTTTGCTTTCAGGACGTGATGGCCGGAGTTGGTAAATGGGAAGCAGCCGCAACCAAGGGCGAAGTGCAGATATAGAATTAAATCAAGGGGACGGTTCTATTTTTCCGTCGCCCAACTGGTTTGAAAAACAGAACCGTCCCCATGTTTTAAAACGGAGGATAAATGGATACAAAAATAAAAATAAAAGAAGTATTGAGCAGTTTATTAAAAGTAAAAATTGAGGAATTAAAAGACGGCTCTACTTTAATTGACAGCATCGGCGTGGATTCTACGGAGATGGTGGAATCGGTGATTGCCCTGGAAAAATCATTCGGGGTGAAGCTTAGCCCCAAAGAGATTACCAAGAACTCAACGATTAACGATATCGTAAATAATATCCAGTCAAAGTTAAATAAATAAAGTTATCCACAACCGTAGGGTGGGTTTAAACCCACCCTACAGGGGTAAATAAAAAGAGGAGCCAGCCGGGTGAAGATAGTTGATTTAAGCCTGCCCATCGATGAGTCGGCTTTTGAGGTGCACAAGGTGGATATTGAACGGATAACGCATCGAGCCGGTGTAGATAAATTTAATCGCGTGATTATGGGCAAGGCCCTGTGGGGTAAAATAAAATACGCCTTAGGACAGCGCATCGTGAAAAAAGAACAGCTGCCCGACGAAGAATTTCTCTCCTTAGAGATCGTGCACGCTCCGGTGCATATCGGAACACACCTGGATTATTCTTTCCATTACGGCTCAAAATCAGAGAACCGCGCCTCCAAGACCGCGGATGAGATCCCGTTAGAATATTGTTATCAGGATGGGGTTAAACTTGATTTTAGGCATAAAAAACCCAATGAGGTAATCAAGGCAGCGGATATAGAAAGCGCTCTAAAGAAGACAAATTATCAACTTAAGCCTTTAGATATTGTATTATTACAGACGGCAGCGGATAAGCTTTATGGCGGGCCAAAATATTTTTCCGATTATCCTGGCGTAGATCCCTCAGCTATAGAATATCTTTTAGATAAAGGAATTAAGATCTTTGGCGTAGACACGATGGGGATTGACCGGCCGTATAGATTTATGCTCAGTGAATTTATTAAGACCAAAGATCCAAAGACATTTTATCCAGCGCATTTTTATGGCCGTAAAAGAGAATTTATCCATATCGAGCGGCTGGCGAACCTGGAAAAAATACCGGATTCCGGTTTTAAGATTCTTTGTTTTCCGATACGCATAAAGAATACTGGCGCAGCTTGGGCCAGAGTAGTTGCTCTTTTAGATTAAAATTAAAAATCAAGGGGACGGTTCTGTTTTTCCGTCGCTTAATCTAATTGAAAAATAGAACCGTCCCCATGTTTTAAAACGGAGGGACAAATGGGCCACACGTGTAACTCGATTATTATTAATGCGCCTTATGGTTTAGTTTTTGATATTTCTAATGATATTACGCGTTGGACGGAGTTATTCGGTACGGAATATAAAAAAGCAGAGGTAGTGAAGAAAGAATCCAATAAGATTACTTTTCGCCTGACGGATGAAGATGATAAATCCTGGCAATCCTGGCGGCTGCTTTTTAAGGATAAGTATTTTGCCTATGCGGAAAGGGAGGAGCCCAAATTTCCTTTTAAATATATGAAGATCATCTGGCTTTATACGCCTAAACCAGAAGGAATAGAAATGGCCTGGATCCAACATTTTGAGATGGAGCAAAAGGCTAAGTTTAATGATGCGCAGATTGAAGGGTTTATTAATGAAGGCTCGCAGGATAATTTGAAGATTTTTAAAGAGATTATTGAAAAAGAAGCGCTGAAGTGAAAAAGGCTACATTTAGTATACTTTGCCTGGAAGGAGCGGTTTTATCATTTAATGTGGCCGCTGCCGCAGCCCTGATCCCGTCAATTGCCGCGGATTTTGCTCTTTCTCAGTTTTTTGTGGGTAAGATAATTTGGCTATATATGCTCCCCTATGGACTGGCGGCATTTCTTTATGGGCCGCTGGTGCGCGCTTTTGATGCGCGGAAAGTAGAGCTGGCCTGTATCTTCTTATTCTCCCTGGCTAATCTTCTGGCAGGTTTAGCTCCGGATATTCATACGCTTTTTGCAGCCAGGTTTCTCATGGGGATTTTTGGCGCCTCGGTAATTCCGCTGGGTTTAATTCTGATTGCTAAACATATCCGGCAGAATAAGCGCGGAGGCTATGTGGGAATATTTTTTGGCTGGACCTTTGTTGCTTCTTTACTGGGGTTATTTTTAAGCGGGTTAATTCCCTGGCGCTGGATATTTATAATTCCGGCAGTTTTAGGGCTGGTTCTGTGGGTTTTTATGTATTTTTATTTGCCTAGTTTTAAAGAAGGCCTGGGGGTTTTTCGTTTCGGGTATCTGGAAGCATTTAAAGATAAGAAAGTAGCGAGGATCTTTCTTTACATCTTTCTGATTAGTTTAATTTATCATGGGGTGCAGCAGTGGCTGGGGGTTTATTTTTCTACGCAGCTTTTCTTAAACCAGTTTACGATTAGCATGATGATTACCTTAACCAGCTTGAGCGGAATATTCGGGGAATTTTGGGGAGGACATCTTGCGGATCAGCTAGGCAGGCCCAGAGTAGTAAGCCTGGGTATTATTGCCATGGTTCTGGGCATCCTTTTGCTTTTATTAAAATTGCCTTTAACCTTACTCGGCCTGGCGATGATCATTTGGGGCTTGGGTTGGACCTTTAATCATGTAGGCTTGGCGACGATGTTAACGGACCTGCCGCCAGAATTCTTAAATGAAGCGGCTAGCTTAAATAGCGGAGTGCGTTTTATTGCCGGCGGGCTGGGGGTAAGTTTAGGCGGCCTGTTGATGCTTAAAAGTTTTAATTTTGGTTTTGTTATTTTTGGCAGCGCGCTGGTTTTGCTTTTATTTTCAGGCAGAGTGTTTAAATTTAAACAACCGGCAAATTGACCGGGGCCGTTGTAGAGAGAATTTCAAAGGAGGATTTATCATGGGTACGGATTTAAAAGGACGTGTTGCTATCATTACCGGAGCCAGCCGCGGTATTGGCAAGGCCCTGGCTTGCACTGCGGCAAGCCTGGGAATAAATTTGGTGATCGGCGCCCGCGGCCAGGAAGCTTTAAATGAGGCCGCCGCAGAGATTGCCGGAAAATTTAAAGTACAGGTTTTGCCGGTGGCTTGCGATGTGACCAAGCTGGAGGATTTGGAGAAGCTGGTTAAAAGCGCCAAGGAAAAGTTTGGCCAGATCGATATTCTGATCAATAATGCCGGAGTTTCCAGCCAGTATCCTTTTCAGGATCAGCCAATCGAAGATTTCGAAAGGTTGGCCCACACCAATTACCTGGGTTATGTCAGGCTTATCCGCCTGGTGATTAATGATATGATCAAGAATAAAAGCGGAGCGATTATTAATATGGTTTCCGGCTCGACTTTATGCGACCCGCTGCCTAGGAATTTTATCGTTTACAGTTCACTTAAGGTTGGCTTAAGGGCATTTTCTAAAGGATTATTTTGGGAACTGCGCGATCATGGGATCAAAGTGACTTCGATATTGCCCGGAGTAACCGATACGGATTTAACCGGTAAATTACAGGAGATTACCGCGGATACCTCGCGTTTAATGACTACCGAAGCGATTGAGAATGCCGTGCGTTTTGCTTTGACTGTGCCGGCGAATGTCTGCCCTTTAGAGATCGCGGTGATTAACCAACAGACACCCTGGACTGCTCCGGTGATACCGTTTCAACAGCGGCATCCGGGAAAGTAAAAAGGAAATATGAATAATCAGGATATTAAGAATTTAAAGAAGCGTTATTTTATCTGGCTCTATAAAGCCGCCAAAGAAACCTTTGATAAATACGAGCGTAAGTTTACGCAAGTGGATATTGATAAGGATATCCTGGAAGAGATGGAGAAAGAGCTTTTAGGCTCCTATCTTCCTCATGAAAAAGACGCCCTGCAAATGCAGATCAACGATTTTCAAAAATATATCGAGAATAAAGAAAAGTCTTGTTCAGAATTCAGGGATCAGCATAAAAAGATCAATCCGGATTTTATTTTCTCAGAGATAAAACTGAATGCTATTGAGAAAGTAATTGTTAAGGGGTTAGGCAAAAGAGGCTTAGAGGAAATAAAATCCCTTTATGAAAAAGAAATGACTGAACGCATCTTAAAGAATACGGAGCTTTCCCGGTAATGTTAATTGACGCGCATAGCCATTGGCTGCCGGAAGAAATAATTACTAATGCCCATTTTTTTCATAAAGGATGGGGTGAGATTGAGGTGCAGCTTAAGGTTATGGATGAGGCAGGAATTGACCGGGCAGTCTTAAGTTATCCCACAACAGACGCGCATTTAAAGTTAGGCAGTATCAGCCAAGTAGCGCATATTTATAATGATAATGTTGCCAAGATTTTAAAAGCTTATCCGGAAAGATTTATCGGTGCGGCGGTTTTACCGGTAGATAATTCTTATGATATGCTGGAAGAGCTAAAGCGGGCAATCAATGAGTTAGGTTTTAAGGCAATTTCCCTTGCCTCAAGTTATAACGGTATATATTTGGATGACAAGATGTTTTTACCTATATATAAAGAAGCACAAGAAAAGGATATCCCGATCTTTGTGCATGCGCAAATTGTGAACCCGATAGGTTTTGAGCGGGTTAAGGATCCTCTGCTTACCCCGGTAGTGGAATATGTTTTTGATACTACGATTTCAATCGGCAAGCTTTTAATGTCGGATATTCTACGGCAGTATCCTAAGGTAAAATTTATTTTCGCCCATTTTGGCGGGGCAATCTGCTATCTAAAGCAGCGCTTTGACGCCACTTATCAGATGCTGCGGGAGATGAACTTTGTTAAAGACTTACAGGGGCTTCCTTCAGATTATTTTAAGAATATCTACGTCGATACCAGCGGCGATACGACTAAGGCGAATTTCCTGCTTGCTCTTGAACTCATGGGCCCAGAACATATTTTGTGGGGCTCTGACTGGCCAGCTAAAAAAGATATGGCCAGTGGTATTAAAGCTGTCAATGATTTGGATATATCTGGAGAGGATAAACAAAATATCTTGGGTAGTAATTTAGAGAAGATATTCGCTCTTTAGCAATTTTTGCGGGTCCCCGCCACTAAATCGTTGGCGGGCAGGCTGTCTTGGGTATTTTCTAGCGCTGACGCGCGTCGAAAACACCCAAGCCACCCGCAAAATAGACAAATTAATAGACTCTCAGAGTTAGTGAAAATAGAAACGGTCCCATTATTTTCTCAAGGAGGGGGCGATGGAAAAAGAAACATTAGCGCTGATTCAGGTAATATCAGAGAATTCATCGTTCAAAGAATCTATTCTAAAAACATTATTAGTAGCAATTTTAAGTGGTACAGCAGTATATTATGTTCCTAGATTGTTCAAGTTGATTAAACACCGCAGTAAACCGATTCTAACTTATCATTTTAATGGAGATACTTATTTAGAGTTAGATAAAATAAGACATTCTTTTGGGAAGAAAACGGTGGATAAGGGTGCGTCTAATGGTAAAGCGTGGGAACATACAACGGATCAGATAGATGGAGGAGCAACTACCTGTTATGGGCCATACACCAAAGAGATACCTTTTCGAGGGAAATATAAAGCAAGATTTCGAATAAAACTCTGCGGAATAAAAGACAATAATTCCCATATTATAACTTTAGATGTTGCTTATGGGAAGTTAAGTGCAGATGAAACTAAGATGCAATTAGGGTTGCTTAAAACCGAGAGACACTTGAGAACTGCAGATTTTATTGATGGTAAATATAAAGATTTTGATGTCGAATTCGAATACGACGGAGAATCATTGGTAGAATTTAGATGTTCAGTGCTTAGTCCTTTTAATTTTACAAATAGAGTTAGCCGAATATTTTTTGATAATGTAAAAGTATTTTTGGTATCAGAATTAATTTAGTTTCTGTAATAAAAGTGACCGTTTCTATTTTTTTCAAGGAGATTTTAAAAGAAATGACCAAATATGAAAAATGCGATCTTATAATTGCTGCTGTAGCTGCTTTTTTTACAACTACGGCTATAATCTGGGTTTTATTTAAAGAAACAATACTGGCTCGCTGGAGAGCGCCAAAATTACAAAGTCTTATTAATATGGATATGCCTTATGTAACAAAACAAGGGAGAACTTATTATTATCATTTAGGGATTAAGAATATTGGTAGGGCGACTGCTCAAAATTGTCGTGGTTATGTCGACAGAATTTATGAATATAATAATGGACAATATGAAAGAATAAAGAATTTTATGCCTATGCCGTTATATTGGGCTAGAGAAGAGAAGTCAGCCACATTCATTGGGCCAGACCAGGAGAAATTCCTGGATTTGGGTACTATTGACACAGATTGTTCATATGCTGTAGGTAAGCGCCCATTTGTATTATGGTTTAGAGAATATAGTGATACCAGCCGGCTTTTCCTGGGTAGATATAAGATTAGGATTATTTTATATTCCGAAAATACAGAAAGTTTACCTGTAGAATTATATATTAGTTGGAGTGGTCAGGCTAAAGAAGAATATATGGATATGCTGAAAGAATTAATAATAAGTAAAGAATTAATAAAATAAGGTAGGGATATATTTTAGCGGGTGACACGGAGGCGGGTCCCCTGCCGCGCGCAACGCAAGTGAGCACGGTAGGGTGCCGCAGTGGCAGGACGCGCGTAAGTATTATGATGAAATTATTGAACTTGATTATTGGGGGAGCGGTAGGGACAGTTGCCAGGTATTTTTTAGCCGGCGTTGTTTACAGGTTTATGGGTGCTGGGTTCCCTTATGGTACATTAATTGTAAATATCAGCGGCTGTTTTATCCTGGGTTTTTTAGCTGCTTTATCGGATAAGAAATTTATTCTTGGGCCGGATGCGCGCCTATTGTTGATGATTGGTTTTTGCGGGGCTTTTACCACATTCTCAACCTTGATCTTTGAGTCTGATAGCTTAGTTAGAAATGGCCAGGCAATCCGTGCTTTTACTAATATCTTTGCCAGCGTAATTTTAGGCTTTATATTATTTAGAGTAGGCAGTTTATTAGGAGAGATAATATGAAAATTCCCGCGGATGGAAAACTTTTGCGTATTTTTATTGGTGAAGCAGACAAATGGAATGGCAAGCCACTTTATGAAGAGATTGTGTTTTTAGCCAAGAAAAACGGTTTAGCTGGAGCAACGGCAATTAAAGGGTTTATGGGGTTTGGCTGTAAAAGCCATATGCATACGGCTAATTTACTGCGGCTTTCCGAGGACCTGCCGGTGGTTATTGAAATCGTGGATAGCGAAGAAAAAATCAATCAATTTATTCCCCAACTGGATAGCATGGTTAAGGAAGGATTGGTTACTCTTGAAAAGGCAAACGTGATTATGTACCGGGCTTAATTTAAGAAAAAACGAGCGGGAAGATATGAGCTTGACAATGTTCTCAGATATGATACAATTGTTCTCAAAGGGAGAACAGTAAGATGCTCAGTGCGTTAATATCGTCTGGCTCGCGAAGAAAAATCCTGACTCAATTTTTGTCTCATCCGGATGAGAAATACTATGTCCGGCAGTTAGCGGTTATTCTTGGAGTATCAGTGGGAACAATTCATCGTGAGCTTATTCGGCTGCAGGGCAGCGGTATATTAAATTCGGATAACGTAGGTAATTTAAGGTTTTTCCGCGTAAATAAAGCGTCGCCGGTTTTTAAAGAATTAAAACAGATTATCTTTAAAACCGAGGGTGTCCAGGGCAGGCTTAAAGCAAAGTTAAAAGACCTAAAAGGGCTTAAAACCAGCTTTATTTATGGATCATTTGCCAAGAGAGAAGAAAACGCGCATAGCGATATTGATCTTTTTCTCTTAGGTGATATTTCCGAAGATGAGTTAATTCAAAGAATAAGTGCTTTGGAGGGAGAGTTTGACAGGGAAATAAATTTTACAATTTATACGGTTTCTGATTTTAAGAAAGAGATGAAAAGAGGTGGCTCTTTTCTAAGAGATGTAATTAAGAACCCGAAGATTTTTTTGGTTGGTAGTATGGATGTGTTGAATGGATTATAATAAATTTATTGAAGATTATTTATCCCGTGGTTTAATTAAAAAACAGCCTGTTGGTTTTGATCAGATAAATAGTTTTATAACACAATCAAAGCAGGAATTAAAAGATTGTAATAATATATTGGATATAAGCGCGAAAATCGCCTATTCATCGGCGTATACGGCAATGCTTTACGCGGCGCGGGCGTTGATGTTACTTGCCGGGTATCGGCCGGCGGGAGTTAATCAGCATAAGACAGTAATTGAATTTGTTGGCGTATGCGCGGGGGATGAATATAGAGATTTGATTAAGAAGTTTGACGTGATGCGTAAGAAAAGAAATTTACTTATGTATGAACCTTGGGAGGTTAATGTGTCTCCTGCCGATTCTAGAAATGCGGTAAATACTGCCGCGGAGTTTATCGAGTTTATCATAGTTAAGATTAAGAAAGATAATCCGCAGGATGAATTTGAGTTTTAGCTTTTCGTAAATAAAAGTTTATTTAGAAGTAATGGGGTCAGAATTATTTGTTGACGGAAAAATGAGAGTGGGTAGTAGGTACTAGAGATAATTAACAGAAAGGTAAAATAAGATGCAAATGCAAAAAACGTTCATTTAACTGGAAAAGATCTGACGGAGATGGTGCAGCTTCGGAGGCAGGATGTGGGCAAGTACGCGATTGTGCCTGGGCCGCGCGACCGTTTGGATGTATTAATGAAAAAAATTGAGAATCCGGTGCGTAATTTTTCATTTATGAAATAAAGGGGACGGTTCTATTTAGCGGGTGGCGAGGCTTGGACTCGAGCAGCATCTCAAAAATTCGAGCGGGCACGGTCCCGCCAAGACTCTTGGCGGGGAGCGAGAATTAGATAAAATATTTCGTTTGACTGAAGATATTTTTATGTTAACCTAATGGTGTATGGTTAACATATGTTAACTAAGATAACATTGGTTAACAAGAGGAGATATGATGCAAAGTAAAGAGAATGAATATGTTACGATACCTGAATTGGCAAAGATACTTGGTTTAAGCAGGATCGCTGTTTTTAAAAAGGTAAAGAAAGGCGAGATTAAGGCCATTAAGATAGGAAAAACCTACGGAATTTCCAGAAAGCACGTAGAAAGCCTATTAGGGAAGGTTTTGGGCGAAGATGAGAAGAAAGAAATTGACCTGGCGGTAAAAAGAACTGTTAGCGAATACGGCCAAACATTGAAGCTTTTGGGTAAAGATTAGTGAAGAAACTCACGGTTAAAGAAGTTGAATATATTGCTTTTAAGTTAGCGCAGGAGTTGTTATCTTTTAAGGAGCCGATACCCGATTTTGCTACGCGTTATCCCAATATTTTGGAGAGTTGTCTGGCGACGCCATTCCAATCTTTTGGCGGGAAGTCAGGTTACCCCTCATTTATTGATAAGGCGAGCATTCTGTTTTATCTATTGATTAAAAATCACCCTTTTCAAAATGGTAATAAGAGAGTTGCCATGACAACGCTGTTGGTATTTTTGCATAAAAATAAAAAATGGCTTAAAGCTGACACACAGGAATTCTATAATTTTACAATGTGGATAGCCCAAAGCTCGGCAAAATATAAAGAAGAAACAATAAAAGCAATTCAGAAGTTTTTAAAAGCAAGCATAGTTGAGTTAATAACGTAAGCGAATTAATTAACTATTAAAAGGGAGAATAAAAGATGCAGATGCAGAAGGATGTTCATTTAACCGGAAGAGATTTAACGGAGATGGTGCAGCTTCGGAGGCAGGATGTGGGTAAATACGCGATTGTGCCCGGGCCGCGCGACCGGCTGGATGTATTAATGAAGAAAATAGAAAATCCTGTACGTAATTTTTCATTTATGGAATATACCATGTATACCGGTACGTATGAAGGGATCAAGGTTACCGGAATTAACGGCGGAAGATTTTCCACGGATACTTCGATTACTACGGAGGTAATGTGTAATGCCGGAATACAAAATATTATCCGCATCGGCACAGCCGGCTCGCTTGATGAAGATATTAAGGTCGGCGATTTATTTGTGGTAGATGAGGTTATCCGCGGAGATGGGGTAACTCCTTATTATGTAGATAAGGATTTTAAAACAGTCAGCGATAAAAAAATCTCCGACCTTCTTTTTGAGATTGCCAAAGGTATGGGGTTAAATGTGCATCGCGGCAAGGCCTGGACCACGGATGCGCTTTTGCGCGAAACCCGCGAAATTGTCGAAGCCAAGCGTAAAGAAGGAGCAAGGGCAGTGGATATGGTATCTTCAACCCTATTAACTATTTGTCAGACATATAATATTAAGGCGGGATCGATATTAGCCGTAAGTGACAACGTGATTACCGGCGAGATGGGTTTTATGAACCCACTTTATTATCTGGCAGAAAGTAACTTAATCAAAATCGCGTTGGAGTTAGTGAAGAAATTGGAAGGAAAATAGAATTTTTGCGGGTGGCTTGGGTGTTTTCGTAGCGCGTCAGCGCAAGAAAATACCCAAGACAGGACCCGCAAAAAAAGGACGGACATGAAATTCTCTCCATTATTTTGGCCGATACAATTAAAAGGTAACGTTATTTATATTTTGGATGAGACCCAACTTCCTCAAAAGCTCGTCTACATAAAGGCGAAGAACTATCTTCAGGCCTGCGCGGCAATTAAACAGATGAAAACCCGCGCCGTGGGGCAGGTGCTCTTGGTAATGTATACTTTTCTTTTAAGCAAGCGGCAGAACAAAAATTTAGCCAAAGTTGCCGCAGCGATTAATGCCACGCGGCCGACCTTGTCTTTTAAATTTTTAACGGAGATGGTTTTAGGCTGGGAAAAAAGCGGGATGCCATTTGAGAAAAGTATTTTGGGTTTCCTGGAGATGCTTAAAGCCAAGCGTATCGAGCAGGCCGGAGAGATGGCTAAATTGCTTAAAGACGGCGAAGTGGTCCTTACGCACTGTAATATCAGCGGCCTGATGCCTTTAATTGCCCAGTTTGCTTTAGAGCAGGGCAAAAAAATAAGTTTCTATGTTACGGAGACGCGGCCATATTTGCAAGGGTCGCGCCTTACTGCCTGGGAAATTATGCGCGCGGGTTTTGAGGTAACCATCATTACCGATAATATGGTGGCGTATTTATTATCTTTAGGTAAAGTAACTAAAGTTATCGTCGGAGCAGACCACTTAACCTTAAACGGGGACATCGCCAATAAAATCGGCACTTATCAGATGGCGATAGTTGCCAGGTATTTTAAGATCCCTTTTTATGTAATTTGTCCGCCGGCATCGAAATTAAAAAGCGGAAAAGAAATTAAAATTGAAATCCGTCCGGGCAATGAATTAAAGATTTATCAAGGGCTGCATTTAGCGCCCAAAGAGGTTAAAGCGTATTATCCGGCTTTTGATGTTACGCCGAATAAGCTTATTACTAAACACATTTATTTAGGGGTGTAAAATAGAGGTGTAGATATGTCTGAACATGAATTAAGGCTGGAGATAATTAAGGTTGGTAAGCGGCTTTATACTGCCGGCCTGGCCGTAGCTAAATCCGGAAATTTAAGCGCGCGCCTGGATAACGAGAATATTCTCATTACTGCCACCGGGGCAGCTTTAGGCCAGTTAAAAGAAAGCGACATCGTTAAGGTTAATTTAGCCAGCGGTAAATCCGAGGCAGGGCCAAACCCCAGCTCTGAGCTGCCTTTGCACAGTTTAGTCTATAAAAATTTTACGGCTCAGGCGGTAATTCATTGCCACCCTCCTTTAATTAACGGATATTTCGCGGTTACCAAGACACTCAAAGCGATGAGTTTTGAAACTAAATTTTATCTCGGGGATATTCCGGTAATTCCCCAGGAAACGCCGACGGTGACGGCTCCGGCGCCGGTGATTGCCGCTTTAAAAACAAATAATCTGGTTATTCTCAAGAATCACGGGACAGTGGCGATTGCCGATAAGTTCCAAGAAGCGCTTAATATTACTGAAGCATTAGAGGAGGCAGTTAAAAGTGCTGCCATTGCCCGCCTGTTTGATAAAAACATCCTGGATGATTTAGACCTGGCTTTAAAAGAGGATTTAAAGCGTAATGATCCGGCCTATACCATGTTTAGCCGTCAGCATATTCAGGCAATCGTGGATTTAGTTAATCAGGATGAATTTATCGCTCAAAAAGGGAAAGAGTTAGATTTAACTGTAAAATTAGCGATTAAACTTGACGATAGCGGAGAGGTTTTTAAATTTAATTTTGAAAAAGGGAAAATCATAAAATTAGATACGGATAGCGATGCCCCTTTTGTCATTTCTGCGCCGGCGTCAGTCTGGGAGCAGGTATTTTTAGGTAAGTTGGATTCGTTTGTAGCGGTTACCCAGGGCAAGATGAAATTAAGCGGCCAATTAGGCCAGCTTTCTAAATGGTATGTTCCATTTAACCGGCTTTTCGCTTTATTTAAAGAGGTGAAGGTCAAATGAATTTAAAATGCCCGCTTTATATAAACGGCCAATTTATCGAAACCCCGGAAAAACAGAATATTGTTAATCCTTCCACCGGCAAAGTAATTGCCGAGGCTTCACTGGCTTCGATAAAAGAGGCAGAGTTGGCTTTATCCGCTGCCCGGGAGGCTTTTGACTATGGGCCGTGGACGCAATTTTCTTTGTTTGAACGCAAGGAATTTATCTCTAAGCTTGCCCAGGGTATTTTGGATAATGCCGGGATGCTCGCGGCGCTAGAAACGCAGAATACCGGTAAGCCTATTAAAGAGACTACTTTTATGGATATTCCTTCCAGCGCCAAAACATTTGAATTTATGGCGAATAATTTTATTGATTATTTGGATAATGAGAAGATTAACGTATCCGCGGACACAAAAGCAGAGTTAATCCGCGAGCCGATGGGGGTGGTAGTTTTAATTATTCCCTGGAATTATCCGCTTTTAATTGCCTGTTGGAAATTGGCTTCCGCCCTGGCTGCAGGCAATACGGTTATTCTGAAACCTTCCAGCCTTACTCCGCTTACTGCTTTGGAGCTGGCAAAAATTATCCAGCAGGCCGGTTTTCCTGCTGGAGTGGTGAATATAATTAATGGCAGCGGCGCAAAAATAGGCGAGACACTTTGCGCGGATAAGCGCGTAGACATGATTTCTTTTACCGGAAGTAATGAAACAGGCAAACAGATTCTGCAATATTCTTCGAAAAATGTGAAGAAGACGATTATGGAGTTGGGTGGTAAATCTGCCAGCCTGATATTTAATGATGTGGATTTAGAGGTTGCGGTAAATAGCTCTTTGGCCTCTATTTTTCTAAATCAGGGCCAGATGTGCACAGCGATGTCCAGGATTTTCGTACAAGAGGAGATTTACGATAATTTTCTGGCCAGTTTTGCCGAAAAGGCTAAACGCATAAAATTAGGTTTAGCCGATAATCCTGAAACCCAGATGGGCCCCTTGATTAGCGACGCGCAGCGTAAAAGAGTAATTGCCTATATTGATAAGGCTAGAGCTGAAGGAGGGCGGGTAGTCTGCGGCGGGAAAATACCGGAAAACGCGGAATTGATCAATGGCTATTTCTTTGAGCCCACAGTATTAGTGGATGTGAGCACGCATTCGCACATATTTAAAGAAGAGGTTTTTGGCCCGGTAGTTTTGATGCATAAGTTTTCCGGATCGGATGAGGCGGCAAGTTTAGCCAACAGCGTGGATTTTGGTTTGGCCTGTTGCATCTGGAGTAAGGATCTACTTCTAGCGCAGGAGTTAGCCGGTAAGATAAATGCCGGCACGGTTTGGATTAATACTTATGGCATGTTTTACAATGAGCTTGCTTATGGCGGATTCAAGCAGAGCGGTTTTGGCAAGGAGTTAGGGCGTGAAGGGTTTCTGGAGTATGTCCGTTTTAAGAATGTAATTGTAGATCAGTCGCCCGAAGGCAAACCGCTGGTTAATTACTGGTATGGATTTTAATGAATGTCGTTAATGTTTTAGAAGAGTGCGCTAAAATCTACGCGCATAAATCGGCGATTATCTTTCGCCAGGAGCAGCTTTCCTTTGTCCAGTTAAGAGATAAAGTCTTTGCTCTTGGCCAGGCCCTGCTTAAGCTGGGGGTAAAGCCCGGAGACAGGGTTGCAATTTATCTTCCCAACTGGCCGGAATATGTTTTAAGTTATTTGGCTATTTGGTCCATCGGCGCATGCAGTGTGCCTTTGGATTTTATGCTTACGGAAGATGAAATACTTTCCTGCCTGGACCACTCCGAGGCCAAAATCCTGATCACTAAACACAAGGCTAATATTTCATTTGCGCAGCTTAAGGCAAAATTACCTTCATTGAAGAATATTATATCCTGCCAATCAGAAGATCAGGAAAGTTTAAGTTTTGAAAAACTTCTGGCAGAGGGGAGGAGTTGTTCTCCCGAGGTAAAGATTGATGAAAGGGATTGCGCCATAATTTTTTATACCTCCGGTACTACCGGTAAGCCCAAGGGCGTTTTAATCAGCTATGTTCAGCTGGATGCGCCGCCAAAATCCATGGCTTTTTTTGTGAATTCGGATTTAAGTGCAAAAGATACCGCGCTCTGTGCTTTGCCATTTTCGCATTTAGGGGGATTGATTTATATCCAGAATACGATTACCTTCGGGCTGACCCTGGTGTTGATGGAGCGTTTTATGCCGCTGGATTTTTTAAGGAACATCCAGAATTATAAAGTTAATTTTTTCTGGATTGTCCCTTCGATGTATTACGCGCTTTTGCAATTGAAAGAGTTTGAAACCTTTGATTTATCCAGTTTGCGCTGGATTGTGACTTTTGGCGCGTCGAATTCACCGGAGGCTTTGCGCCGGTTCCAGCAATTCTGCCCGCAGGCCTGCTTGTTAAATGGCTGGGGCTTAACTGAGACCAATGCTCCGACGGTAGTTTTACCGATGGGTTCAAAGAATATCGAAAGCGTGGGCCGTCCGGCGCCCTGGATTGTGGTTAAGATATTTTCAGATAGCGGCCAAGAGCTGCCTGTTGGCCAGATAGGTGAGGTAGTAGTAAAAAGCTGGGTAGTAACCCAGGGATATTTTAAGGATACAAAGTTAACACAGGAAACTATTCGCAATGGTTGGTTTCACACCGGAGACCTGGGTAGGTTTGACGCAGAAGGCTTTCTTTATATCGTGGGCAGAAAAAAAGAGATGATTAAAGTTAGCGGAGAGATTGTTTTTGAGCCGGAGGTAGAGGCGAGTTTGCAAAAACATCCGGATGTTGCTGAGGCAGCCGTAATCGGGATAGCGGATAAATTAAGAGGAGAGGTACCCAAAGCCTTTGTGGTAGTCAAAGAAGGAAAAAGTATTTCCACGGAAGAGTTGCGTTATTTCCTGCGCCAGCATCTGGCGCATTTTAAGATTCCGCATTATTTTGAATTTTGCGACTCACTTCCTAAGAACCGTGTTGGTAAAATTGATAAGGAGCAGTTGAGTAAGTTAGATTATAATAAATCCTGCTGACTTTTGTTAATTATTAATTACAGTAGGGGAGGTTTAAACCTCCCCTACTGTTGAAAGGCAGGTTTTGAGTAAAGAACCGTCCCTGATTATTATGCAAGACATTAAGGAGTTAAGCTTAAAAGAGCTGGAAGATAAATTACTCTCCTGGGGGAGCCCTAAATATTATGCTCGGGGGATATACGATTGGATTTATCAGAAAGGCGCTTATGAGTTTAGCCAAATGAGCAATTTGCCCGCTCCTTTAAGGAAGGCCTTAACTGATGAATTCAATATTTTAAACTTAAGGTTGGCGGATTTACGGGAGTCTGGCGACGGAACAACTAAATTTCTTTTGGAGTTAACGGATAAGAACCTGGTGGAAGCAGTAAATATTCCCGCGCTCAAGCGTGCCACCGGATGTATTTCATCGCAGGTGGGTTGTAAATTTGGCTGCAATTTTTGCGCCAGCGCTTTAGGAGGGTTTAAGCGCAATTTAACAACCAGTGAAATTTTAGAGGAGGTACTTTATTTAAAGAATAACCTAAAAGCAGGCCAGCTGACGCATATCGTATTTATGGGCACCGGTGAGCCGTTGGATAATTATGAAAACGTGCTGGGCGCAATCCGCCGGATTAATTCGCCGCTGGCTTTTAATATCGGAGCCAGGCGGATTACTGTTTCTACCTGCGGGATTATTCCGGGAATAGAAAGGCTTGCTCTTGAGGATTTGCAGATAGAGTTTTCCATATCTTTGCATGCCGCTGATGATAAAACCCGCAGCCAGCTTATGCCGGTAAATAATAAGTATCCCTTGGCCGCACTGATTAAGTGTTGTCAGGAATATATTGCCAAAACTAACCGCCAGATTACTTTTGAGTATATTTTAATTAAGGGGGTTAATGCGGATTTAACGGCAGCGCAAAATTTAGTCAGGCTGCTTGAGGATTTAAGATTAGCTAAAGTTAATTTAATTCCGGCAAATTCCATACCGGAATCAAGGATCAATCCCGCGGATAGCGCGCAGGTGATTTCTTTTAAAGAATATTTACTTAAAGCCGGGCTGAATGTGACCTTAAGGCGCCCGCGCGGGCAAGATATCGATGCGGCCTGCGGACAACTGAGGTTAAGGCATGAATAGGATTAATTCAGTTATTACTGAAAAACCCATTTTTCCATCTGCTGTCATTCTGAGGAACCCCGCCTTTGGCGGGGCGACGAAGAATCTCTTGAGATCCTTCGTCGCTTTGCTCCTCAGGATGACGAAAAGGGGTTTTTTAGTAATTATTTTGAGTATTTTTTTATCTGGCTGCGTGAAACATGAGATTAGAAATCTTGATGCTCAAGGCGCAAGTATTATTTGTTTCGGGGACAGCATTACTTTTGGCTACGGAGCAAACCCGGGAGAAGATTATCCCACAGCTTTGAGGAAATTGGTTAATTTACCGGTTATTAATGCCGGCGTTGACGGAGATACCACCTTTGCCGCTTTAGAGCGCTTAGAAAATGATGTTTTAGCTAAAAAGCCGCGTCTGGTTATCGTGGAGTTTTGCGGGAATGATTTTCTTAAAAAAATTCCTAAGGAAAATACGGTTAAAAATTTAGCTCAAATTATTGAGCGCATTCAGGAAAAGGGCGCGATGGTGGCTTTGGTGGATATTAGCGCGGGGATGTTCTTTTGGGAGTATGGAGTAGCTTTTAAAAAGTTAGCTGCCGAGAAAAGGGCAATATTTATTCCTGTAATTTTAAATAGGATTATTACTAACCCGGCGATGAAAAGCGATTTTTTCCATCCGAATGCCCGCGGTTATCAAATTATTGCCAAGCGCATCTACCGGGTAATCGCCGCTTATATCCAGGATAAATAATAGAGCCAGTTAAAAATTTAATGCTGGAGGAGGGAGTTGAACCCTCACGGAGTTGCCCCCATCGGTTTTTGAGACCGACGTGTATGCCATTCCACCACTCCAGCAAAGATTTTTAAGTTGACGCTAAGCATTTTATATTCTAAAATAGCAAAGGTCAATAGATAAATTTTTGGGGCTGTAGCTCAGCTGGGACGAGCATTTGCCTGGCAGGCAAAGGGTCGAGGGTTCGATCCCCTCCAGCTCCACTTTTTATAATTATTTCGCCAATCGACTGTAGCTTAAACTGAAGGTTAGTGCTTAGGTAATGTACGGCGCATATCCCTTTGTAGTCTTTCTTTAAAGTAGGTTTTCCTTTTGTACGGCTATCCGGTTTGCTCTTGTAAAAATTATGTAAAGGTATCCCCGTTATATTCGACCAATATTTATTGAGTTTTTTTAAGTTTTGGTCGTATCTACACATTATCCTACAACGTAATTTTCCTTCATCAATATTAAAAGAGTTTCTTAATAAATTAATAAAGCAACGTATTATCCAGGGATCAGAATTACCAAAAACCAAACATCTGGTAGAAGGATATTTTGATCCTTCGCAAAGATAAAGAATACCACAGATAAGTTTTCCGAGTTTCGGATTTTCAAGGGAGATATTTTCAAAATGTTTTACAGAATTTTGGATATTTTCTTTCCATTGCTGAATTTTTCGGCGGTTCGCGGCAACAGCTAAGGGCCTTCCGGTTGCCGCGGAATTGATTATTTTTGTTTTTATCCGCTCTTCTTGTTGTTTAGTCATCTTGATATCATTAACCCAACTGGAAATAGTATTCTTTGGGATTCTCATTTTTAGGTTAATTTCACCTACGGACCAACCTTTAAGCCTTAAATTTCGCGCTCTTTGTTTAGTTATTTTCGAATATACCTTTGACATTTGCCCTCCTTTGTAAATGAGTTCCTATTAACAATAGACGTAATTAATAGTAGTTTCTAACTATAACCTTGACGCTCATTTTAGGAGGGGGTATAATCTAAGCATTATGATTCTAGGCGTGCATGTTTCTGGAGCAGGGAAGATTTACCAGGCGTTGGATATCGCCCATGATTTAGGGTGCGCTACGATGCAGATCTTCAGCCGCTCCCCGCAGTCCTGGCGTAACGGCGCTCAGATTGCTCCCGAAGATATTAAGGAATTTATTGCCCGGCGCAAGAAATATAAAATCAACCCGGTTTTTCTCCATATATCTTACCTGATTAATTTAGCTTCCCCTGATGCGCGCCTCTACCACGGCTCTATTCAGGCTTATATCGAGGATATCCAGGAGGCGGATAAGTTAGGAGCGGATTATATTGTTACGCATATGGGCAGCCATAAGGAAACTTCCGAAGATGCCGGGATTAAGCGGTTGATTGAGGCGCTAAATAAAATAATCGAAAAGACTAAAAGTTCTAAAGTCGGAATATTATTGGAAAATACTTCCGGAAGCGGATCCTGGCTGGGCTATAGATTCTATCATCAGCATAAAATTATCAAGGGCATCAAAGAAAAATCCCGCGTAGGTTTGTGCCTGGACACCGCCCATGCTTATTTGGCCGGTTACAATCTGTCGACCAAAGCCGGGCTTGATAAAATGATTGATGAAATTGATGAGATGGCCGGGACAAAATTAATTAAGCTCATCCACCTTAATGATGCCGCCGGAGAGCTGGGCTGCCACCATGACCGGCACGACCATATCGGCCAGGGACACATTGGCCTGGCGGGGATGAAAAGAATTATCAATCATCCTAAATTAAAGAATATCCCGATGATTTTAGAGACACCTAAAAGCACTCCAGACAGCGATAAAGAAAATTTAGCATTAGTGAGAAAATTAAACCGAAATTAAATTATTATCAGTAGTAGGGGAGGTTTAAACCTCCCCTACTGAGAGATGTATAATTTAATAGCAATAAAATAAAATGCATTACGATTTTAAAAAGATCGAAGAAAAATGGCAGAAAAAATGGCAAAAAACGCGGGCCTTCCGCGCGCAAGCCGACCCTAAGCGCAAAAAATACTATTTACTGGAAATGTTCCCCTATCCCAGCGGTAAAATCCATATGGGCCATGTGCGTAATTACACTATCGGCGATGTCGCCAGCCGTTTTAAAACCTTAGAAGGTTATAACGTAATGCACCCGATGGGCTTTGATGCCTTTGGCCAGCCGGCAGAGAATGCGGCAATAAAAAATAAAACTAAGCCCGCTGACTGGACGCGTAAATGTATCAAGGAGATGGAAACAGAATTAAAGAAGATGGGTTTTTCCTATGACTGGGAGAGGGAGGTTTCTACCTGCTCAAGCGATTATTATAAATGGAACCAGTGGATCTTCTTAAAAATGTTTCAACGCGGCCTGGCCTACAGAAAGGCTTCGCAAGTTAACTGGTGCCCAAGCTGCGCAACAACTTTAGCTAATGAAGAAGTAATCGAAGGTGAATGCTGGCGTTGCCATGCAAAAGTAGAGCAGAAGGAGTTGGAGCAATGGTATTTAAAGATTACCGAATATAAAGAAAGATTACTGGAGGATTTAAATCAGCTTAAAGATTGGCCGGGGCGGGTTGTGGCGATGCAGAATAACTGGATCGGCAAAAGCAGCGGCGTAGATATTTATTTTCGTTTGGAAAATAGTGATAAATTGATCTCTGTTTTTACTACCCGGGTAGATACTATTTTTGGAGCAACTTACATTGTTCTGGCCCCGGAGCACCCTTTAGTTTTAGGTTTGATTAAAGGCAAGCCACAGGAAAATGAGGCTTTAGGGTTCATTAAAAAGGTTGCCAGTGAAAGTAAGGTAGTGCGCGCCGCATCCGATGTTAAAAAAGAAGGGGTTTTTACCGGAAGCTTTGCAATTAATCCGGTAAATAATGAAAAGGTTCCGGTTTGGATTGCCGATTATGTTCTGATGGAGTATGGGACAGGTGCAATTATGGCTGTGCCCACCCATGACCAAAGGGATTTCCTGTTTGCTAAAGAACATAGTTTGCCAATGCGGACTGTAATCCGGAGGACGGAGGACGGAGGACAGAAGGCAGAGGATTTAACAGGGGCTTACGAAGGCGATGGTGTTCAGGTAAATTCCGGAGAATTTGATGGGTTAAGTAATCAGGAGGCAAAGACAAAGATTGCCCAATGGATGGAGGATAAAGGTATTGGTAAAATCCAGACACATTTTCGCTTGCGTGATTGGCTGATTTCCCGGCAGCGTTATTGGGGCACTCCCATACCGATGATTTATTGTCCGGCTTGCGGCATCGTCCCGGTTCCGGATAAAGATTTGCCCGTAGAACTGCCTCCTGATGCGCCTTTTACCGGAGAAGGCGGAAGCCCTTTAAGTAAGGTTAAGAAATTTGTAGAAGTAAATTGTCCTAAGTGTAAAGTAAGGGCCAGGCGTGAAACTGATACAATGGCCACCTTCTTTGACTCCTCCTGGTATTTCTTAAGGTTCTGCTCGCCTAAATTTAATGCTGCGCCATTTGATGTGCATGAAGCTAAATACTGGATGACTGTTGATCAGTATATCGGCGGTATTGAACACGCGATCCTGCATTTATTATATTCCCGCTTTTTTACTAAATTTTTCCAGGATTTAAAGATGATTGATTTTAGTGAGCCATTCGCTAAACTGCTTACTCAGGGGATGGTTTTAAAGGACGGCGAAGTTATGTCCAAGTCCAGGGGTAATATTGTTGACCCGGATTCCATGATCAAAAATTATGGCGCGGATGCCCTGCGCTTGTTTATTTTGTTCGCCGCTCCGCCGGAGACAGAGTTGGAGTGGGAGGAACGCGGGTTAGAAGGCGCATACAAATTTTTAAACCGGGTCTGGCGGATTCAGGAAAATTTAAAGGATAATGCAGATCCGCAGGTATTAAAAGCTTTACACAAGACAATAAAAAAAGTAGGTACGGATTTTAGTGAATTTAAGTTTAATACTGCCATTGCCAGCCTGATGGAGTTAACCAATGTTATTTATCAGTCAGGCGCGGATAAACAGGTATTTTCCAGCCTGGTGATTATGCTCAGCCCGATTGTCCCGCATTTTGCCGAAGAGCTTTGGGGGATTTTAGGGAACAAAGAGAGCATTTTTAAAGCTGCCTGGCCCAAATATGACCTTAAATTACTGGTTGAAGAAAATGTGGAGTTAGTGATTCAGATTAATGGTAAAGTGCGCAGTAAAATCGAAGTGCCCCGCGGTATATCCGAAGATAAGCTTAAGGAATTAGTGCAGAAAGACGAGAAATTGATTCCTTGGCTGGAAGGCAAAACCCCGAAGAAATTCATCATTGTCCCGCAGAAGCTTGTTAATATTGTAATTTAAAACCCTAGAATAAAGGGACCGTTTCTATTTTTTAAAAGAAAAAATAGAAACGGTCCCTTTATTCTGAAACGGTCCCTTTATTCTATATTCCCCAGAACGTCTTTAATGTCAAAAAGTAATCTTTGGTAATCAATGGGTTTTTCGAGATAGACGGTGATTCCGCTTTTAGCGGCAATATGTTTATCAATTTCTTCGTGTTTTAGGGAGGTGGCGATAATCGGGGTATCCGCAAATTCAGGCAGGGCCTTGATATCCTGGGCAACTTTAAACCCGCTTTCATCCGGCAGGACCAGATCCAGGAGCACGCAATCCGGTTTTTCCGCTTTTAGTTTTTCTATACCCTCTTTAGCGCTGTAGGCAATAACTACGGTATAACCTGCCCTAAGCAATTCTTCCTTACTCTTTTTGGCGATATTATAATCATCGTCAATCACCAGGATTTTCTTGGGCATAAATTAAGTATACACTAAAACATCAGCGATTACAATTTGTTAGTGTCAAGAACCCTGCCGACTTTCAGTAGGGTGGGTTTAAACCCACCCTACTGTTGTTAATAAACTCTACTTTCAACAGTAGGGGAGGTTTAAACCTCCCCTACTGTAATTGATAAAAGTCCGCAGGGCCTTTTTTGTCAGTTAGATTTATTTTCTTTCTTCGTCTATTGAGGTGAGGGCATATTGAAAGCCAAAGTTAGTAAGGAGGGTTTAGCCATGCTTAATTTTACACCTGAAGAAAGAAAAGTTACTTTGTTTCTTTTGGGTTTAGCGCTTTGCGGCTTGATTTTAAATAACTTAATTAAGGTTAACTGCCGGATTGCCGGGGTGGTTTATCCACAAATGCAATTAGCCAGGTTAAATCTTAATAAAGTAAGCCTGACAGAGCTAATCGAGGCTAAGTGTGTTCCGGTGAAATTAGCCCAACGGATCATCGAATATCGGAATTTGCGCAAAGAGTTTGGCAGCTTAGAAGAGTTAAAAGAAGTCAAAGGTGTCGGTGACCAACGCTATGGGAAATTAAAAGAGTTATTCTTTGTGGAATGAAAAGGCCGCTGGTAATCTTAGCCGTATTTTATGTCCTGGGAATTATTTTGGCGGGCTTAATCCGCCTGGATTTTTGGCTGGTTATGGGGGTGGCCATTGTAGTTTTTGCCTGCGTCAGCTTAGGGGTAAGAGAAAAACATTTATTTCTGGTTTCAGTATTATTTTTAGCGCTGCTTGCCGGAGGCCTGAACCTGAAAAATTCCCATAGATTGCCCGGATGCCATATTCGTAATTTTGTTGCCCATAAAGATAACGCAGTTTATTGCCTGAATGGATTTATCGCTAGCCAGCCGGAATTCAAAAATGATCATCTTTGGTTTATTTTACGGGCTCGCCAAATCCAAGCAGATAAACTAAGATATAAATGTTGCGGAGAGGTACTGGTTAAAATGGATTTTAAGCAAGCATTAAATTACGGGGAGAATTTAACGCTTATCGGTGGTTTAGGCCGGCCGCAAGTTTTCAGCCGCAGCCAGGGTTATCGGGATTTTCTGGCGCGTCAAGGTATTTATCTGATCATGCCGATTCAAAATCACCGTCAAATTATCCGGCAGGATAAATTCAGCGGCGGGCAATTAATCCGGGGTTGCCTTTGGCTGCGTTTTTATTTGGAACAAATTATTAGCCGGCACCTTCCGGCTTTGCCGGCGAGTATACTTTCGGCTATGGTTTTAGGCCAAAAGCAGGGTATTCCCTGGCTCGTCAGTAACTCTATGATTAAAGCCGGCACCGTGCATATTTTGGTAGTCAGCGGTTTTAACGTAGGTATCGTGGCTTTTGTAATTAACTTATTGCTTAAAATCCTGCGCCTTCCGCGTAAGGGGCGCATCATCCTGACAGCAATTTGCCTGCTTATTTATTGCTTAATTACCGGAGCAACTAACCCGGTTATTCGCGCTACGGTTATGGGTTTAGTTTTTTTAGCGGCGTATCTTTTAAAAAGGGAAGCGGATATCTATAATTCTCTGGTGAGCGCGGCATTATTTATCCTGGTGATTAATCCCCGGCAGCTTTTCGATGTTGGTTTCCAGCTCTCTTTTATCAGTGTGCTGGCCATCGTATATTTCTATCCTAAGTTAAAAGCCCGGGTTCATTTGGAGTCCTGCAAAATAAAAATATTGAAATTTATCATTGAAGGCTGTTTAGTCTCGTTTTCTGCCTGGCTGGGTACGCTGGTAATTATTGCTTTGAATTTTCGCATTATTGCCCCGGTAACTGTTTTGGCTAATATTTTGATTGTTCCGTTGGCTACGCTTATTACTTTATGCGGGTTTATCCTGGTTTTATCCGGCCTGATTTATCCGGATTTAGCCAATCTTTTTAGCCTGCCTACCATGGCGTTGATTACCCTGCTTTTAAATATAAATGCCTCCTTGATCAAGCTGCCTGGTGCTTATATTTATTTCTAAGAGCTCTAATATAGTAGGGGAGGTTTAAACCTCCCCTACTATTAAAGGCTCGCTTTAAACCTCCCCTACTATTAAAGGCTCGCTTTAAACCTCCCCTACTATTAAAGGCTCGCTTTAGAATATAGGGGACGGTTCTGTTTTTTAAATAAAAAAATAGAACCGTCCCCTATATTTGCTTGATTTTACCTTTGACAAAGCCGTCCGGCTATGGTAAATTCATAATATTATGAAACGCATAATCTTAAGTTTGTTAATAATTTCTTTTTTCGCTATCCAACCGGCGCACGCTTACTGGATTTGGACCCCTAAGAGCGGGAAATGGGTTAATCCCAAGAACCTGCCTAAGGATAATCCCAAGGAGCAGTTTGCATACGCCAAGTCTTATTTTGATAATAATAAATACGAAGAGGCAAAGCGTGAATTCCGTAAACTGCTTAAGGCTTATCCTAAGTCAGCCGAGGCAGCGGAAAGCCAATATTATCTGGGCTTAGCCGAGGAACAGCAGAGTAAATTATATGAAGCATTTCAGGCTTATCAACTAGTTATCGATAAATACCCTTTTAGTGAGCGCATTCAGGAGATTATCGAGAAGGAATATAAAATTGCCGAGAAATTTATGGCCGGGGAAAAACGTAAAGCATTGGGTATAGATCTACCGGTGGAGAATCCGGCGATTGAGATATTCGGCAAGGTGGTTGAAAATTCTACCTACGGGCCCCTGGCCCCTAAAGCGCAGTATAAATTAGGCCTGGTTTTAAAAGGATTAATGCGTTATTACGAAGCAGAGGAGGAGTTTGGCAAGGTGGTTTCCCGTTACCCGGATAGTGAATGGTCAGCGGCAGCCAAATTCCAGATTGCTTCCTGCCGGGCAAGTCTATCCAAGGGTTTTGCTTATGACCAGGGTTCAGCCCAGGAGGCTAAAGAGAAGTTCCAGGAGTTTGTCAAGGAGCATCCGGATGCCGTGCTTTCTTTGGATGCGGAAAAAAATATCGGCCAAATCCGGGAGAAAGAGGCAGAGGCAAGCTACAATACCGCACTTTTTTACGAAAAACAAAAAGCTTTTGATTCAGCCAAAATTTATTATAATAGTATAGTCAATGATTACGCGCAGAGCCCTTGGGCAGGGCAGGCCGCGGCCAGATTACAGCTAATGGAGGAGAAAAAGAAATGATAGAAGTCAGAAGTCAGAAGTCAGAAGCCAGAAAACAGAAAACAGAAAATCTTCTTTTCCGTCTTCCGTCTTCCGTCTTCCGTCTTCTGTCTTTTATCCTCTGTCTTCTGTTTTTAACAACCGGCTGTGGTTATACTACCCGCTCCATGATTTCCGGGAAATACAAAACAATTTACATCGCTCCTTTCCTGAATAAAGTGGACATAACCCAGGAAACCTATTCGGCTAATAAATACCGTATTTACCGGCCGATGCTGGAAACGGATATTACCAAAAAGGTAATTAACCGGTATCTTTTTGACGGTAATCTCAAGCCCGTAAAAGAGGCGGCTGCGGATTTAGTGTTGAAGGGGGAGCTGCTGGAGTACCGTAAGGATCCTTTAAGTTATGATAAAAATAATGAAAATGTTACTGAATACCGTATTAATATTTATGTAAATTTAAGCCTTTGGGATACCCAGGAGAATAAGTTGGTTTGGCAGGAGAATAACTTTAACGGCAATTATTCTTATTTTACCGATGATAATGTTAACAGCGCTAGTGTCAAAGTGCCTGAGGCTACTGCGGTGAATAATGCTGTCGAGGATTTGGCCCGCCGCATCGTTGAACGTACAGTTGAGCAATGGTAATATGGTTTATCTACTTATCGGCCAGGATATCGCGGCCAAAGAAACTCAGCTTAAGAAAATAAAGCAGGAATCCCTTTCCCCAGAGCTGCAAGATTTTAATCTGGATACCTTATACGCCAAAGAAATAACCTTAAAAGATATCCAAGAGCGCCTTCTGGCCATTCCGCTAAAAAGCGCTAAAAGAGTGATGGTAATTAAAGACGCGGATTCTCTTAATGAAGAATCCCGCAATTTCCTCTTGAGCTATGCCAAAAAACCGCATAAACAATTAGTCCTGGTTTTAGATTTCGCACAATACGATTATAAGGATGAGTTTATCAAGGGTATCTGCGCGCATGCCAGCATCCTGCGTTTTAAGGAAATAGTTAACCCGGATACTTTTGCCCTGAATCGGCAGATTGAATTAAGAAAAACAGATTCTGCTTTGCGCCTATTGCAGCAACTGCTTAAAAACGGAGAGGCTCCGGAACGTATTCTGGGGGGCTTACGTTACGGCTGGGAGAAGCAGGATATTCAGAGCCCCGGTGCCCGAAGGAAGTTAAAACTTCTTTTGGGGGCTGACCTGGAAATGAAGACAGGCAGGCTAAAGCCTGCCTGTGCCTTGGAAAAATTAGTAGTAAGTTTATGCGGTTTTGCTTAAGCGGCGCATCAGGCGCGATTTTCTGCGGTTAGCGGTAGCCGGGTGAATAATATTTTTTTTGGCGGCTTTATCCAGCTGGGAAAAAACCTTAGAAATGAAGGCCTTAGCTTCAACAGTGTTTTCTTTAGTAAGTAATTCCTGAAACTTCTTAATTGTTTTCTTAAGTTGTCCCTTTACCTTAAGATTGCGGGTATGTTTTCTCTTGTTTACGCGGTTACTTTTTAATGATGTTCTGCGTCTGGGCATATGTTCTCCTTAGTTAATTTTACAGTAACAATTTAGTTGTTGGGAACATTCGAGGAGTCCGTAGGGCAGGTTTAAACCTGCCCTACTACTACATTTTATGAAGTATATTATTAGCATAATTAATTACCCATGTCAATAAACAAATATATCCCGGATAGTCAAAATCAGGCGGTTGCCCGCTCGGCAACGATGATCAGCCTGGCTACCCTTGCTTCGCGCGTTCTCGGTTTTATCCGGGATGTAATTATTGCCCGCCTGTTCGGAGTTTATCTTTATGCCCAGGCTTTTGTTATTGCTTTTCGTATCCCTAATCTTTTCCGCGATCTGGTAGGGGAAGGTGCTGCTAACGCGGCAATTATCCCGGTTTTAAGCGAATATAATCTTAAGCATTCTCGTCAAGAGTTTTGGGAGCTGGCCAATATTTTACTTAATCTTTTGGCGGTAATCTTAAGCGCGATAACTATATTGGGAATAATTTTTTCTCCTTTGATTGTGCGCCTGATCGCCCCGGGTTTTATCGGATCCGCGGATAAGCTGCAAGCGACGATTAATTTAAACCGGATTATCTTTCCCTATATCCTGCTGATCGGCCTGGCGGCTTATGCCACGGCGGTGCTTAATTCGCTGAAGAGTTTTGCTCTCTCCGCATTTGCGCCCTGTTTTTTAAATATTGCGATAATTGTTTGCGCCCTGCTTTTTGGAGAAGGCACCATGGGGTTGGCCGCCGGGGTCTTGTTGGGAGGTATTTTACAGCTGGCAGTGCAGGTTCCCCTTTTATATAAAAAGGGATTGCGCCCGAAATTTATTTTGTGTTTCCGGCATCCTGGCATAGTACAAATCCAAAAATTAATGTTGCCGCGGCTGGCTAGCTCCAGTATTTACCAGTTAAATAATTTTGTGGATTCAATTTTTGGTTCATTAGCCGCCATTGTGGGAGAGGGGGGAGTCGCGGTGCTGTATTTTTCCTATCGGCTTATACAATTTCCCATCGGTATTTTTAGTAATGCTATTGCGCAGGCAATTTTACCTACTTTCTCTACCCAGGTATTAGAGGAAAATCAGGAAAATCTTAAAAATACGCTTTCCTGGGGGTTACGCCTAGTTTTTTTTGTGATGTTGCCAACAACCGCGCTGTTTATGGTTTTAGCTGACCCGTTAGTTTTTGGCCTTTTTGGCGGAGGCAAATTTGATTTTAACTCCGCGCGCTTAACGAGCAATGCCCTATTTTTCTATAGCATTGGCTTAACTGCTTACGGAGGCACCAAGATATTACAATCCTGTTTTTTCGCCCTTAAAGATACGGTTACCCCTACCAAAATAGCCGGTTTAGCCTTGTTGATGAATATTATTCTAAATGCGCTATTAATGTTTCCGCTTAAAATGGGAGGCTTGGCTTTGGCTACCTCAATTTCAGGGGTAATTTCTTTTTTATTTTTATTTTTTATCCTCCGCCGCCGCCTGGGTGGTTTTGGAGAACATAAAATATTAAAGTCATTCTCGCGTATTCTGGCTGCCGCTTTGTGCATGGCCGCGGTATGTTTTTTGGTGAATCGAGCGTTAAATTTTGGCTGGGCATTATTTTGTGCCGCATTAGCCTATATCTTTTTTTGTGTTCTTTTTAAGGTAGCAGAACTAAAAGAGCTCATGAATTGGTTTTTCCATAAAAATTTAAGGCAATCTTTATGAGTTATTAACAACAGTAGGGGAGGTTTAAACCTCCCCTACTGTAAGATTATGGATTACTTGCAAACGATAAGGGAAAAAATTTTATCCGCCCCGGATTCTTGCGGTGTTTATTTAATGCGGGATTGTTTGGGCCGGGTACTTTATGTCGGTAAGGCCAAGGCGTTAAAGAAACGCTTGCTTAATTACCTGGGCCGGGATCTAGGCGGTAAAACTCAGAGCCTAATGGCTAAAGTGGCAGATGTTGAGTTCAGGTTGGCTCCTAATGAGGCGATGGCTTTGTTGCTGGAGTTTAAGCTTATCCACGAGTTTAATCCCAAATACAACACCTCTCTTAAAGATGATAAAAGTTTTCCTTTTGTCAGGATCTCACCGGAGGAATTTCCTTCAATTCAAGTTACCCGTAAGAAAAATGATGCGTCCGGGCGATATCTAGGGCCCTACACTAACGCTAAACTTCTAAAAAACGCTCTTAAAATAATCCGTTTTGAGTTTGCCTACCGCACCTGCCGGCATTTTCCCAAGCAAAGTTGTATTTACCATAAGATTAACCTTTGTCCGGCGCCCTGCATTGGCAAGATCAGCCCTAAAGCCTACAAGCAGCGCATGGATAATATTATTCTAATTTTGGAGGGTAGGGGAGATTTATTGATACGCAAGCTGACTAAATCTATGCAGGATAAATCGAATGCCCAAGATTTTGAAGCGGCAGCCAGGATGCGTGATCAGATTATTATTTTGTCCGGAATGTCCGGCCAGCCAAATGATTCCAGCCGCAAAAATGAGTTGGAGCTCCTGGCGAGAAGCTTAAACTTAAAAAATTTGCCAACCAGGATTGAAGGATTTGATATTTCTAATCTTTCCGGTTCGCAGGCTGTGGGAGCAATGGTAAGTTTTTACAATGGCCAGCCGGAAAAAAATAACTACCGTCGTTTTCGGATAAAAAGTTTTTCCCGGATTGATGATTATAAGATGCTTGCGGAAGTATTGCGCCGGCGTTATACCCGGCTGTTAAAAGAAAAGAAAGCCTTGCCGGATTTATTGCTGATTGACGGAGGCAAGGGGCATCTTTTAACCGCCCAGGCTGAGCTTAAAGCGTTAAATTTACATATTCCGCTGGTGAGTATTGCCAAAGAAAAAGAGAATATTTATAGCAGCCAGCCCGGTAAACTGACGGTGGCTTTAGCCAAGGATGGGCCGGCTTTGAATTTAATCCGCCGCATCCGCGATGAGGCGCATAGGTTTGCCGTAGGCTACCACCGGCTCCTGCGCCAGGAGGATTTATTTAGATGATTACTTTTCAAAGGATAAGAGGAGTTTTATTTTATATAAGTTTATTTTCATTTTTTATCGGCCTGCCTTTTATTCTTTCTTTTGCTTTAGGATATAAATTTAATACCCATACTTTAAAATTCGTAAAGACCGGGTTAATTTTTGTCAAGACTCAGCCCGCAGGAGCTAAAGTTTATCTTAACGGTGAACTTATTGCTGAAAGGAGCCCCACTAGTATGCAGGAGCTGCTTCCCGGCTCTTATAAAGTTACCTTGGAATTAGCGCAACATTATCCCTGGAAGGGCCAGGTGGAAGTCGAGGCAGGCAAGGTTAGCCGGGTAGATAAAGTTATTCTTTTCCCGGCGCGGCCTAATCTGCGGCAGTTGAACCAGGAAAAATTCTCTTCTTTTCGCATTGATACTGAAAAAAAAGTGGTTTATTATCTGGATCAAGAGAAGAAAGTACTGTATCGCTCGAATTTAGACGCGAACAACTTTGAAGATATCGCCAGCCTCCCGGATAAGTTTACCCAGGTTAACGGCTGGGAGGTTTCTTCGGATAAAAGAAAGCTATTTATTTTTAATCAACATCAAATTAGCGTGATTTTTTTTGATACCCAGGTTGATTATGAATACGCGGCCTCTACGGTGTTTTTGGATTATCCGCAGGAGAAAATCATGGATGTTTTCTGGCATTCGGATAGCTACCATTTAGTGGTATTGACGGATAAAAATGTTCAGGTAATTGAATCCCGCCCGGGCGCAGCAGCGATTAATCTGGTAGCCTTAAATAAAGCAGGATCGGCTGCATTTTACGATACCAAAGAAGATGCGCTTTATTTTAGCGATAGTCAAAGAAGCCTTGATGGCAGTGCTTATAATAATCTGTATAAGTTGGAATTAAGCGCTAATCTTTATTTATTAGAAAAGTTGATCAGTCAGCCTTTTGGGAAAGTTAATCCTGAACAAAAGGAAAGGCAGGAATGAATAAGGCGCTATTTTTAAAGCGTATTCTTGAAATTATACCCGGAGGATTATCCTGGAGTATAATTATCCTATTGATCGCATTGTCTTTTTTGCATCCGGTATCCAGCGCGATTATTATCATCTCTTTTGATTTTTATTGGATTATCCGTACGCTGTATTTAACCACGCTTCTAGTGATGGCGCATTCGCGGCTTTTCCGCCAGAGGAATGAGGATTGGTTGGCGCGCTGCCGGAGTTTGCCCACGGATTTGGGTTTTTCAGAACTGTATCAGGTAGTGATCTTTCCGGTTTGCAACGAGGGGCTGGAAGTTTTGCGCCCATCGTTGGCGGCTTTGAGCGGGAGCCGTTATCCTTGCGAGAAGATCATCGTGGTGATGGCTTTTGAAGCAAGGAATACCTGCGCGCATGACAACGCTTTAATTTTAGAGAAAGAATTTAGCGGGAGGTTTGGCGCGTATCTATCCACATTCCATCCTGATGATTTGCCCGGGGAGAGCCGGACTAAAGGCGCTAATGCTACCTGGTCGGCAAAAGCGGCCAGGGAATTCCTGGATACCCGCAGGATTGCTTATGAGCAGGTAGTAGTTTCCTGTTTCGACGCGGATACTTGTGTGGATAAGGAATATTTCGGTTGTTTAAGTTATCATTTTCTGACTTCTGATAAGAGGCATCAGGCAAGTTATCAGCCGATGCCGGTTTATAATAATAATATCTGGCAGGCACCGTCTTTTGCCAGGCTGGTTGAGATTAGCAGTTCATTTTGTCAGATGATTGAAAGCATGCGTTTGGAGAAGTTTGTTACCTTCTCCAGCCATAGTATGAGTTTTAAGACCTTGGTCCAAATAGATTACTGGCCAACCAATATGATCTCGGATGATTCGGTGATTTATTGGAAAGGTTATTTGTATTATAACGGAGATTATCGCGTGATTCCGTTATATGTTACGGTTTCTCTGGATGTGGCTTATTCCAGCAATATCTGGCGGACCATGGTTGTGCAGTATAAACAGAAAAGAAGGTGGGCCTGGGGGGTAGAGAATTTTCCTTTTGTGGTAAATGGTTTTATTAACAATAAGAATATTTCCCTGTTTAATAAATTAAGAAGATCTTTCCATCTCTTGGAGAGCCATGTTACCTGGGCGGTCTGGGCGGTAATCCTGGTAGTGATTGGGCCGCTGCCCATACTCTTTGGGGGAACATTTTTTAGCCAGATGGCCATTGCTTATAACCTGCCAAAAATTACCGGCTTATTGTTCAAATTCACTCTCTTTACTAGTTTGACTTGGATTTTTTTAAGTTGGACAATTTTACCTCCCCGGCCTAAGGGGATAAGCTGGCTTAAACACGTGCTTTTAATTCTGGAATGGATTTTTGTGCCATTGATCATATTGATTATCGGTTCGGCTCCGGCACTTGATGCCCAAACTCGGCTGATGTTTGCTAAATACATGGAATTTAACCCTACATTAAAAGGGGATAAGGTGTTATAATATTTATACGGAGGAAAAAATATGGATATTAAAAAATTAATGCAAGAGATGGTGGATAAGAATGCTTCAGATCTTTTTCTTCGAGCCGGAGGGGTGCCGCGTCTACGCATTGATGGCAAGGTTCTCCCTATGGATACCAGGAATTTAAACATAGAGGATCTAATGTTCGCCATGGAACAGCTGGCGATTACTAAACAGTGTGAGGCTTTTAGGAATAAGCTGGATGTTGATTTTGCCGTATTCCTGCCGGAATTTAACCGGCGTTTCCGGGTGAGTATATTTACGCAGAGAAATTGGCCGGCGATTGTTATCCGCAACGTCCGCAATAGCATCTCTTCTTTTGAGGAGTTAAATCTTCCCGCGGAAATATTAAAAAAACTATCGCTGGAAACCCGGGGCCTGGTACTTTTAACCGGAAGTATGGGCAGCGGAAAATCCACGACCATTGCCAGTATGGTAGAATACATAAATAATAATGCCAAGAAACATATCTTGACTGTTGAGGAACCGATTGAATTTACCTTTGAGGATAAACAGTCAATTATTAATCAACGGGAGCTGGGGATTGATGTGTCTAGTTATCCGGTGGCGCTGCGCGCCTTTACCTTACAAAGCCCGGACGTCATATTTATCGGTAATATCCGTGATTATGATACAGTCTCAGCCGCCATGTCTGCCGCGGAGACGGGAGTTTTAGTTTTAAGTACTTTGCATACGATCAATGCTTCGCAGACCGTGGAAAGGTTAATTAATCTTTTCCCTCCGCATCAACATCAAGAGGTAAGGAATCAGCTCGCCACACTGTTAAAAGGAGTAATTTCTTTACGCCTGGTGCCGGCGAAGAGTGGTGCGGGCCGGGTTCCGGCTTATGAAGTAATGCTGCTGACTCCGACGATCGGCCGTTTAATCCGTGAAGGAAAAATTTGGGAAATCCCGCAATTTATTGATGATGGAACGGTATTTGGGATGCAATCATTTAATCAGTCTTTGGTTAGGTTAGTGCATGAGGGTAAGGTGGCTTTGGAGGATGCGGCGTTAGCTGCAGACAGCCGCGAGGAATTTATGTTGGCTTATAGAGGAATTAAGAAAAGTTAATTTACTAACCCAGAGGAGGAAATAAGATAACCATGATTGAAGAGATTAAAGCTAAGCTGGTGGAGATTGGCGTAAGGATGGAGAACTTAAGAGGTTATCTTTGACGTTGCCCATAAAAGGCAAAAGATTGATGCTTTAAACGAGCAGATGTCGAGCGAAGGTTTTTGGAATAATACAGAACGTTCAACCAGCGTAGTTAAGGAATTAAAAAACCTTAAAACAACGGTTGAGCCTTGGGAGTTAGCTTATAAAAAATATCAGGAACTGGCTGAGCTTATTCCTTTACTTCAAGAGAATGATCAGGATTTGGTTTCAGAGTTAACGCGTAATGCCTCAAGCCTTATCGGGATAATTGATAAGTTAGAATTTCAGGTGCTTTTAGGGGGGGCGTTTGATAAACATAGCGCAATCTTAAGCATTAATGCCGGAGCCGGCGGCACGGAATCCTGTGATTGGGCAGGAATGCTTTTAAGGATGTATAGCCGTTTTGCCGAAAGCCACGACTATAGCGTAAAAACAATTGATATCCTTTCCGGGGAAGAAGCGGGAATTAAAAATGTTACTTTGCTCATCGAGGGCCCGTATGCCTTTGGCTATTTAAAGGCAGAACGGGGGGTGCATCGATTAGTGCGTATTTCGCCTTTTGACGCGAATAAGCGCAGGCATACTTCTTTTGCTTCAGTGGACGTGATTCCGGAGATAGAGGAAGAATTAGAGCTAAAAATCCAGGAGAGTGATCTGCGCGTAGATGTTTTTCGGGCCAAGGGCGCCGGCGGCCAAAGCGTGAACACCACGGATTCAGCGGTAAGAATTACCCATTTGCCCAGTGGAATTGTCGCGCAATGCCAGAATGAGCGTTCGCAATTTCAAAATAAACAAACGGCTTTAAAGATACTTAAGGCGCGTATTTATGAAGCAGAGCAGGCTAAAAAAGCAGAAGAGGTAAAACAGCAGGACTCAGATAAAAAGAGGATTGAGTGGGGCAGCCAGATTCGTTCCTATGTTTTACATCCCTATAATTTAGTGAAGGATCACCGCACGGATTTTGAAACCGGAGATAGCCAAAAGATTTTAGACGGCGGCCTGGATGATTTTATCGAGGCGTATTTAAAGTTTAGCGCGAATAAATAAGGGGATTTAAAAAAACAAGGGGACGGTTCTCTTATTTAAGAGAACCGTCCCCGGGATTTTAAAAATTCAGGAGTAAAATGCTAGGTTTAATTAAAAAAGTTATTCTTAAGAATAAGCAGGGCGAAATCAGGAAGAGATTTCCCAAATTAAATATCACCTTGCATGTTGAGATGCCCAGCCCCTCCATGAATAAAATGGTGGAGGTAGCGCGGCTGGTTAATTTGGTAAATTCTTTTGAAAGCCGGATCAGCGCCTTAAGCGATAGCCAGCTTGCCGCCAAGACAGATGAGTTTAGGGAGCATTTAAAAAATAAATCTGAAAAGTTTAACCAGGAGCTAGAAGAACTGCAGCAGGCGATGCTGAAGGTGGCGATGCCTGAAGAAAAAGAGAAATTAAAAGAAAAGTTAAAAATTAGCCGCAACAGAATTTTTGCGGAAATATTACCCGAGGCTTTCGCGGTAGTCAGGGAGGCATCAGGCCGGACAATAGGTTTAAGGCATTTTGATGTGCAGATTATCGGGGGTATTATTTTACATGAGGGCCGGATCGCGGAGATGTCTACCGGGGAAGGAAAGACCCTGGTGGCTACACTGGCGGCATATCTGAATGCTTTATTGGGCAAGGGCGTGCATATTATTACGGTCAATGATTACCTGGCCCGGCGCGACCGGGAGTGGATGGGGCCGATCTATGAATTTTTGGGTTTATCCGTAGGCACTATCCAGCATGATATGTCGGATGAGCAAAGAAAAGTTGCTTATGCTTCTGATATAACTTATGGCACCAATAATGAGTTTGGTTTTGATTATCTGCGCGACAATATGAAGTATTCTACAGAAGATCTGGTACAGAGGCCTTTTTATTACGCGATTGTGGATGAAGTAGATTCTATATTAATTGATGAAGCGCGTACTCCTTTGATCATCTCCGGACCGGCGGAAGAGTCCACAGAAAAATATTATAACGCTAAGAAAATAGTTGAACAATTAGATGGGCGCCGGGTTACGGAGCGTGATGAGATTGACGCAAAATATAAAGGGATAGATTTAGGCAAAGGTTTTGATTACGTAGCGGATGAGAAGGCGCAAACCGTAGCTTTGACCGAAGCCGGGGAGATTAAGGCTTCTAAGCTTTGGGGCGTGGATACCCTGCATTCCTTAGAGACAATCGAATACCGGCACCATACTATTCAGGCTTTACGGGCAAAAGAGTTTTTCCAGAGGGATGTGGATTATGTAATTAAGGATGGGGAGGTAATTATCGTCGATGAATTTACGGGCCGGTTGATGCCGGGCCGGCGTTGGTCAGACGGCCTGCATCAGGCTGTCGAGTCTAAAGAGGGCTTGAAGATTGAGCGGGAAAATCAGACTTTAGCCACGATTACCTTTCAGAATTATTTCCGGATGTATGAAAAATTAGCGGGAATGACCGGTACGGCTTTTACGGAAGCGAATGAATTTAAAAGTATCTATCAGTTAGATGTCGTGGTTTTACCGACCAATCAGCCTTTAGTGCGTAAGAATTATCCGGATCGTATTTATAAAACGGAAGAAGAAAAATTTGCGGCTGTAGTTGAAGAGATTGCCCAGTTAAGTGACTTAGGTAAACCCGTATTGGTAGGCACCATTACCATTGATAAATCTGAAAGGCTCTCTGAGATGCTTAAACGCCGGGGGATTAAGCATCAGGTGTTAAATGCTAAATATCATGAAATGGAGGCCCAAATTATCTCCCAGGCGGGCAGCTATAAAGGCGTAACCATTGCTACGAATATGGCCGGCCGCGGCACAGATATACTTTTGGGAGGGAATCCCGAGTTTGTAGCCAAAAATGTGGCCAAACAGAAATTAAACCCTCAAGACCCGGATTATCTTGTTGAATATAAAAAGATTCTCCAGCATTATAAATCTATAGCTGCCGTTGAGCATAATCAGGTAGTAGGATTAGGGGGCCTGCATGTTTTAGGCACGGAGCGCCATGAAGCCAGGCGGATTGATAATCAGCTGCGCGGCCGCAGCGGCCGTCAGGGGGACCCCGGAAGTTCACGTTTTTATGTATCCTTAAAGGATGACCTGATGCGTTTGTTTGGTTCTGACCGGATTATCGGATTAATGGAAAAACTGGGCTTGGAAGAAGGCCAGGTTATTGAACATCCATGGGTTAGCGGCTCGATTGAGATCGCTCAGCGCCGGGTAGAGCAGCATAACTTTGAGATTAGAAAGCAACTCTTAGATTATGATAATGTAATGAATAAACAGAGAGAGATCATCTATGGCCAGCGCCGCCAGATTCTGGAAGGATTCTCTTTGCGAGAAAATATCATCGAGATTATTTCTAAACTGGCCCGGGATTATTTAGTAATTTATAAACAGCCGGAGACTTCTGAAATTGATAGCGCAGGCTTAACTAGTTTTATAGACTTAAATTTTGGCCTGCAATTAGATGCGCAAACATTTAATCATCAAAGCGCTGAAGAGGCCGGGGAGAAACTAACGCAGGAGCTGCTGGCGGCTTATGAAAATAAAGAGAAATTAATCGGCCGGGAGTTATTGCGAAATTTAGAGCGGATGGTTTTCCTGCAGATCATCGATAGCAAATGGAAAGATCATCTTTATGCCATGGATAGTTTGCGTGAAGGTATCGGCCTGCGGGCCTATGGACAAAGGGATCCTTTAATTGAGTATAAGCGCGAAGCTTTTGAGATGTTTACTCAAATGATTAGCGCTATCGAAGAAGATGCCGCGCAGACTATTTATAAATTAGAGTCGGTTAAACCAGAGAGGTTCCAGGGGGTTTTCAGTTCTTTACCTAAAGAGCTAAGCCACCCGGAATTAGCGATTTTTCCGGCCGATACTGCGCAAGCAATCCCTGCGTCATTAGCGGTTACCCCTCAGAAACAATCCGCTAAGCCTGTGCCGGCAAATCAGCCGAAAGTGGGCCGAAATGACCCCTGTCCCTGCGGGAAAACAGATTCCATAACCGGAAGATTGTTGAAATATAAAAAATGTTGCGGAAAATGAGTGTTGTGATCCTGCCCATTCTCACGTCAATTTTGTTGTCGCTTTCATTCTCCAGTTTTAATCTTTGGCTGTTTGCCTGGTGCGGGTTTATTCCTTTATTTATTGCGCTAGAGAATAAATCCTTGCGCCAATCATTTATCATCACCTGCCTGTGCGGAGTTGTTTTTTGGTCACTAACTCTATATTGGCTTATCCATGTTACCCTGCTTGGCCAAATAATCCTGGTTTTATACCTGGCTATTTACTTTGGCCTCTTTGGCTGCGTAATTTATTTATCGCGATTTCTTTCGGTTAATCGCCGCCTGCTTTTCCTGCCCGCAAGTTGGGCCTTATTGGAATATTTGCGTAGTTATTTATTTACCGGATTTCCCTGGGCCTTAATCGGGCTTTCACAATATAAAAATTTGCCGATTATTCAGATCGCGGATATTACCGGCGCCTGGGGAGTTTGTTTTCTGATAGTTTTAGTGAATACCGCGCTGTATTTATTTTTACGCAGGCATTCAGGGGTAAAAATTTTATTCATCCCTATACTCATACTGTTTTTATCTCTCGGCTACGGCGCCACGAGGTTAAGTTATAAACCGGACCGGTGCAGCGATAAAGAGCAGCTTAAAATTTCTGTAGTTCAGGGTAATATCCCCCAGGATCTAAAATGGGATAAGCGGGCGGCTGCTTTTATTCAAAGCAGGTATAAGGAATTAACGGTTGAGGCAGCTGCGCAGAAGCCTGCTCTGATTATCTGGCCGGAGGCAAGCGTGCCGGGGCTCTGGGGCCGGGATGATGCTGAATTTGCCCAAGTTTTTTCTTTAGCCGGCCAACTTGATACTAATCTTTTGGTAGGCGCGGTCTCGTATTTTAACCAAAATTATTTTAACAGCGCTTTGTTTATTAATCATTTAGGGAGTCCGGCAGCAACTTACAACAAGCTGCATCTGGTTCCCTTCGGGGAATATATACCGCTGAAGAATATTTTTCCATTTTTAGAGACGATTGCTCCGATCGGGGATATCCAGCCGGGCAGGGAGTATACGTTATTCAGGCAGCCTGCTAATTTTGGCGTGCTTATTTGTTTTGAGGATCTTTTTCCGGAGCTGTCACGTGAGTTTATAAAACGGGGGGCAAGATTCCTGGTTAATATTACCAATGATGCCTGGTATAAAGAAGGCAGCGCTCCGTATCAGCATTTTGCCGCTTCGGTTTTCAGGTCGGTTGAGAATCGTGTATATTTAGCCCGCGCCGCCAATACCGGAATTTCCGGGTTTATTGATCCGGCCGGCAGGATCTTAGGGGTAGTCCGAAATGATCAAGGTAAAGAGATTTTTGTCGAAGGTTATTACAGCCAGAGTATTTGTTTAGCCGCAGGCAGGCGTACAATTTATAACCGTTACGGGGATTTTTTTGTTGTTTTTTGCCTGCTGCTTGACGCGGGTGTTATCATCTCTATTTTAATTAATAAAAAATGATAAAAAAAATCTTATTAATTATTTTAGCCTTGATTTGCGCCAGTGTGTTTTTGGGCCTGGCCCGGATGGATAAACGTTATCTGCCCGCTTGAATATATCTAGCGGCCTTGGGGTTCCATGTGCACTACGACATCGGTTATCCCGGGAATGGCGGATTTAATCGCTTCTTCAATACGGCAGCTTATCTGGTGGGCGTCATCCATATGCATGCTGGGATTAACCTGCACATGTAAATCGATATAGACATCATCAATTCTTCCGCGGCTGCGAATTTTATGGCAGGTGAGCACTCCTTTTGTTTTTAGTACGATATCCCTGACCTTTTGATCATCCAGGAAAACAGCAGTATCGCAAAGGACATCCGAGCTTTGTTTAACGATCGCAAAAGCAGCATAACCGATAAATAACGCTATGAGTATGGTAACGATAGGGTCAATTGCAGGGAATCCCAGCTTGGTTACAACCAGAGAAATAATTACTGAAAATGAGGTGAAGATGTCTGCCCGGGTATGCAGGGAATCCGAAATCAGGATGTCGCTTTTTAGGGCCCGGCCTTTTCTATGCTCATAGCGCATTACATAGATATTTACCGCTAAGGTAATCAGCATTACCGCGAAACTACCCCAGTCAGGCTTAAACAAGACAGGCTGCTGCAGGTGCTGCCAGCCGGTTTTTAAGAGGTTAAAAGAAACAAGAAATAACATGCCGGCAATACCCAGGGAAAACAGCGTCTCATATTTTTTATGTCCGTAGGGGTGGTCTTTATCCACCGGTTGACAGGCAAAATGAATCCCGATGAGGCCAATAACGTTGGAAGTCCCGTCGCTTAAAGAATGGAACCCATCTGCGGTCATGCTAAAACAGCGGCTGCTTAAGCCGTAAATGATTTTGGCTAAAGCTACTGCCCAGTTTAAGGCAAGCACAATAATCAGGATTTTTCTGATTTTTTGATAATGCTTAGCTAGATTAACGTGCATAAAGATATTCTATAATAATTTCCGGGCCTTGTAAATGACATTGTAATAAACATGACATTGTAATAAACTCCGCTGATTTTTATCAATTGCCAAGTACAGTAGGGTGGGTTTAAACCCACCCTACTGTACTTGGCAAAAGTCCACAGGGTTTATTATAATGTTCTCGATTAAAAATTAGTTAAATGCTAGAATGTGAGCATGTCTAAATTAAGATTATTAATGGTGGCGTTGGTTTTGTTATGCGTTGGCTGTGCGCGTATACCCAAGCCCGATGCCGGCGCTGGAGATCGTTACGCGGAATTAGAGCCGTTTAAAAAGAATGAACGAATTTTAATTTTAGCTCCGCACCCTGATGATGAGGCGATTGCCTGCGCGGGGGTTATTCAAAAGGCGCTTAAGGCAGGCGCTCAGGTTAAGGTGGTTTATTTAACCAACGGCGACCATAATGAGCTTGCTTTTATCGTTTATGAAAAGAGGATAGTCATGCGCCAGGGCGCGTTCATTTATCTGGGTAAAATGCGCCAGCAAGAGTCAATTAAGGCCATGAAGTTTTTAGGATTATCCGAAAAAGACCTGGTATTTTTAGGATACCCGGATTACGGAACTTTTGAGATTTTTTGCAAATATTGGCAGGTTGGAAAACCTTTCCGTGACCGGTTAACCCGGATATCCAGCGTGCCCTATGCGCAGAGCCCTTCTTATGGAGCCAAATATTACGGGGAAAATATCTTAAGTGACCTGACTAAACAGATCCTGGATTATCAGCCGGATAAAATATTTGTTTCGCATCCGGCGGACGTTAATGTCGATCATAAAGCACTGTACTTGTTTCTCCAGGTGGCCTTGAGTGACCTGGAGGCGCGTATGGCTAAACCTGAAATCTATCCTTATCTGGTGCATCGTGTGGGTTGGCCTAAACCGCGGCATTATCATCCGGAGTTAGCGCTATATCCTCCGGAGGAATTTAACGGCTCTAAGATCAACTGGCAGCGTTTGGATTTAAGCGCTGCGGAGTTAGGCAAAAAATACCGGGCAATCCTTTTCTATAAAAGCCAGACACAATCCAGCGCTTTTTATCTATTTTCTTTTGCCAGGAAGAATGAACTCTTTAGTGATTATCCGGAGCTGGAGTTGAAACCCCAAGCAGTATCAGCAGGCGAGGATCTTTTTTATTCCGATACTTCGGAGATGTTCAAGGAAAAAGAATATCCCTTAGATTCAAAACAGATTGAAGCGCTTGAGGATAAGGGAGGCGTAAGCTATGCCGCAGAAGACGGATATTTTGTTGCGCGCCTGGATAAACCCAAGAAGTTGAGCAGCAGGTTCGGGGTAATACTCTATATTTTTGGGTATAGCCAGAGTACTCCTTTTGCCCAAATGCCCAAGATCCGCATTATCACTAAGGGGAAAAACTGCAAAGTATTTAGTTCCAAAAACCGGATAAAGGACCCGGGGGCAAGAATAGATTTCGGCAGAAACTCTTTAATTATAAAAATCCCGCTTAAGCTTTTAGGCCAGCCGGATTATACGCTTACGGCGCTGAAGGCTTATCATGGTAATTTGCCTATTGATGGAGCGGCTTTTCGCAAAGTCAAGATTAAATAAAGAGAGGAGTGTTGGATGTTAGAACTCAAAATAGTGAAGATTGATAAACCTGCGGATTTGAATTTTATTTTAGGGCAAAGCCATTTCATTAAAACCGTAGAGGACCTTTATGAAGCTTTAGTAAATAATGTTCCCGGGATAAAGTTTGGTTTGGCTTTTGCTGAAGCATCCGGGGCATGCAAAATCAGAAGCGAAGGCAATGATCCGGCTCTGGTAGATCTGGCCTGTAAGAATATGCTGGAACTTGGCTGCGGGCATAGCTTTATTGTCTTTCTTAAAGAGGCGTATCCGATCAATGTTTTGAATGCCATTAAAAACATCCCTGAGGTATGCAATATATATTGTGCTACGGCCAATCCTGCAGAAGTAATTGTGGCCCAGAGCCAGGCCGGCCGCGGGATATTAGGAGTGATTGATGGGGCAATTCCTCAAGGGTTGGAAGAGGCAACAGATATCGCCTGGCGTAAGAATCTCTTACGTAAAATTGGCTATAAGCTTTAGGCATTATAATAAACTCTGCGGATTTTTATTAATTGTCAAGTAGAGTAGGGTGGGTTTAAACCTCCCCTACAGCTTATTAACAACTGTAGGGTGGGTTTAAACCCACCCTACAGTTGAAAGTCAGGTGTGAATTGTCAGGGTTGATTTTTCTTGCAATTTAAGGGCAGTTTGCTATAATTTGTTTAACTTAAATCAAAATGGACTCTAAAAAAATTCGTAAGGGCTTTAGCCGTTTTGCGGCTTGGCTGGGAATAAATATATGCTCTTTGATAGTTAAGGTTATTCCGGCAACTTATCTTTACGCCTTTGCTAAAAATATTGCCGCTTTAGCGTATTTTTTTGCCAAAAAACAGAGAAAAATTGCTTTAGATAGTTTAAGTATTGCTTTTGGTAAAGAAAAGTCTTATCAAGAAATTGAAAGAATCGCTAAAGATTGCTTTATTTATATGGCTAAAAGCGCGGTGGAATTGATGTTCTTTTTTGATAAACCGCAGGCTTTAAGAAATCGGGTTCAGATTCAGGGCCGGGAAAATCTCGATAAAGCATTAGCTTGCGGCCGGGGTGTTATTCTGGTGAGCGCGCATTTTGGTAATTTTCCGCTGCTCTTAGGAAGACTGGCAGTGGAGGGTTATAAAACCGGCGGAATTATGAAGCCGATGCACGATGCCAGGATGGAAAAAATCTTCCTTAAAAAAAGGGAGAGGTTTGGGGTGAGGACTATTTACAGCCAGCCGCGTAATGAGTGCGTGAATAAGTCGATTAATGCCCTGCGTAATAATGAATTGCTTTTTATTCCTATTGATCAGAATTTTGGAACCGGGGGAGTATTCGTAGATTTCTTCGGACAAAAAGCAGCCACGGCTACCGGCCCGGTGATCTTGGCGCAGAGGACGAAAGCCGCGCTGATTCCATGTTTTATTATCAGGCAGCCCGATGATCAACACAAGATAATTTTTGAAACAGAGTTAAAATTAGAAGAAGGTAAGGGCTCTGAGGATGTTATTCTGGTAAATATTCAGAAGCTTACGCGTATAATTGAGTCTTATATACGTGCATATCCTGCGGAGTGGGGTTGGATCCATCGCAGATGGAAAAGTAAACCCCGTTAAATAGAGACAGTGTAACAAACCTTGTTGATTTTCAATAGTAGGGGAGGTTCCTGCCTACCGGCAAGTAGGTAAACTTCCCCCACTGCTTATTAACAATAGTAGGGTGGGTTTAAACCCACCCTACTGTACTTGACAATTGATAAAAGTCAGCAGAGTTTAATATAATGTCTAAATAGACATTCGGCGCTAAGTGGAATTGCGCCGGTGTTGTGTTACTACGCGAGACACCCGGCGCTTATTGGAATTGCGCCGGTGTTATGTATCTACATAAGGAGGTGTTTAATGGCAGCAGAAGAGAAAAAATGTTGTGGCACAGAAAAGAAGTGTTGCGATCCTAAAAAGGCCTTAGCTACACTTTTTAAGGTTGTTTTAGGCCTGGCGTTTCTGGTTTTAGGAGGCTGGGCAATTTTGAAGTTTTGGGGAGAGCTTCTGGTGATGATCAAAGGTTGCATTGGTTTATTCTTGATTTTAGCCGGTGTAATTACTTTAGCCATCGCTAAGGAATAAAAAAATAAGGGGGACGGTTCTATTTTTCCGCCTGGCTTCTGGGTAAAAATAGAACCGTCTCCATGTTTTAAATTCTAAAAATAGTTGAAAAACCTTTCCTCAAAGCTGCTTTCTTTATTTCTATTGGCCTTTTCCCTGGGGGCGGGTGCTAGTTTTTCCGGAATGAACGCGCATCAGTCTCTGTCTATAGGTATATTCTCCGCTTCAATTTTAGGGACTCTTTTCTTTTGGGATTTCCGCCTCAGTTTTGCTTTTATCGGCACCTCAATATTATTAATGACTAAGACCATTGACTTGGAGCATGTCATTGAATTTTCATCGCTGGAGGTAATTCTTTTCCTGGTAGGGATGATGGTGATTATCGGGTTATTAAAAGATTCCGGAGTTTTTGCCTGGATTGTCAGCCTGATGTTACGGATTCCAAAATTAACCGGTAAAAAATTTGTTTTGCTTATTGGTTTCTTATCTGCCTTGCTTGCCTGTACGATTGACGAAGTAACCTCGATTATTTTTATGGTGGTAGCGGTCTTAGAAATTTGCGATTATTTTGAGGTTAATCCGGTGCCTTTTGTGATTATTTCTGTTTTGGCGACCAATATTGGATCTGCGGCTACGGTTCTGGGAAATCCCATCGGCATACTTATTGCTTCCAAATCCGGCTTGACCTTTGAAGACTTTATCACCAAAGCTTTCCCTTTGGCTTTGCTTTGTTTAGCCGTTACTATTTTTATTCTTTTGTTTTGGTATAGAAAATCCATAAAATTTCTGGATGCGCAGATGGGTAAGCGCGATAGGTTCAAGTGTTTTGGATAATGTCGTTCTGGTGGCGGCTTTTATTCCTGTAGTCCAGGGTTTTGGAAATTTAAATATTAATTTACAGCCGTTGTGGTGGGCCTTGCTTTTTGGCGGCTGTCTGGGCGGCAATATTACGCTGATCGGCTCTACCGCTAATATTGTGGCTATCGGGATTTTAGAGAAGGAAAAACGCCTGAAGATAAGTTTCCTGGATTGGTTTTGGGTGGGCTTGAGTGTGGGCTTAGTTACTACCCTGGTGGTTATGGCAGCGCTTGTTTTTCTGCCGTTTTATAGATAACTTGACAAGTAAGAAAACTTGTGATAATTTGAAGACAACCTTAGAGGAGGTATAAGATGAATTTGAAGAAAGCTGTTGTTTTATCCGGGCTTGCTATTGGAATGATGGTTACTGCGCAAATTGTCCTTGCCGAAGAGGCGGCGGTTGCACCCACAGATTCCGTGGTGATTACTTCTAATCAACAGGCTGCTTCACAAAAAGAGAACGATACGCAGTGGGCCTGGGGAGAGGTAACGAATTTAGACAATCAGGCTAAAACCATTACTTTAAAACATCTTGATTATGAAACGGATCAAGAGAAGGAACTGGTTTTGGTTGTTGATGAAAAAACAGTCTTAGAAAATATTAAAGATTTTAATGAGTTGAAATTAAAAGATACTTTAAGTGTTGACTATATGTTAGGAGCGGATAATAAAAATATTGTTAAGAATATTAGTTTTGAGAAACCGGATGCTGCATCTTCTGCGCCTGCGCCGGCGGTAGAAAATACCCAGCCGTTTACTCCGTCAATTAGCAAAGAGCAACCCGCGGTTGAGGCAGCGCAGCCGCCTGTACCTGCGCAGACAGTTGTTCCTAATTTAGCGCAGCCGGCAATTCAATCAGAAACACCCGTGGATTCATCTATCGCGGCAAATGCGGCGCCAGGGTCGATAGAGCCAGCCCCAGCACCGGTAGAATCAGGGCCAGTACCGGCTGTTCAGGAGCAAACCCAGTAATTATTCTTGATTATTTCACTCGCAAGGACTGCGTTAGATAAAAGCTGCAAGGTATTAAAATTCGCGCATTAACTCATTCATTTAATAGGCAGGGCCTTAAAACCCTGCCTAAACTTTATTATGGAAAATATAAAATTAATTATTTTCGATTTGGACGGTACCTTAATAGATGCCTATGCGGCGATAAGCAACAGCTTCAATTATGTAATGCACAGATTAGGCCTAAAAACGCAAAGCGCAGGTTTAATCCGGAGTTTGGTAGGATGGGGAGATAAAAATCTGCTTAAGCCCTATGTGCCTAAAGGAGACCTAAAACACGCGTTAAGTTTATATCGTAATCACCATAAACATAGCCTGCTTAAACACGCGCATCTTTATCCTTTTGTCAGCCGCCTTCTGCGGCGCCTTAAGTTAAAAGGTTATAAATTAGCCGTAGCGAGTAATCGGCCAAGCAAGTTTTCTCATATTTTATTAAGGTATCTGGATATCGGCGCTTTTTTTGATTATGTGCTTTGCGCGGATCAATCCAGGCATGGCAAACCTCATCCGGAGATGTTAAATAAAATAGTTAAGCGATTTGGTTTTAAGAAATCGCAAGCTTTATATGTCGGAGATATGGTTATCGATGCCCAAGCCGGAAGGCGCGCAAAAATTAATACCGTAATTGTAACCAGCGGCTCAAGCAGTAAACCGGATATTAAAAGAGAGCAGCCATTTAGGATTATTTCTGCAATTAGCCGCCTGCCAGAGCTGCTTTAAGCGGGTCAAGGAAAGTTTCTAGGTTGAAACTTTCCTTGACAGCCTGGTTAATCGGTAATATATTAAAAATTGAGTATGAAAAAAAGCTTTATGCTGTTAAGTTGCGCGGGAATCCTTTTATTCTTGAGCGGGTGTTTTTCGACAAAACCGCATTCAATGTTGGATAAAACTTCCGCAGGGGAACTGTTGAGCCTTTATCAGGGGCCACAGGCTAAAATCGCCGTTAACGATTTTGAATTAAAAACCTCCGGGCTCAACGCGCAGGTCAGCCTGGCCCTGAAAGAATATTTCATTAATATTTTAAACGGTACCAAACGTTTCCTGATTGTTGCCCCGCAAGATGCGGATCTTATTATTAGCGTAGGAATTGTTGAGTTTATTCCGGAAAACTCAGGAGGAAAATCCGGTTTGGGCGGCGGAGGAAGCAGCGCCAGTAGTTTTATGGGCGGTTTATTAGGTGAAGTTTTAAACAAAGCAAATATGCAATTAAGTTTGCGGATTATTGACCGGGCTACCGCAGAGGTAATTGGCAGCCGGGATATTCAAAGCCAGGTGGTGGAGAATCCCGGGAAAAAAATAAAATTTCCTCAGGATAAAGCCTTCAGAGCCGGTTTGAGCGATTATGCAGGAACTCCTATGGGCAAGGTCATTTATGACTGTATTATTGAAGCAGGCCGTTTTGTTGTACAGAATGTGCCGCTGAATTATTATAAGGGGTAAAAACGTGGGAAAAAGAAAACGCAGGGGAAAGCTCAATTGGCGTTCCAAGAAAGCGAATAAAGGCAGAAAACCTAATTTAGGTTAAATTCCTACAGATGGTTTTATTCTGGATCTTAGCCAGCACATTTTTAGTCAGTCTTATTTCCCTGGTCGGCATTCTTACCTTGGCGATCAAGGATAATCTGCTGCAAAAGGCGCTTTTTTGCCTGATCGGTTTTTCTGCCGGGGCACTTATTGGCAGCGCTTTTTTGCATATCCTTCCGGAATGTTTGGAAAATAATAAAAGTACCACGGTATTTTCCTATCTCATCTTAGGAATTATAATTTTCTTCATCATGGAGAGGTTTTTGCACTGGCGGCATTGCCATGAAGAGGGTGCTTGCAAAACTCACGCCTTTACTTACTTAACTTTAGTTGGCGATGGGTTCCATAACTTTATCGATGGCATGGTAATTGCTGCCAGTTTTATGGTTTCTTTTCAGCTGGGATTAGTAACTACTTTGGCAATTATCTTGCATGAGATTCCCCAAGAGTTGAGTGATTTTGCTATTCTTGTATATGGCGGGTTTACTAAGAAAAAAGCGCTTTTATTTAATTTTGCTTCAGCGTTGATGGCGATGATTGGAGCTCTAGCCGGTTATTTTATTAATGATTATATTCAGGGTTTCTCGAATTTTATCTTACCGCTTACTGCCGGAGGATTTATTTATATCGCCACCAGCGATCTTATTCCAGAGTTGCATAAAGAGAATGATCTTAAGCGTTCGATGGCCGCTTTTTCTGCTTTCTTGCTGGGAATAGTATTTATGGCATTAGCTAATAAATTCTTACCCAGTTAGCTAAAGATTAGAGATCAATCCGCACATTAAATTCTATGAAAATCAAGGCGTTGGCTTTAATTTCCGGAGGCCTGGATAGTTTGTTAGCCGCCAAGCTTATTCACGATCAAGGATGTGAGGTTATTGGCCTACATTTCAAGATTCCCTTCTGCAAGATAAATATAAGAAAAAGATTTCCGGAGATCGGTATAAAAATAATCGAGGAGGATTTAAGCCAAAAGTTCCTCAAGCTTATTCAGGAACCGCATTATGGTTTTGGTTCAAACATGAATCCTTGCATTGATTGTAAGATTCTTATGTTTAGCCGGGCCAGGGAATTAATGCCGGGATGGGGAGCTAAGTTTATTATTACCGGCGAGGTGCTTGGCCAGCGGCCGATGTCCCAAAATAAGCAGGCTTTAAAGTTAATCCGGCAGAGAAGCGGCCTGGATGATTTGTTATTGCGCCCGCTCTCGGCACAGTTTTTCCCTCCGAGTTTAGCGGAAAAAGAGGGTTGGGTTAAAAGAGAGAAACTGCTTAATTTTAACGGCCGGATGCGCACCCCGCAGATGCGGCTCGCTCGAGATTTGGGCTTTAATGATTACGCTACCCCTGCCGGAGGGTGTTTGTTGACCGATCCTAGTTTTTCTAAAAGGTTAGTCGAGCTCTTGGCGCATGATGAATTAAACCTGGAAAATATAGAGCTTTTAAAAGTCGGCAGGCATTTTCGTTTAGGGGATAATACCAGATTGGTGGTGGGCAGGGATGAAGGTGAAAATAATCAACTCGCGCGGTTAGCTCAAGCAGGGGATTATTTATTTAGCCCACAGAAAGATCTCGCCGGTCCTACTGCGTTGGCCAGAGGACTAATTAATCAGGAATTAATTTTTTTATCTTCCCAGATAACTTCTGCCTATACTGATGCTGTGGGTTTAGAGAAAATAGAGGTATTTTACCGGCAGATCCCCGCAGTTAAAGATAATGTGCAGCAGATATCCCCTCTGCCAAAAGCAAGATTTACGCATTTATTCATATGAAAGAAGCCCAGCTTTATATCCGCCTAAAAAACCTGCAGGTGCATTGTCAGCTTTGTGCGCATAGTTGTAAGATCCCGGAGGGTAAATTTGGTTTTTGTGGAGTCAGGCAGAATATTTCAGGCATCCTTTATACGCATAATTATGCTAAGCTTGTAGCCGCCAACATCGACCCGGTTGAGAAAAAACCACTGTATCATTTTCTTCCCGGTACATCAACTTTTTCCATTGCCAGCGCAGGGTGTAATTTTCGCTGCGGTTTCTGCCAGAATTGGCGGATCTCCCAGTTTGATTTTAATCATCAACAACCATCGGGAGAAGATTTCAGCGCAGATAAGGTTGTAAAACTGGCTAAGCAGAATAATTGTAAAAGCATCGCTTATACTTATACCGAGCCAACAATTTATTTTGAGTTTGCCTTAGAGACAGCCAAGTTGGCTAAAGAAGCGTCCTTGCGGAATATATTTGTGACTAACGGCTATATGAGCCGAGAGGCAGTTTCTTTGCTTAGCCCATATCTGGATGCCGCTAATATCGACCTGAAGTTTTTTAAGGAGAGTTCTTATCAAAGGGTATGTTCAGCTAAGCTTGGCCCGGTTCTTGATTCTATTCAGTTATTAAATGCTGCCGGAGTCTGGATCGAAATTACTACCTTGATTATTCCCGGTGAGAATGATACTCCAGAGGAGTTGACGGCAATGGCCAAGTTTATTGCCGCGGTAAATAAAGATATCCCCTGGCATATTTCACGCTTTCACGCTGATTATAAGTTTAAAGATTATGCGCCTACTCCTGAACGTACGCTTAAGTTGGCCTATGATTTAGGTATAAGTCAGGGATTGCATTATGTGTATGTTGGCAATTTTGGCGCCTGGGGGCAGGATACTTTATGCGGTAAATGCCGGAAGCTTTTGATTAAGCGGGATGGATTCAATATATTAGAATCTCATCTGGCGCAAAATAGGTGCGTATTTTGCCAGACAGCTTTACCCGGGGTGTTTAGCTAAAGATTAGGGTTGACAGTTTTGGGAGTTGGGATTAAAATAACATTAATCGTGGATTTAGCCCGCAATTTTACCCCTATGAAGCAATAGGGGTAAAATTTTACCTAGGTAAAATTTTACAACTTTTTATATGGCTCCAGAGAATAAGCAATTTAATCCTAAAAAGTGCATTGTATTTTTTGACTTTGATAATACGATTGCCACTTGTGATATTTTTGATAATATGCTTCTGCTTTTTTCCAAAGATGACCGCTGGGTAGAGCTGGAAAAAAGATGGAGGAGCGGCAGGATCGGCTCTAAGACCTGCCTGGAAGGCCAGCTGCGGGGAATGGATTTAAATAAGAAAATTTTGGATGCTTATCTGCCCAAGATAAAACTGGATCCTTATTTTAAGCCGATCTATAAGTTTTTGTTAGCCAGGAGAGTTAAAACTTTAGTTTTGAGTGATAATTATGATTATATCCTTAACCGGGTCCTCAAGATTAACGGGATAAATAAACTTAAGGTTTATGCTAATAAATTGAGTTTTTCTAAGGGTAAAGTGATCACGGATTATCCCTTTAAAGATAAAGATTGCCAGATTTGCGCGCATTGTAAGACAAAAAACCTCCTGGCAAAAGCCCCGAAAGATTCCATCATCATTTACGTCGGTGACGGGGAATCGGATATCTGCCCGGCTAAACATGCGCAGGTGGTATTCGCTAAGGACCATTTACTCAGGCATCTTAAAGATAGCAAGCTGGATTATAGGGCTTTCCATAATTTAAAAGAAGTTTTCACTTATTTAAAAAGGAAATTAGCGTGAACCCAAAACAATTGATTAAAGAACCCGGGAAGAAAAAAACTTTTTCCGATGACGAGTTATTGGATCTGGAGGCAAAATATTGCTCCTGGGGGGATACGGTGCATTATGCCGAGAAACTGAATGTATTTAAGAGCGCCCAAGGAAGCTATCTTTATGACCGCCAGGGGATAGAGTATCTGGACCTGCAGATGTGGTATTCGGCAGTTAATTTCGGCTACCGGAATAAACGCCTGAATACTGCTTTAAAAAAGCAGATTGATATCCTGCCGCAGTTGGCCTGTCAATATCTGCATGAGGAGAAGATCCAGCTGGCCGCGAAATTAGCGCAAAAAAATGAACGCACCTTTGAAGAAAAGGGGCGGATTCATTTTAATGTCGGCGGCTCAAGCGCTTTGGAAGATTCATTAAAGTTAGTGCGTAATTATTCCGGCCGCAGCCTGGTTTTTGCTTTCATGGGAGGTTATCACGGAAGGACATTAGCCGCCTCAGCGATTACCTCAAGTTTTAGATACCGGGAACGTTTCGGGCATTTTGGTGACCGGGCAATGTTTATCCCTTACCCGTATTGTTTTAGATGCCACTATGATAAAAAAAGAGATTTCTGCGATCTGTATTGTTTGAAGCAATTTGAGAGGCTTTTTGAAACCGAGTATTATTCAGTAGTAAACAAAAAGAATAACAAGTGTGAATTTGCTGCTTTTTACGCCGAAGCCATCCAGGGTACAGGTGGTTACATTGTCCCGCCTCAGGAATATTATTCAAAATTGAAGGATATTTTGGATCGTTATGGAATTCTTTTCGTTGATGATGAAATACAGATGGGTTTCTTTCGTACGGGTAAATTTTGGGCGATTGAACATTTTAATATTGCTCCGGATATCCTGGTTTTTGGCAAGGCCCTGACCAATGGATTAAACCCGATCAGCGGGGTTTGGGCTAAAGAGAAATTAATTTCACCGGCGGTTTTCCCTCCGGGTTCCACCCACGCTACATTCTCCAGCAATCCCCTGGGCACAGCTGCCGGTTTGGAGGTAATGAAATTGATTGAAGAATCGGATTTTTCAACCTCGATTCCCAAGAAGGGGCGGTATTTTATTGCCCAGCTTAAAAAGCTGCAGAAGAAATACCCGCAGATGGGGGATGTGGATGGTATTGGCCTGGCGCTCAGGATAGAGATGTGCGAGAAAGACGGTTACACCCCGAACAAGGAGCTTACGGATAAGATCACTAACCTGGGGTTAAGCGGCACACTTAATGTCGGCGGCAAGCGCCGGGGATTAATTTTGGATGTCGGCGGATATTATAAAAATGTTTTTACTATTGCCCCTTCATTTTATATTACGGAAGAAGAAATTGATTTAGGCGTGGAGCTTTTCGAAGAGGCGTTAAATCGAGCACTGAAGAAGCCCTAAACTTTGTATTTTTCAAAAAAAGCTAATGTTTTTGCCGCAACTTTATCCCTTTCCTGATCAGCAATAATAATATGGTAGGAGTCTTCGAACAAGGCTACTTCCTTGTCTTTTGAGCCGATATGGTTATAGATATAATAAGAATTTTTGGGGCTGGTTACGTCATCATCCTTGGCCTGCAACAATTGAATCGGCGTAGTTACAGCCGGTAATATTTTCATAACATATTTTGCCAGTAAGTGATTCTGACGCATGCTGGATACCGGTATTACCGGGTATCCGTAGAGGTGCACTTTGGTGTAGTCGAATAAATCTGATTTTTTATAAAAGCTTTCAATCCTTGAGCGCAGCCTTTGGTTTTTGATTCCGTAAGGGTAGCCTTCCTTAAGATAAAAATAATATTGCAGCGGTGTTTTATAAACTAGAGGTAAAAGAAATCTTAATTTTGGGTTGGCCCAGCCATCAAAGAAGAGGGTGGGGGAAAAACAGTTTAAGGCCTTTACTTTATGGGGGAATTCATGCGCTAGTAATATTCCGATCAGGGCGCCAAAGGATAACCCCGCTACAAATATATTTTCATAATCCTGGGTGTATTTAGTAAATGCGTCACGCACAGAGTTATAAAGTTCTTCCCAGGTTGTCCTTTTCAGGCAAGAGATAGATTTATCGTGGTTAGCCATTAAAGGACAGGCTACGGAGAACCCTCTTTTGTTTAAATTCTGGGCAATCGAACCCATCTCTTTAGCGGTGCCGGTTAGCCCGTGGATAAGCAGGCATAGATTTTTGTCTCCCGGTAAAAAGAAGCCGGTATTAGGTATGCCTGTGATTAAGCGGCTGTCTTCTTTGGTGGAAAAAATTATCATATCATTCTAATAGTTTAGTTAGTTTTTTAATTATATTTTTCAAATCCGATTCTTTTAAAAAATCGCTTGTGCTTAAAGTTATTGTTTTTTCGCTAAGCTTACGGCTATTGGGGCATTGCGTATCCGGAATAATATTTTTTAAATAAGCATAATCGGTGATCGCCTGTAGATATACCTGGGATATTCCTAATCCGGAATTCCTAAATAAATTCAGGGTAGAGTTTCTCTTTTTGGCATCTTGGAAAATAAGAGTAAGGTAGGGATAGCTCGCCCGGGTGCGTTCCAGCTCAACAATCGGATGCACCCCGGAAATATTTTTTAATCCCTCCAAATAAATACCTACTTTTTTTCGTTGGGCTTTAATTTTATCTTCTAAGCGGGGGAAGTTAATGTGCCCGATATATTCCCGAAAAGCAGAAACCTGATGTATTGGAAAATCAGTTTCAAAATATTCGCCCATTGCTTTTACCGGATTATTCCGTAACTGCCAGAATAGCTGCGGTAATCTGAAGGCAAACCAAAATAGGTTCGGTTGGTAGAAGACGCTGTAAGCAAAAAGTTCCGCGATTTTTAAAGATTCGGATAAAAAATCCGGCTGCATTATTTCTTTAGCAGTGTCATTTAAGATATCCGCATATTCAGGCAAATTAGTTGCGGCGATTCCGCCTTCATAAATAGTCAGGCCTTTTCCCCGGCAGAGGCTAAAAAATGCAAACTCACCCAAGGCGCCTGTTTTTGCGCCGTAGTATTGGCTTCCTAAGCTCTGCGCGCAGTCTTCAATAATAAAAGCTTTACATTTTTGGGCGGTCTCTTTTAGCGCGGAAAAATCTATTGCCAGTCCGCCTAAATGTACGGCGAGTATGGCCAGAATATCATTATTTGAGGCGCAAATATTTTCAAGTTTATTTTTATTAAAATCAAAATTGTGCGCATTGGTATCACAAACCTTTATATTCAGGCCGGCTTTTTTTATGGCTAGAGGCATTAAGGGGCAGATAAAAGCAGGGATAACCACAGTTTTTTTATTTGAAAGTTTTTTAAGGCTTTCTAAGATTATATAAAAAGCTGACGTGCCGGAATAGGTAAGTTTTGCCTGTGGCGCACCAAGATATCTTTTAAAGTCATCCTCCAGCAATCCGGGAGGATGACTTTTAAAAAGAGAAGTGATTAAACTCTTGATTGTAAGTGGCCAACCTGCGGTTGGGGGGATCTCTCGTATGAGGCTCAAATGATAATTCCTTTTCTGGTAGCTATCTATATATTTTATGCTAAAATAATCAAAAAACAAGTTAACTCTTTAGGCAAAAAATGCACTATAAGCTATTAGATAACCTAGGCCAGATAGAACAGAATGAATGGGATGCTGTTTTTAAGGGAATTCCGGAGGGCTATTCATTCTTCAGGGCGATGGAGAACTCAGAATTTCCTGAGTTCAGGTTTTATTATTTGGTCATTGAGTCTGATAATGAGATTGTGTCTATCGCGCCGTTATTTAGTGCTGATTTTAATCTGGACATTGCCGTAGAAGGCTGGCTTTCTAAATTTATCAAATCTATCCGCAAGGTTTTCCCGCGTTTTTTAATTATTAAAACACTTTTTTGCGGTTCGCCTTTTGGAGAACATGGGGTGCTGGGAATTAAGCAGAGCTTTAAGGATGATCCCGGAATTATCCCATTGTTATTGCAGGGGATAAAAAATTGCGGTATCAGAGTTAACGCACCGTTAGTAATCTTTAAAGATTTTTTAAAACAGGACACGCTATTTCTGGATGCTTTAATACCAAAAGGATATTCCAAAGTAGAGAGTTTTCCTACCGTGGCCACAGAGCTTAATTTTACTTCTTTTGAAGGCTATCTTGAAAGTTTAGGCAGTTCTGCCCGCAAGTATCTGAATAGGAAATTGAAACAGGCTTACCTCCGAGGCAAGATTGAGGTTAAGGTTGTTCAAGACGTAGCAAGTGAAATTAACCAGATACTTGAGCTTTATGAAAATACTTATTATAAAGGCGCAACCAAATTTGAACATTTGACCAAAAAATTTTTCTTACAGATTGCTCATGACTTAAGCCCGCATACTCGTTTTTTCCTTTATTATGTGGATGACAAACTGGCGGCTTTTAATCTCTGTTTTATTTATGATGATTTGTTCATTGATAAGTTCGTCGGTTTCGATTATGAAATATCTAAGAAATTCAACCTGTATTTTGTTAGCCAGGCCCATAATATTAAATGGTGCTTAAATAACTCTTTGTGCTATTATTATTCTGGGCAGACTAATTATGCGACAAAGTCCCTGTTAGGTGGAAAACTTATTGCCCTGCATGCTTATTTAAAGCATAAAAATATATTTTTTAATTTTTTTCTTAGATTGCTCATTCTGTTTTTTAAACCGGGTAATTTTGGCCAAGATGAAAGGCTTAAGTAAATTATATGTTTAAGAAAAAAGTTACACTTAAAATATTACTACTGCTTATTGCCTGCGATATCCTGGAGACCGCGCTCCATTTCTTTTTTAAGAAAAGTGCTTTAGCGCAAAGTAACAAAGTTATCGTTGATCTAGCTACTGCCGTTGAGTTTCTTAGGGCAACTTTTACTTCACCGTTTTTGTGGATGGGTTTATTTACTGTGGCCGCGGTATTTATTATCTGGTCTACGGTGCTTACAAAAATAGACCTAAGCGTAGCCGTACCTATTGCCAGTTTTAGTTATATTTTAGTTCCTTTGGTATCAATTATTTTTCTGCATGAACAGGTTACTGTTTTAAGATGGTTGGGGGTACTTTTTGTTTTGGCCGGAGTTATACTTGTTTCTTTAAGTAGCAAAGAAAGGTTGGAACAGGTAAAATGAAGCAAGGCTTACTGGCGGTTCTTTCTCTAATTGCCCTAACTAGTCTGTGCGATACTATAAATCAGCTATTTTTGAAGTCGGCGATTGACTCTTTGAATTTTACGCCCACTTTTAATATTATTAAAATATTTAAATTCATTTTTAAGTTAATCAGCAACCCTCGGCTCTGGCTGGGGTTTGGTTTCAGCTCGATCTCTTTATGTATTTGGCTGGTAGTGCTTTCCAAGGCGGATCTTAATTTTGCTTTTTCTGCAGATAGTATGCACTATATTTTTATTGCTTTGGCCTCCAGGTTTGTGCTAAAAGAAAAGATGAGTACTCGGCGTTGGTTGGGCACGGGATTAATTATGGTGGGAATAGTTTTTGTAAGTTTAAGTTAGGAAAGCTGCGGTTTTTTCTAAATGCGTTGCCTGGCCTGGTTATTTATGCTAATATTTTAAATTATGAATCCAAAAATTATAGCTTTAATTGTTTTTGTAATTTCTTACCTTCTGTTTGTTTGTTTGCCGCATAAGCGCACTTTAGTGGCTTTAGGGGGCAGCCTGTTGTTGGTTTTAACCAGCGCCATATCGCTAAAAGAAGCATTCCTGGCGGTTAATTGGAATGTGATGGGTATTTTTGTCGGCACCTTGATCCTGGCGGATGTATTTATGCAGAGCAGGGTTCCGGCTTATATTGCTGAAATAGTTGTGGATAAGGCTAAGAGTACGGCTTGGGCGATTTTATTTATCTGTATTTTAAGCGGTTTTATCTCTGCATTTGTGGAGAATGTGGCTACGGTATTGATTGTGGCGCCGATTGCCTTGGCCCTTGCCAGGAAGTTAAAGATTAATCCTACGAACATGATGATTGCTATTGCCGTCTCTAGCAACTTGCAGGGGACAGCGACCTTAATTGGAGATCCGCCAAGCATGCTTTTGGGAGGTTTTGCTAAAATGAACTTTGGGGATTTCTTTTTTTACCGGGGTAAACCCAGCATATTCTTTGCCGTAGAGCTGGGGGCTTTTGTTTCTTTTTTTGTGCTTTATTTCATCTTCAGAAAACATCGGGCTAAAACACAGCTTATTCCGATAGAAAAGGTAAAGAGTTGGGTGCCTACAATTTTATTGGTGAGTTTAATTGTTTTGTTGGCACTCTCATCATTTTTTGATTCCGGCTTTAGCTCTCTGGCCGGCCAACTTTGCATGGTTTTTGGTATCATTGCTTTGCTCTGGGAAAAATTCATTAATAAATCCTCCATTAGGAATGGTCTTAAGAAGCTTGATTGGGATACGACATTTTTTTTGGTAGGTATTTTTATTATTGTGGGGGGAATCTCGCTTACCGGATGGATTCAGGTGTTAGCGAATTATCTGGCCAGCCTGGTAGGCAGCAATATATTCCTGGGCTATACCGTAATAGTATTTCTTTCGGTAATTCTCTCGGCATTTATTGATAATGTTCCTTTCTTAGCGGCGATGCTTCCGGTGGCCATGATTATGGCGGATAAATTACAGATCAATCCTTCTTTATTTCTTTTCGGTTTGCTCATTGGCGCCAGCCTTGGCGGCAACATTACTCCTATCGGGGCCTCAGCCAATATTGTTGCCTGCGGCCTGCTTAAAAAAGAAGGATATCCGGTTAAGTTTACGCATTTTATGAAGATAGGAATCCCCTTTACCCTGGCCGCGGTAACCGCTGCTTATTTATTCATCTGGCTTATCTGGTCAAAATAACCCAATCATTCTAACTTTCCTGTATTAAGGTGTTTGGCTGCAGCTAGGAAAAAAAATTTCTTGACAAAAGATACTAATATGGTATCATTAACTATAAAAAGTAATGTTCCCCTCGCGGGTGCTCGGGGTCATTTTTCCCCAAGCGCCGGAGGCTGGGGAAAAAGTTCTCCCCCTCGCGGGTGCTCGGGGTCATTTTTCCCCAAGCGCCGGAGGCTGGGG